>NZ_JAMYLU010000015.1:25000-183202 GCF_040318135.1 Mesorhizobium sp. M1295
ATGGCTAAGTGGGAAAGGATGTGAGGATCCCAAAACAACCAGGATGTTGGCTTAGAAGCAGCCATCATTTAAAGAAAGCGTAACAGCTCACTGGTCTAAATAAGGGTCTTTGCGCCGAAAATGTAACGGGGCTAAAGCCATACACCGAAGCTTAGGGTTTGCAGCAATGCAAGCGGTAGCGGAGCGTTCTGTAAGCTGATGAAGCCATACCCGTGAGGGATGGTGGAGGTATCAGAAGTGCGAATGCTGACATGAGTAACGTAAGGGGAGTGAGAGACTCCCCCGCCGAAAGTCCAAGGGTTCCTGCTTAAAGCTAATCTGAGCAGGGTTAGCCGGCCCCTAAGTCGAGGCAGAAATGCGTAGACGATGGGAACCACGTTAATATTCGTGGGCCTGGAGGAAGTGACGGATCATTGAGGTAGTCCAATCTTATCGGATTGAAAGGGCTGCTGCGTGGTTCCAGGAAATAGCTCCTCCTTATAGACCGTACCCGAAACCGACACTGGTGGACTGGTAGAGTATACCAAGGCGCTTGAGAGAACTATGCTGAAGGAACTCGGCAAATTGCACGCGTAACTTCGGAAGAAGCGTGACCCTTTCATGCGCAAGCATGGGAGGGTGGCACAGACCAGGGGGTAGCGACTGTTTATCAAAAACACAGGGCTCTGCGAAGTCGCAAGACGACGTATAGGGTCTGACGCCTGCCCGGTGCTGGAAGGTTAAGAGGAGGGGTGCAAGCTCTGAATCGAAGCCCCAGTAAACGGCGGCCGTAACTATAACGGTCCTAAGGTAGCGAAATTCCTTGTCGGGTAAGTTCCGACCTGCACGAATGGCGTAACGACTTCCCCGCTGTCTCCAGCATAGACTCAGTGAAATTGAATTCCCCGTGAAGATGCGGGGTTCCTGCGGTTAGACGGAAAGACCCCGTGCACCTTTACTATAGCTTTACATTGGCATTCGTAGTGGCATGTGTAGGATAGGTG
Source organism: Mesorhizobium sp. M1295 (assembly GCF_040318135.1). Taxonomy (NCBI): domain Bacteria; kingdom Pseudomonadati; phylum Pseudomonadota; class Alphaproteobacteria; order Hyphomicrobiales; family Phyllobacteriaceae; genus Mesorhizobium; species Mesorhizobium sp. M1295. The sequence goes on from NZ_JAMYLU010000015.1 coordinate 25,984, forward strand.
GTAGGCTTTGAAACCTGGGCGCCAGCTCAGGTGGAGCCACCCTTGAAATACCACCCTTATCACTATGGATGTCTAACCGCGGCCCGTTATCCGGGTCCGGGACAATGTATGGTGGGTAGTTTGACTGGGGCGGTCGCCTCCTAAAGAGTAACGGAGGCGCGCGATGGTGGGCTCAGAACGGTCGGAAATCGTTCGCTGAGTGCAATGGCATAAGCCTGCCTGACTGCGAGACTGACAAGTCGAGCAGAGACGAAAGTCGGTCATAGTGATCCGGTGGTCCCGCGTGGAAGGGCCATCGCTCAACGGATAAAAGGTACGCCGGGGATAACAGGCTGATGACCCCCAAGAGTCCATATCGACGGGGTTGTTTGGCACCTCGATGTCGACTCATCGCATCCTGGGGCTGGAGCAGGTCCCAAGGGTATGGCTGTTCGCCATTTAAAGCGGTACGTGAGTTGGGTTCAGAACGTCGTGAGACAGTTCGGTCCCTATCTGCCGTGGGTGTAGGAATATTGAAAGGATCTGTCCCTAGTACGAGAGGACCGGGATGGACGGATCTCTGGTGGACCTGTTGTGGCGCCAGCCGCATAGCAGGGTAGCTATATCCGGACGGGATAACCGCTGAAGGCATCTAAGCGGGAAACCCACCTTAAAACGAGTATTCCCTGAGAACCGTGGAAGACGACCACGTTGATAGGCCGGGTGTGGAAGAGCGGCAACGCTTGAAGCTTACCGGTACTAATAGTTCGATCGGCTTGATCGTTCTCATTCCTAATGCCCATTTCTGGCGGCAATCCTTGGATTGCGCCGAGATGGATGGCACAGAAAACAGCTTCTCGAGCAACGTGCGTTTTGCCGACCTGGTGGTTATGGCGGAGCGGCTGCACCCGATCCCATTCCGAACTCGGCCGTGAAACGCTCCAGCGCTGATGGTACTTCGTCTCAAGACGCGGGAGAGTAGGTCGCTGCCAGGTCTGCCAAGCGCACGTTGTTTAATCTTCTCCTTACGAACAGGCCCGCCAACGGGGCTCCGGGCCGCGCAAGCGGCCCTTTCATTTGGCGGAAGCTTGAATTCAGTGAGCCAAGGCTTACTTCTAGGGTTGACGCGGGGTGGAGCAGCGCCCCATCCGCCCACAAAGGCCGAAGGCCTTGAGGACGGACAAACAAAAAAGCCCGGGCTGCCCGGCCGGCGGTCGCCGTGAAGTTGACGCGGGGTGGAGCAGCCCGGTAGCTCGTCAGGCTCATAACCTGAAGGTCACAGGTTCAAATCCTGTCCCCGCAACCAAAGTACGAAAACGGCCCGCCTTGTGCGGGCCGTTTTCGTTTGCTCTGAAGTGCAGCGACAGGATACTCAGCGTTCCGGAGCCAATTTTTCGCGTATGTGTTCCGATCCACCTCTCATACGTCGGGCGAATGGCCGATCGGGATTTACGACGCGCCAAAAGGGCGCGCTGCCGTCTTGACTGATATGCACCAAGTGCCGCCGCACAGTCACTGGGCAGCAGGCGTCTGCTCCGTATTTTGCCGCGAGCTTACGTCGTAACTCTGCAAGGTCCGACAAGTGGCCAGGTCGCGCAGCCCGGAGCTCGTCTGCGACCATGTTCTCCGTTGGGATCAGCATGCTCTGCGTAAGGTTTTTGCCTTTGAGTCGCGTTTTGACCACCGGCAATTCGCTCATAATTCACCTCCAGGAACTCCCCTACTGAAGACGAATAAGAATGCCGCAATCCGACAAATCTCGGAGTGATTTGATTGGGCCGTGGCTCGAACCTACGGTTTGAGGCCACAGCCATGAACCCACAAAGACGCCTCCGGCCGGACACTTACCAACGAAGCCGACACAGCGGGACACCGAGGCAGATCCTGTCCGCACCAAATTCCTCGCAATGCAAACATCAAAACCCCCGGTTGCCTTGCGGCGCCGGGGGTTTTTGTTTGGCTCTGCGCTGCCCAACGGGACGGAGCTTTACGTCTTCGCCGACATGGCTCGAACTGCAGCTCTAGCCGGCATCCCGGTTGGTCAAGGCGATGTGGCAGCAGCCGGAACCGTGGCCCGGCGTCCAGGTGACGTTGTCGAAGCGCACTCCGGTGGCCTCGAACAGGCCGCGGTCGAAGGCGCCGGCGATGCGGCAGAGCGTGGCGAGCTTCTTGTCGCCAACGCCAGCTTCGACCCAAGCGTCCTTCAGCGGACAGCGCTTGACCTTGAAGGCGATGCGGCCTTGGCCGCGTTCGACGTCGGTCGGATACATGCGGCCGCCATCCGGGCTGACGGCGAGGAACGCCTCGCCGATCGCCGTTGCGTCGTTCGGGCCGAAATCGGCGAAGGCCGACGCCGCAACCTCCTTGCCGCGCCGTTCGATGGTGCGGATCATGATAGCCTCAGCCTTTTCCGCGCCAACTTCCGCGGTTAGCTCGTCGAGCAACAGACGATAGAGATCGGCGCGGTTACGGAAGGCGGAATCGAGTTCGCGCGACAGTTTTTCGGCTCGGGCTTCGACGTCGGTCATGATGCGTCCTGTTCGATCCTTGACAGTCTTGGCGCTGCCGCCACCAGCGCCTTGCCGATCGCGGATTGCGGCGCGTCGATGACGGTACGGGCATCGCCGCTCTCGGCAATGCGCCCGGCGTCCAAAATGGCGACCCGGTGAGCGATGGCACGGACGACACCGAGATCGTGCGAAATGAATAGATAGGCGATGCGCTCTTCGCGCTGAAGGTCAAGCAGCAGCCGCAGGATCTGCGCGCGCACCGAAACGTCGAGCGCCGACACGGCCTCGTCGAGCACGACCAGCGACGGTTTTGTGGCGATGGCGCGGGCGATGGCGACTCGTTGGCGTTGGCCGCCGGAGATTTCGTGAATGGCGCGGCCGGCGAGACCGGGGCTGAGGCCGACGCGCTCCAGCAGAGTGGCAATACGGCGCGGGCGCTCGGCACGAGAGGCAATGTGATGGATGCGCAAGGGGTCGTCGAGCACACGCGCCACCGTGGTGCGCGGGTTCAAGGCGGCGAGCGGATCCTGAAACACCATCTGCAGACGAGCGCGCCGGTGGCGCAAGGCAGCGCCGTTCATTGACAGGAAGTCGCTGCCTTCAAATTCGATATGGCCGGCGTCGGGTTCGATGAGCCGCAGCATCAGCCGGGCTATCGTCGACTTGCCGCTGCCTGAAGGTCCGGCCAGCGCCAGCGTCTCGCCAGCTTCGATGTGGAAGGAAACGTTATCTGCCGCGGCAATGATCTTGCCGCCGCGAGGGTATCGTTTGGTCAGGCCGGAAACGGCGAACAGAGGACTGGTCATGTTCGCTGCAACAGCGGCTCGGCGTCGAGGCCGAGATGAGCGTCAAGCAGCGCCCGAGTGTAAGTGTGCCGCGGCGCACCGACGACCTGCGCCGTCGCACCGAGTTCGATCAATTCGCCATTCCGGAACACGGCGATGCGCCCCGCCAGCTCAGCGGCCAGCGCGATGTCGTGGCTGACGAACAACAGCGTCATGCCGTCCTCGGCCACCAATTGCCGAATTAGCGCGACGATCTCGGCCTGCACGATGGTGTCCAGCGCGCTGGTCGCCTCATCGGCGATCAGCAGTTTCGGGCCGGACGCGATTGCCGCGGCGATGGCGACGCGCTGCTTCTGGCCGCCGGAAAGCTGGTGTGGAAAGGCATGCATAGCCGCATTGGAGTCGGGCAGACGGACCCGTTCAAGCAAGTTTTGGGCCTTCGCGTAGGCTTGCGGCCAATTGAGGCCGAGGTGGGTGTAGGCGACCTCGGCGATCTGCTTGCCAATTGGCATCACCGGGTCAAGGCTCGCCGATGGATCCTGGAAGATGAAGCCGATGTCACGGCCGCCGATTGAAGCATGGTCGCGAAGACTTGCAGGCTGACGTCCCGTCGCACCCCCCTCTGTCCTGCCGGACATGTCCGGCAGGACAGAGGGGGGTGTCTTGGCACCAGACATTGGCGGCGGGCGCAAGAGCCAATCGATGCGGCCTTCGATCCTGGCAGAACCCGGCAGCAGCCCGGCAATGGCAAGCGCCAGCGTGCTCTTGCCCGAACCGCTCTCGCCGATGATGGCAAAGCGCTCGCCGGCGGGAATGTCGAGGCTGACACTCTTTAGTGCCGTCACCTCGGAGCCATCGCGGCGATAGGTCACCGTCAGATTGCGGATCGAAAGCAGCGCCGTCACGACAGGCCCCTCCTCACCGCCGTCGTCTCGACGACGCCTTCGCCGGCGAGATACACACCTAGCACCGTGAGCACGAGTGCTATTCCCGGAACGATCGACAGGAACGGCGCGGTGCGCAGCACGGCACGGCCTTCGGCGATCATGCCGCCCCAGGTAACGCGGTTGGGGTCGCCGAGGCCGAGAAAGGACAATGCCGCTTCGGTGAGAATCGCCGCGGCGACGATCACCGACGACAATGCCAGTACCGGCGGCAATGCGTTGGGCAGCACCTCGCGAAAGGCGATCTCCAGCGGATGCATGCCGATGACGCGGGCGCCCGCTACAAAATCGCGCTCGCGGATCGACAGCACTTCGGCTCGCGCCACGCGTGCCGGTCCGGTCCAGACGCCCAGTGCGATCGCCGCGACGACGACGCCGAGCGACGGCCCGACGATGCTGACGAAAGCCAAAGCCAGCAGAAAAGCTGGCACGGTCTGGAAAGCGTCGGTGATGCGCATCAGCACTTCGTCGATAAGGCCGCCGGCAAAGCCGGCCAGCGTGCCGATCACTGCGCCGACGGCAAGGGCGGCGGCGGCGGCCGCCAGGCCGACCGCCAGCGAGGTGCGGGCGCCGTGGAAAAGCTCGGCCAGCATGTCACGGCCGAGGCGGTCGGTGCCTAGTGGTAGCGACCAGTCCTGGAACGGTGGCAGCAATGCCGGCCCGGCAATGGCCTGCGGATCGCCGGGAAAGAACAAAGGTGCGGCAAGCGCCACGGCAAACAGCGCCGCCAGGATGACAATGCCGGCGATCGCTTCCGGCGTCCGGAGAAAACGGCGAAGCGGGTTCACGCGCCGGCCTCATTGGCTCCGACGCGCGGATCGAGGACGGCGTAGGCGATGTCGACGAGAAGGTTGATGATGACGACCAGAACGGCGCTGACGAGAATGATGCCGAGCAGCAACGGCGTGTCGCGTGCCGCCACCGCTTCCTGCGCCAATCGGCCAAGGCCTGGCACCGAAAAGACGCTTTCGATGACGACGCTGCCGCCCAGCATTTGCGCGGACTGCAGGCCAAGCATGGTGACCAGCGGCAACAGCGCGTTGCGGGCGACATGGGCGAGCACGACGCGACGGCGGGAAAGTCCCCTGGCGCGAGCGGCGAGGACAAAATCCTGCCGCCAGACCTCGGCCATGCCGGCGCGCATCATGCGCAGATAGAGCGCGAGATAAATGAAGCCGAGCGCGGAGACCGGCAGGACGAGATGGCGGGCGATGTCGCCAGCGCGATCAAGGCCGGTCCTGGCCGAGGCGATGCTCTCGATGCCGCCGATCGGAAACCAGCGCAGGTCGACGGCAAAGACGATGATCAGCACCAGCCCGAGCCAGAAGCCCGGTATGGCATAGACCGCCAGCGAGCCGATAGACAGGAAGCGATCACGGACGCTGCCGGGTCTGGCGCCGGCATAGATGCCGAGCACCGAGCCGAGTCCGAAGGAGAGCGCGGTGGCGCTGCCCATCAACAGCAGCGTGTTGGGCAGGCGCTCGGTGATGACATCGCGGATCGGCCGTGAAAAGGTGACGGACTGGCCAAGGTCGAGATGCAGCAGCGCCCAAAGGTAATTGGCCAGCCGCGTCAGCTCAGATTGGTCGAGCCCCCAGCGGTGACGCAACAGCTCGATCATGCCGGCGTCGCCGCCGGTCGAGACGATGTAGGCATCGACCGCATCGCCGGGAGCGGCTTCGAGCAACAGGAAGGTGCCGATGACGACAATCAGCAACACGAAGATGCTGCCGACGAGGCGACGGCGAAGGAGGGTGAGGGCGCGGCTCATGGCGGCGCCGGGTGCTTGGCGCAGTGGCAATTAGGAGATGCGGTGTTTCTTCCCACCCCCCTCTGTCCTGCCGGACATCTCCCCCGCAAGGGGGGAGATCGGATGTCATTAGCGATTTCGCCAATCTTCAACGCAGCAGGCAAATAAGCCGACGTTGCGGCCAGCCAATCTCCCCCTTTGCGGGGGAGATGTCCGGCAGGACAGAGGGGGGTGTGAAGGAACTCGGTATTTGACCAAGTTTCCACACGGATTTCGGCGCGAATTTTCATCCGCCAGAATGTGTCACGATTCTAAATAGGTGTCCGCCCAGTTCGACACCGCCCAGCGCGGGGTGTTGGCGATGTTCTTGACCGTATCGCGGGCGACGCTGATGAAACTCCATTCGGCGACGTTGATCAGTGGCAGGTCGGCGGCAACTTTTCTCTGGAACTCCTTGTAGAGTTCGGTGCGGGCGGCGGTGTCAAGCGTCTCCGATGCCTTGGCGATCAGAGCGTCGAGATCGGCGTTCTTGTAGCCGCCCTGGTTGGAGAAAGGCACCCCGTCGGGAATGCCGCTCTGCACCAGGATGGTGGTCGAGATCGCCGGATCGCCGCGGAACACCGGCGGCCCGACCGCAAGGTCGAAGGCGTGGTCGGTGTAAACCGCCTTGATATGCGCGGCAGAGTCGTTGTTGACCAGCTGGGCGTCGATGCCGATGGCGGCGAGCGCCTGACGAAGATAGTCGCCGAACTGCTTGGTCTCGTTGAAATAGGGCGCCGGCAGCAGTTTCAGCGAAAAGCGCTTGCCATCATCGCCTCGGCTGTAGCCGGCCTCGTCGAGCAAGGCGTTGGCCTTGGCGACGTCGAAAGCATAGGTCGGCACGTCGGCGGTGTAGAATTGCGGGTCGTTTTTCGGCACCGGGCCAGTGGCGGTGGCGGCATAGCCGAGAAACACCGTCTTGACGACGAAATCCTTGTCGATAGCGTGAGCGATCGCCTGGCGCACTTTCAGGTCGGCCAGCTCCTTGCGGCGATGGTTGATCTCGACGACCAGTTGGTAAGTCAGCCCTTCGTATCCTTTGGTGATCACCTTGAGGCCGGGCACTTTGGAGATGCGGTCGAGATCGGCCAGGGGCACGGCGGAGAAGGCGGCGAGCTGGATCTCTTCGGCCTCGAGCGCGCTGGCCGCCGACGTGCGGTCCGGCAGCACCTGATAGATGATCTCATCGAGATAGGGCTCGTCCTTGCCCCAATAGTCGGTGTTCTTCTCCAGCCGGTAATATTCGCCGGGCTTGTATTCGGCAAATTTGAACGGTCCGGTGCCGACCGGGGCGTTGTTGGCCGGGTTGTCCTCGATCTTTCCGGTCTCGTAGATGTGCTTGGGCACCACGCTGCTCAGCGCCGGCAAGGCGTTGCGGATCAGCTGGAACGGGGTCGGCTTGGCGAATTTGAACACGGCGGTCGCCTCGTCCGGCGTGTCGACCGCCTCCAGATCCTTGAACACGGTGCGGCCGAGATTCTGCAGCGGTTTCCAGACCTGCAACGCCGAGAAGGCGACATCGGCTGAGGTGAAGGGCTTCCCGTCATGCCATTTGACGTCCTCGCGCAGTTTGAACGTCACCGACAGGCCGTCGGCGGCGCCTTCCCAGCTGAGCGCCAGCCGTGGCTCGAGCCCGTCCTTGCCGCCGAAGGAGGCCTCGGCCAAGGTTTCCACGATCTTGCTCGAGATGAAGAAGACGCCGTTCGAGGCGACAATCGCCGGATTGAGATTGCGCGGCTCGGAATCAGCGGCGACAACCAGTCGTCCGCCCTTTTTCGGCGTCTGCGCCCAGCCGATCGTCGGCATGGCGGTGGAGGCCAGCAGCAATGCCGAACCCGCAAGCATCGTACGCCTGGAAATGGTGAACTCTGGCATGATCGAACTCCGTCCTCTCCGCGACCCGGCCGGGTGCGCCGTACCCCTCGGACGCTCGTGAGCATCCTGCAAAGCTGATTATGGCCCTTGTCCGGGGTTTCGCCAGAGACGGAATTGGCGCATCCTCACGTGGCTTTGAAATTTCCGTCCGCTGGACCAGTTACAGGGAAGCGGTCCAATGCGCTGATCTGGCCGGACCAGATTAGACCATGCCGGTAGCGGAATGAGCTTTTGGCGCCCGCTCGACCCATTCTGGCTGGACCAGACCGGGCAAAATGATGCAGATTTGAGGGGAGCCAAGGCTCTAAAACCAGAAAGGCCGGCGCCACGTGCGGTCGGTCATGGCACTTCAGGGAGAGAGACAATGAACGTTGCTCCGGGCAAGAATGTCGTCGGCAGCGTGCCGTTCGACCAGGCCAGGGTGGACGGGCTGATGGAGGAAGCCGGCATCGACGTGCTGCTCGCCACCTCCAAGCACAACACGCAATATCTGCTTGGCGGCTACAAGTTCATCTTCTTCGCCGCCATGGATGCGATCGGCCATAGCCGCTATCTGCCTGTCGTCGTCTACGAGAAAGGCGGGCCGGAGCATGCCGCCTATATCGGCAACCGCATGGAGGGCGGCGAGCACCAGAACCATCCGTTCTGGACGCCGACACTGCATGCCGCCTGCTGGGGCACGCTCGATGCCGCCAACCTGGCGGTCGAGCATTTGCGGAAGATCGGCAAGGGCAATGCCCGCATTGGCATCGAGCCCGCCTTCCTGCCGTCCGACGCCTATATGCTGATCCGCAACGCGCTGCCGGACGCCAAGCTGATCGACGCCACGCACATGCTGGAGCGCATGCGAGCAATCAAAACCGAAGCCGAGCTGGAGAAGCTGCGCATTGCTTCGGAGCTGATCACCGATTCCATGCTGGCGACCATCGGCTGGGCACGCGAAGGCACAACCAAGAGCGAGATCATCGAACAGCTCAGGCGCGAGGAGACCAATCGCGGCGCGCATTTCGAATATTGCCTGTTGACGCTAGGCTCCAGTCACAACCGCGCGGCCTCGCCGCAAACGTGGAAGAAGGGCGAGGTGATGTCGATCGATTCCGGCGGCAACTACCACGGCTATATCGGCGACCTTTGCCGCATGGGCGTGCTGGGTGAGCCTGACGCCGAACTCGAGGATCTGCTGGCCGAGATCGAGACGGTGCAGCAGGCGGCCTTCTCCAAGGTAAAGGCGGGCACGCTGGGCGGTGACATGATTTCTCATGCCGAAGGCGTGCTGAAGAAATCCAAGGTTGCGGCCTATACCGATTTCTTCGCGCATGGCATGGGGCTGATCACGCACGAAGCGCCGTTCCTGATGACCAACCATCCGGTGACCTATGAAGGCACCTATGCCGCAAAGCCGCTGGAGAAGAACATGGTGCTTTCGGTCGAGACGACCATGCTCCACCCGACGCGCGGCTTCATCAAGCTGGAGGACACGGTGGCGGTGACCGGCGCCGGTTACATTATGTTCGGCGATCGGGGTAGGGGCTGGAACAGGGGCGGGGCTTAGGCGCCGTCTATCTCAATTCCCACCTGACGGCAGCAGCCTGAAATCCGGCAGGTCGCGCAGTGCCAATTCCGGCCCGGCCGGCGAATAGACGACGAAAAGCTGCATCGGCGCGTCGCCGGTATTGAGCGTCGAATGGAAGCGGCTTTCCGGCACATAGATGGTGCAACCGGGGCCGACCTTCTCGACGACCGGATTGCCCTTCTCGTCTTCGACCATCTGCTCGCCATTGCCTGAGATGACGAAAATGATCTCCTCGGCACCCGGATGGTTATGACGCGTATGGCCCTTGCCCGACGGCAGGTCGACGACACCACCGGAAAAGCGCTTCGCGCCGTTCACTTCGGGAGCGACCGTCAGCGACAGCCTGCCCCAGTCGAAGCCGAAGGCGCTGACGTCTTTTGGGTATACGAACACCTTGCTGTTGTCGGTCATCGTCTCACCCCTTCTTCTACGCAGCGCCGAACGTGACGGCCTTGAAATCCGCCGTTTGCCTGGCGATCGAAGCTTCCGCCGGCAGCCGTTCCATCGAACTCGCGCCGTAGAAACCGTGCAGGCCCTTGCAGCGCTCGAGAATATATTTGGCGTCGTCCGGCATCGAGATCGGCCCGCCATGGCAAAGCAGGATGATATCCTCGCGCACTGAGCGTGCCGCTTCGGCAATGGCGTCGATCTCCTTCACACAATCGTCCAGCGATTTAGCCGAGGTCGCACCGATCGAACCGCCGGTGGTCACCCCCATATGGGCGACGACGATGTCGGCGCCGGCATGTGTCATGGCGCGAGCCTCGTCTGGATTGAAGACGTAGGGCGTGGTCAACAGGTCGAGTTTGTGAGCCTCGGCGATCATGTCGACCTCGAGCCCGAAGCCCATGCCGGTTTCTTCAAAACTCTGCCGCATCTGGCCGTCGAACAGGCCGATGGTCGGAAAGTTCTGCACACCGGAAAAGCCCATCGTCTTCAACTCGGCCAAAAGCAGCGGCATGATGACGAAGGGATCGGTGCCGTTGACGCCGGCCAGCACCGGCGTCTTCTTCACTACCGGCAGCACTTCGTAGGCCATCTCCTTGACGATCTCGTTGGCGTTGCCATAGGCGAGCAGGCCGGCGGCCGAGCCGCGCCCGGCCATGCGGTAGCGGCCGGAATTGTAGATGATGATCAGGTCGATGCCGCCAGCTTCCTCTGCCTTGGCCGACAGGCCGGTGCCGGCACCGCCGCCGACGATCGGAACGCCGTCCGCGATCATCTTGCGGAATTTCTCCAGGATTTTCTTGCGCGGTATGGCGGCCATATCTTGGTGTCTCACTGTCTGGCGATGTCGAGGAAGGCCGTTGTGGCGGCCCAGGCGAATTCGGGGTCGTTGATATGCAGCGGCAGGCGCAGAACGCGCCGCGTTTTGGCGGGTTTGATGGTGCGCTCGATCGCCTCGAACAAAGCTGCATCGGCTTCAGGGTCGAAGAAGGCGCCGCCTTCGATGTCGAGCGCCGACACGCCTTTCTCCGGAATGAGGAAACGAACCGGACCCTGGCAGAGGCTCAGCCTTGTACCGATCCATTCGCCGATCATTCTGCTTTCGTCGGCGGTGGTGCGCATCAGTGTGACGTTTGGATTGTGCTCATAGAATAGCCGGCCGCGATAGCGTTCCGGAATTGTTGGCGGCGCCCAGAAATTGACCATGTCGAGCGCGCCGACCGAGCCGACATAAGGCAGCCCGGTGCGGGCGATGGCACCAAAGCGATCGTCCGTCGCCGGCAGCACGCCGCCAAACAGCAAGTCGCAGACTTCGGTCGTGGTGATGTCGATGACGCCGGACAACAAGCCGCTGTCGGCCAATTTTTCCATGGTGCGGCCGCCGGTTCCAGTGGCATGAAATACCATACAGTCATAAGTCGAACGAAGTTCGTCGGCGATGGCGGTCACGCACGGCGTGGTGACGCCGAACATGGTGAGGCCTATCGAGGGTCTGCCGTCGGCCGGCGGCGCCGGCTTTGCCGCCATGCCTGATATCGCCTGGGCGGCATTGTGGAGCACGACACGGGAAAGCCGGTTGAGGCCGGCCATGTCGGTCACCGACGGCATCATGACGATGTCGGAGACGTCGACATAAGGCGCGGTGTCGCCGGAGGCCAAGGTCGAAACCATGATCTTGGGCAGGCCGAGCGGCAGCGTGCGCATGCCTGTGGTGATGATCGAGGTGCCGCCGCCACCGCCGATGCCGATAATCCCGGCAATATCGCTACGCGATTGAACAAATCGGGCAAAGGCGGCAGCCATCGCCGCCACTGCGGTGCCGTGGTCGTCGACGCCGAGCACGGCATTGCGACCCTCTGAATGGTGGCTGGCGACCTCGTCTGCCGAAACATCGACCGGCACGGTCGCGCCGCGTGTTCCGATGTCGACACGGGCAATCGAAGCGCCGGTTGCGGCGACCGCATCGGCCAGAAAAGCGAGTTCCTCGCCCTTGGTGTCGGCGGTGCCCACCACATAGATGCGCTTCATCGCGTTTCCCCGGTCCTGGGCGTGTTCGACGCTGCCGCCCCTTTGCCCGGCCATTCGACGGCGCGAAGGGCCATTGCAATTTTTTGAGACGCGCGTATCGTATTGACATGAATGTCTCACGTCAACAAGCGGCAACGGACGACGATGCCGGCCAGGGGCCGAACCCGCGGGTAGAGCGCGGGGCCCGCGCGCGCACCAGGCGGCTGATGCTGGAGACGGCGACAAAGCTGATGCAGGCGGGCGCCACGCCGTCGGTCAGCGAGGTGGCGGAGGCGGCGGAAGTCTCACGCGCCACCGCCTATCGGTATTTTCCGAGCCAGGCGGCGCTGGTGCAGGCGGTGGTCGATGAGGGGCTCGGACCGATCCTTACCTGGAAATCGAGCTCTGCCGATCCCGAGCGCCGGGTGGCCGAGCTGTTCGAGACCGCCATGCCGCGCATCGAGGCCTTCGAAGCGACGTTCAAGGCGGCGCTGAAACTGTCGCTCGACCAGTGGGCGCAGCGACAGGCAGGCACGTTTGACGGCGAACCGGCGTTCACGCGCGGCCATCGCGTCGATCTTTTGAAAGATGCGATTGCGCCACTCAAAGGCCGGTTGCCGCCGCGCGAATTCAAGCGGCTCGCGCAGGCGCTGTCATTGATCTTCGGTGTTGAGATGCTGATCGTACTGAAGGATATATGGGGATTGGACAGCCGCAGTATGATGTCGGTCGCGCAATGGGCCGCCAGCGCGCTGGTACGCGCAGCTGTGACGGAATCGATGATTGAAGGAGATGGGATCGCACCGATGACAGCCGCTAGATGACGCCAATCTGGTTCGACCAGATTTGCACCCTGCCTACTCATACTATTGGCGATGCAGCGGCCGAGGCAAGGCCCCTCTGTATCAAGGAGTAGGAAAATTCAGGGAAAACAGGCAGATATCGCAGAAACCAACTTGTCTGCGTGTCCGCCGCCGTCCAAGAAAGGGCTTGACGTTCGTCTGAAATTGGTAATACCAGATCAGGACAAATAAAGCGGATCAAAGGGTGAAGGCTAATATCCGTTTCGGTCGAACGAGGAGGCTCAAAAACCGGAACGGTGCCGTCACGGGAGGACTACCAGGGCCGGCCTCGCCGCCGGCTCGCATGACGCGGTAGAATGCGCACAAGGGAGGAAATCATTATGCGCAAGACAATGACCAGCTTGCTTGCTGGTATCGGCTTAGTGCTAGCCTGCGGAACGTCCGTCTACGCGCAGGAAAAGGAACTTACAATCTTCTGGGCGGAATGGGATCCGGCCAATTACCTGCAGGAACTCGGCAACGAGTACGAGAAGGAAACCGGCGTCAAAATCACGGTGGAAACCACACCGTGGCCCGACTTCCAGACCAAAGCCTTCACCGAGTTCAACGCCCATGGCGACGCCTATGATATGGTCGTCGGCGACTCGCAATGGCTCGGTGCCGGCTCGACCGGTGGCCACTATGTCGACCTGACCGACTTCTTCAACAAGCACAAGGTCGGCGACGTGATGGCACCGGCGACGGTGAAGTACTACGCCGAATATCCGGGCGGCAGCAGCAAGTACTGGGCCATTCCGCTTGAAGGCGACGCCGTCGGCTGGTCCTACCGCAAGGACTGGTTCGAGGATCCGAAGGAAAAGGAAGCCTTCAAGGCCAAGTATGGCTACGATCTCGACGTGCCGAAGGATTTCAAGGCGCTGCGCGACATCGCCGAGTTCTTCTACCGGCCGGACCAGAAAAAATACGGCATCGCCATCTACACCGACAATTCGTATGACGCGATGGCGATGGGCTTCGAAAACGCGCTGTTTTCCTTTGGCGGCGAGCTGGGTGATTATAAGACCTACAAGGTCGACGGCTTCATCAACTCCGACAAGGCGATCGCGGCGCTCGACGCCTACAAGGAACTCTACAAGTTCACGCCTCCGGGCTGGGCCAAGTCGTTCTTCGTCGAGGACAACCAGGCGATCACTGAAAACCTGGCCGCGATGAGCATGAACTACTTCGCGTTCTTCCCCTCGCTGATCAACGAGGCGTCGAACCCGAACGCCAAGAACACCGGCTTCTTCGCCAATCCTCCCGGCCCGAACGGGGACCAGTTCGCCGCACTCGGCGGTCAGGGCATCTCCATCGTTTCCTACTCGCAGAAGCAGGAAGAGGCGACCAAGTTCCTGGAATGGTTCATCAAGGACGAGACCCAGAAGAAATGGGCAGCGCTTGGCGGCTACACCTGCAGTGCCGCCGTGCTCAAGTCGCCGGAATTCCAGAACGCCACGCCCTACAACAAGGCGTTCTACGAGACCATGTTCAAGGTCAAGGACTTCTGGGCGGTTCCGGAATATGCCGAACTGCTGCAGCAGCTCAACCAGCGCATCTACCCCTACATGATCGGCGGCGAAGGCACCGCCAAGGAGACGCTGGACGCACTGGCAGCCGACTGGAACGCGACCTTCAAGAAATACGGCCGCGGCCAATAAGTATGAACCTTCACGGAGGGGGCGTTCGTGCCTCCTCCGTTTATTTTTCTGATTCTTGAACCGGGAGCAGGGTCTTGGCGACCACGATGATCACCACGCTGGACAGGTCCTCGCGGGCCGCTGCTCGCGGTCTAAGCGACATTTCGATCCGCAATCTCTTCATCATCCCGACGATCCTGTTTCTGATCGTCTTCAACATCTTCCCGCTGATCTATTCGCTGGGCTATTCGTTCACCGATTTCCGCGCCTCGACCAGCGCGGCGGCGAATTTCGTCGGGCTGCAAAACTATCGCGACCTGCTCAGCGATCCCTATGTCTGGTCCAACTTCGCCATCACCGCAAAATACGTCATCATCTCGGTCGCCGGCCAGCTGCTCGTCGGCTTCGGCGTGGCCATGCTGCTCAACCGCGACATTCCGCTCAAGGGCCTGCTGACGACGCTCCTGTTGTTGCCGATGATGCTGTCTATGGCCGTCGTCGGCCTGTTCTGGAAACTGCTCTACGATCCGTCCTTCGGCATCATCAATTATGCGCTGGGCCTCGGCACCTTCGAATGGCTGTCGGATCCGAAAATGGCGCTCTATGCGGTCGCGCTGACCGATATCTGGATGTGGTCGCCCTTCGTCATGCTGTTGTCGCTGGCCGGCCTGTCGGCCGTGCCCAAGCATCTCTACGAGGCCGCCGCGATCGACAGGGCCGGGCCGTTCTACACCTTCTTCCGCATCACGCTGCCGCTGGTCGCGCCGATCCTGATGATCGCGGTCATCTTCCGCACCATGGAAGCGTTCAAGACCTTCGACCTCGCCTATATCCTGACCAGCCAGCCGACGGCCGAGCTGATCTCGATCCGGCTCTACAAGATGGCGTTCCAGGAATGGCAGACCGGGCGCTCCTGCGCGCTCGCCTACATCGTGCTGATCATGGTGCTAGCGATCACCAACATCTATGTCAAATACCTCAACAAGGTGAAGGAGCGCTGAGATGGCCGCAGTCCGCACTTCTTCCGAAATCACCTTCAACCGGGTCGCCATCGTCGCCGTCCTGCTGGTGACGATCATCTTCCTGGCGCCGATCTACTGGATAGCCTCGACGGCGTTCAAGCCGCGCAACCTCGCCACCACCATTCCGCCGACGGTGGTTTTCCAGCCGGAGATATCGCCCTTCGTCAAGTTGTTCACCAAGCGTTCGCAGCTGCGCAGCCCGCCATCACCGGAGGAGTACGCGGCTGCGCCGTGGTGGGAGCGCGTCGTCTTCAATGGCGGCGAAAAGATCGTGCGCGACGGCAAGGGCCAGGTGCAGTGGTCGGGCTATCCGAGCCGTTTCATGAACTCGCTGATCGTTGCCATAACCTCGACCGTCCTGGCCGTCGGCATGGGCACCTTCACCGCCTATGGGTTCTCGCGCTTCAAGGTGAAAGGCGAGGCGGACCTGCTGTTCTTCATCCTGTCGACGCGCATGCTGCCGCCGGTGGTCGTCGCCATTCCGATGTTCCTGATGTACCGGGCGGTCGGCCTCAACGATTCCCATATCGGCCTGATCATCCTTTACACCGCCTTCAACCTGTCCTTCTCGGTGTGGCTGATGAAAGGCTTCATGGACGAGATCCCCAAGGAGTATGAGGAGGCGGCCCTCGTCGACGGCTATACGCGCATGGAGGCCTTCTTCAAGATCGTGCTGCCCGAGGCCGCCACCGGCATCGCCGCCACCGCCGTGTTCTGCTTTATCACGGCGTGGAACGAATATGCCTTCGCACTGATCATGACCAGCCGCCGTGCCCAGACGGCGCCGCCTTTCATTCCCAGCCAGGTCGGCGCCGGCCTGCCGGACTGGACGGTGATTGCCGCCGGAACCTTCCTGTTCCTGCTGCCGGTTGCGATCTTCACCTTCCTGCTCCGCAACCACCTCTTGCGCGGCATGTCCTTCGGAGCGATCCGCAAATGAGTTTTCGCGACATCAATCAGAAATATCTTGAACCGGGCAGCCAGGTGCTGATGGTGCTCGGCATCATCGCGCTCTGCCAGCCATGGCACGTGCTGCTGCACAGCTACGGCGTGACCATCATCCTGATCGGCCTGATCGGCTTCAACATCACCTCCAAGATCGCGCCGGAGGAGAAGGCCGGCACCGGGCAAGGGGCAAACCCGGGGGCACAGCATTGACCCAGATCGAGCTTCGCGGCGTCCAGAAATATTTCGGCGCCGTCCAGGTCATCAAGGACCTCAACCTGAAGATCGACGATAACGAGTTCATCGTGCTGCTCGGCCAGTCGGGCTGCGGCAAGACGACGACGCTCAGGGCCGTTGCCGGACTGGAGACGATCGACGGCGGCGACATCCTCATCGACGGCAAGCCGGTCCAGCACCTCAAGGCCGCCGACCGCGACATCGCCATGGTCTTCCAATCGTTCTCGCTCTATCCGCATATGAGCGTCTACGAGAACATCGCCTTTCCACTGAGGGCGACGCGCAAGAGCAAGGCCGAGATCGACAGCGAGGTGCGCTCGGTCGCCAAGACGCTGCAGATCAGCGATCTCCTCGCCAAGAAACCGTCGGCCCTGTCCGGCGGCGACATGCAGCGCGTCGCGATCGGCCGAGCCTTGGTGCGGCGGCCGAAGGCGATGCTGATGGACGAGCCGATCGGCGCGCTCGATGCCAAGCTGCGCGAGGAGATGCGGGCCGAGATCAAGCGGCTGCACATCAAGCAGGGCTCGACCAGCATCTACGTCACTCACGACCAGATCGAGGCGATGAGCCTCGCCGACCGCATCGTCATCATGCATGAGGGCGTACTGCAGCAGGTCGGCTCGCCGGACGAGGTCTATTCGCATCCGGCGAATCTTTTCGTCGCGCAGTTTGTCGGCAGCCCGGTGATGAACGTCGCCGACGCTTCGGTGACCGAGAAAGCCTCGTCGGCCTCGGTCACGGTCGGCGATGCGGCCGCCGGCTTCGAATTCCCGCGCACCTTGCTGTCGAAGCTCAACGGCCATGTCGGCGGCCAGCTCGCGCTCGGCATCCGGCCGGAAGGCGTTCTCGTTCGCCGCGAAGCCGCCGAGGGGTTCTTGCCGGTGGAGACGCAGATCGTTGAGCCGCTCGGCTCCTTCGATATCGTCGACCTCAAGGTCGGCTCCAAGATGCTGCGTGCACGCACCAAGAGCGGCTTCATCGGCGGCCCCGGCGAAAGGGTCTTCGTCAGAATCGATCCCAGCCAGGCGCATTTCTTCGACACGGCGAGCGGCAAATCGCTGGGAGTGAGACTCTGATGGCCCACATCCAGCTCAAGAACATTTCGAAGAAATTCGGCAACCACACCGCTTTGACCGGGCTCGACCTCGACATCGCCGACGGCGAGTTCTTCGTCCTGCTCGGCGAGACCGGCGCCGGCAAGACGACGACGCTGCGCATGATTGCCGGCCTGGAAAAACCGAGCGAAGGCCAGGTCTTTATCGACGGCGTCGATGTCGCCGATTGGGGCGCGGCCGAGCGCGACGTGGCGCTGGTGCTGCAGCAATATTCGCTCTATCCGCGTTATACGGTGCGCGAAAACCTCGAATTTCCGCTGAAGCCGAAGATCCGCCGGTTGCCCGATGCCGAGATCAAGGATCGTGTCGACCGCGCTGCCAGGACACTGCGGATCGAGCATCTGCTCGACCGCAAGACCGACCGGCTTTCAGGCGGCGAGATGCAGCGCGTCTCGATCGGCCGCGCCATCGTGCGCAAGCCGCGGGTATTCCTGATGGACGAGCCGTTGTCGGCGCTCGACGCCAAATTGCGCGAGGCGCTGCGCACCGAATTGAAGAACCTGCAGATGCAGCTCGGCGCCACCTTCCTGTTCGTGACGCACGATCAGATCGAGGCGATGTCGATGGGTGACAAGGTCGGCGTGCTCAACCATGGCCGCATCGTCCAGACCGGCACGCCGTACGAGATCTACAATAATCCGCGCGACACCTACGTGGCGAGCTTCGTCGGCTCGCCGCCGATGAATCTCATCGACGGCAAGCTTGTTAACGGGCGTGCGGTGATGGCACCGCTGAATTTCGAATTGCCGTTTGCGGGGGGTGCCAAGACTTCGGGGGGTGCCAAGACGGGCGCGGCGACCGACGGTCGCCCGCTCGTCTTCGGTATTCGTCCCGAGGACGTCTATCTCGAGACCGGCGCGCCGGTCGAGGCGCGGGTCCATGACGTCGAGAACCATGGCGTCGAGAAGATCCTGACGCTGCGGGTCGGCGACGCCATGCTGCGCGCCACTGTGCCGGCCAGGACCGACGTGCAGATAGAGCAGCCGGTGCGCTTTGCCTGGAACCCGGACAAGGTGGTGCTGTTCGATAAGGGCAGCGGAATAAGCCTGCGTCACGCCGGCTAAGTACAAGCCTCTTTACTGCAGCTAGAGCGGGATGCGTTCAAATTGACCGTGCATCCCGCTCTAGCTATCTATTTTAGTCGCATTTGTGCGACGCCGTGTGATTCCACTTGGCTGCGAAATGCTCGAGTCTTCCCGTCATCCCCCGTACGGGGGATGCGGATGCTCCGATTTGTCGAATAGGCTGATCCTTTGGTCCCAAACGGGCTTTGCACGCCCAATTTGGAGACCCAAAACGGAGGGTTGGCTATGGGAAATCTGTTACGCAGCTTTGCGACGATCCTGCTTGTCGCGGGTATGGGATTGTCGGCGGTGCATCTGAGCGAGGCGCAGGCAGCCAAGAAAGTTGTCGCCGGTGCGAAGGTCGACGCCAAGAAGATCAAGGATCTCAACGGCACGGTCAATCTGTCCACCAGTGACTGCAAGCTGTTGTTGAGCGGCACCGTTGTCGAAGTCTCGGATGGCAGGTGCGGGGCTTCCGGCAAATATTGCAAGAGCAGCGCCGGCTCGGCCTGCATCACCGAGCAATAACCCGGCCAACGTTTAGCCGGCCTGGCGGATCTCCGCCTGTTCCTCGGCCCGGAAATGGCTGGGCGGCGATCCGATTACCCGCTTGAAGGCGCGGCTGAAGGAGGCGTCGGATTCGTAGCCGAGGCGCGCCGCGACGACGGAAATCTTGAGCCGGTCGCGGACCAGCCATTGCCGCGCCTGGTGCATCCGTACCTGCGTGACGTACTTTGCCGGTGTTTCGCCGACAATGGTTGCGAAGCGCTCGGCGAAACCTGATCGCGAGGCGCCCATCATCTTCGCCAGAGCGTCCACCGTCCAGTCGCGGCTCGGTTCCAGATGGATCGCGGCCAGCACCCGGCCGATCTCGCGGTCCCTCACCGCCGCGATCCATCCGGAAGAGTCGCCGCAGCCGCGCTCGACCCATGAGCGGATGACGGTCGCGGCGAGCACATCGGCCAGCCGCGCCAGGATGCCGCCGGAGCCGACGCGCTCCATCGTCACCTCGCGGGCCATCGCCTCCAGCAAATGCGGGATACCTGGCTCATAGGCTTCCAACTCATGCGCGCGCATCACGTCCGGCATCATGCCGAGCAAGGGGTGCAAGCCATCGAGATTGAAATACATGCTGCCGAAAAACAGCAAGGTGCCCGGACGGCAGCCGGGCACGCCGTCGTTCGACATGCAATAGACACCCTTGCAGATCTCCTCGACCTCATAGCCGTGGATCGGCGCCGCCTCGATACCCGGCTCGCTCGCCAGCGTGTGGGCTGAACCGCGCGGCAACAACACCGCGTCGCCCGCCTTGAGCTCGACCCATTCGCCGGACGGCTGCAGCAACCAGCAGCCTTTGCGACCGATGAAATGAAACCGTGCCGCCGCCTGAGCCGGAAAATGGATGCCCCAGGGTTCCTTCATCTCGCAACGGCCGTAATCGACGCCTTCGAGGCGCAATCCGCGCAATATGTCTGTCAGCGGATCACCGGTGACAGGGATTTTGGACGAACGGTCAAGCATAATGGTGTTTCTAGCATGGAAACTCCGGACAGTCACTCCCTATGTTGCACTGCAGCCAGATGCTGCGCTGCAACCAGATCGGAGATCCCTCATGACCGAACCCGCGACAGGCGTCATGGACGCCGTTCTCGACCTGACGGAAACCGGCGAACGATCCGAGCCCGCATGGGGGGCGGTGGTCTCCTTGGCGCTCGGAGTCTTCGGCCTGGTGACCGCGGAATTTCTGCCTGCCAGCCTGCTGACGCCGCTTGCGCAGGATCTCGGCATCACCGAAGGCGCCGCAGGGCAGGCGGTAACGGCCACCGCCGTCATTGGCGCGATTGCGGCGCCGACAATGGCCATTGTCACCAAGCGGCTGGACCGCAGGCTGGTCATGTGGGCGCTGACGGTGCTGCTTGTGCTGTCAAATCTGGTAGCCGCGTTTGCGTCGTCGCTTCCCGTTCTTCTGATCGCCCGTATCATGCTTGGCATTAGTCTCGGTGGCTTCTGGTCGATGTCAGCAGCCATGGCGATGCGGCTCGTTCCGATGCGGCTGATGCCGCGCGCCATGTCGATCATCCTCACCGGCGTTTCGGTGGCGACGGTCTGTGCGGCTCCGGTCGGCGCCTATGTCGGCGACATCTGGGGATGGCGGACGGCCTTCATGATCGCCGCCGTGGTCGGCGCGCTAGCGCTGCTCGTGCAGGTGGCTACCATTCCGAAGCTGCCGCCGGCAGGTACGGCAGGTTTTCGCACGCTGCTGGAGGTGATGAAGCGGCCGATGATCAGGGTGGCACTGCTGGTGGTGCTGCTGGTCGCCTCGGGACACTTTGCCGGCTTCACCTATGTCCGCCCGTTTCTCGAGAAGGTGCCCGCGCTGGACATCGAGACGATCTCGCTTGTGCTGCTCGCCTACGGCATTGGTGGCTTCTTCGGCAATTTTGCCGGCGGCTTCATGGCGGAACGCAGCCTCAAGGCAGCCGTCAGCCTGGCGCCTCTGCTGATCGCGTTTTCGGCGCTCCTGCTGCTGGTGGTCGGAGGCTCACCCGTCGTGGCTGCAATAGCGGTGGCCAGCTGGGGCTTTGCCTTCGGCGCCGTCCCAGTCGGGCTGCAGACCTGGCTGGTGCGAGCCGCCCCCGATCAGGCGGAAAGCGCCGGCGGGCTGATGGTCATGACGTTCCAGGTCGCCATCGCGTTGGGCGCCGTCTTCGGCGGCCTGCTGGTCGACAATACCGGCGTTGCCAGCGCCTTCGCGTATTGCGCGGCGGCGACGTTGCTTGCGGCATTGGCGGCGTTCTTCCTTGGCCCCAAGCCGATCGACGGTCCCAAGGACTAAAGCGCGTCGCACTCGATCGGCCTTATGCGACGCGCTTTAGATTCTTTTTTTTATGCATGTCGTTATCACAAAACCGCTGCACACTTTTGCGCGACATGCATTAGACGGAACGGCCGTCGAAGTCGAAGACCGGCACGGCGGCGACGTCCAACGCCTCGATGCAATGAATGTTGATATAGGCACTTCGCCCGCTCCCTTCGCCGACATCCTCGGCGAAGGGGTGAATGCCGCAGCTGCGGCAGAAGCGGTGGGCGATGACATGGTTGCCGAAGCTGTAGCGGCCGAGATCATCGCCCCAGGCAAGCACCCGCATGCTCTCATGCGGCACTGCCCATAGCAGTGCACCCTTGCGCGTGCAGATCGAGCAATTACACCGTACGGCTCCGGTCAGCTCGCCTTCGACCTCGAACGCGACCTTGCCGCAGTGGCAGCTGCCTTCGTAGAGCATCGGGCCTTCCTCGTGCGGTTCGACAGGTGCAAACCTGACCGTGCCGGGCTATGTCTCCTGCGGCCAGTTTGTGGCTGCTACATTAAGACGTTGCAAGCGTGCGGAGTCCGACACCGAAAATGCAATCAGCCCGTGATCGCCTGGAAGCAATTGTTTCGCGTCTTGCTGCTCGCGTGGGCGATGAGAGCGTTTTCGCAAAGCTCTATCCTGAAGCAGCACGGGCGGCGGCCGACGCCGCCGATGCGCGGCGAAAAGCCGGCGTCACGCTCGGGCCGCTCGATGGGGCGATCACCTCGATCAAGGATCTGTTCGATGTCGCCGGCGAGCCGACGACGGCGGGCTCGCTGCTGCTCGCCACGGCAGCGCCGGCGTTGCGGGATGCCATTGTCGTGGAACGGTTGCGCCAGGCCGGTGCAGTCATCCTCGGCAAGACCAACATGACCGAGTTCGCCTTCACCGCGATCGGCGTCAATCCGCACTACGGCACGCCCGGCAATGCAAGTGATGCCCGCCGTATTCCGGGCGGCTCGTCCTCAGGCGCCGCGGTTTCGGTCGGCGAAGGCACCAGCGAAATCTCCATCGGTTCCGATACCGGCGGATCGGTGCGCATTCCGGCATCGTTGAATGGCGTCGTCGGTTTCAAGCCGACGGCGCGGCGCGTGCCGCTCGCGGGTGCGTTTCCGCTGTCGGCCACGCTGGACTCGATCGGTCCGCTGGCCCGCACCGTCGCCGAATGTGCGGCGGCCGACGCAGTGATGGCGGGCGAAAACCTGGCGGCACTGTTGCCGCTTCCGCTGGACGGCCTGCGCATCGGTATTCCGCGCGGCGTGCTGTTCGATGATACGGAGGAAGAGGTCGCGACGACGTTCGACCGGTGTCTTCGCAAGATGGAGCTTAGCGGCGCACGGCTTGTGGAGTTGTCGATCGACGACCTGCTTGTCGATCTGCGCGCGGCAACCAAACGCGCCTCGATCGCGGCAATGGAAGGGGCGGAGATCCATGCCGACTGGCTGGCGACGGGAGCGACGATGCCGGTCGACCCGCGGGTAAGCGGGCCATTGTCGCGCGCCGCCGCCATTCCGGCCACGGTCTATATCAGAGCAATGCGCCGTCGCGCAGCACTTGCCGCCGCGATGGATGACCGGCTGGCGTCGGTCGACGTGCTGGCCCTGCCGACCACGCCGATGACCGCGCCGACGATCGTCTCGATGACCGGCGACGAGGCCCTGTGCGACAGGACGGAAGGCCTTCTGCTGCGCAACACGCAGGTCGCCAACCAGTTCGATCTTTCAGCCATCTCGCTGCCGATGCCCGGGATGATGCGTCCGGCCGGGCTGATGCTGGTGGCGCGCAATGGCCATGACCACCACCTGCTGCGGATCGCCGCTGCGGTCGAGGCACTGCTTGCAAATTGATCCGATAGCGCGTGTCAGCGCGACGAGCAGTGGCCGCGCTCGTTGTCCTTGGCGGTGCGCTCGATGCTGGTGGCAACCAGCCAAGGCAGGGTGTATCGCTTGCCGTTGAAGGTCCGGGTGCGGTTCTCGATCGAGCCGACAACAACGACCTTGCCGGCATAGAGCTTGTCCGAAAGATCGAGGCCCTTGTCTTGCTGCGGCAGGCGATCGATGTCGATCGAAACGCCTTTGACGAACTTGCCGGTGTCGAGGTCGAGCGCGCTGTTCGATGGACAGGGTGCCATCACGCAGCGCAAGTCGTTGTCGCAGAACACGTAGCTGCCCTGTCCGTTGGCCAAGGCATGCGCCGCCGCCATGCAGACACTGGCGGTCAGCAGGAATTTTGTGGTGTTTCCCATACCGGCAACGTCGCTGGCGAATTCGGGAAAATTGAGGCGTAGCCTTTGCTTAGAAATCGGCAGGGAACCGCCGCCGGTAGTGCTCGACCACTTCGGGATTGCGCAGATTGACCGGCAATCTGTTGGCCAGCACCAGCAAGGCTTCGCCAGCCGCGCCGACGCCCATGCGCATCATCGACTGTTCGGTGATCCCGGCCATGTGCGGGGTGACGATGACGTTGTCGAAGCCGAAGTAGGGATGGTTGGGCGGCAGCGGTTGTGTCGCAAAAACGTCGAGCGCGGCGCCGCCGATGCGGCCCTTCTGCAAGGCCTCGATCAGCGCGTCGTCGTCGATCACCGGCCCGCGCGAAACATTGATTAGCAGCGCATCCGGCTTCATCCGGTCAATACGTTCCCGGCTAATCAGCCCCCGCGTTTCGGGCGTCAGCGGGCAGCACAGAACGATGATGTCGCTCTGCTCGATGAGCGCATCGATCGACAAGAAGCCGACGCTGTCCGGCGCCGGCTGCATGCTGCGCGTCGTTGCCACCACATTCAGATCGAAACCATGGGCGGCGATGTGGCCGACCGCCTGGCCGATTGCGCCGAGGCCGACAATGCCGATCGTCTTGCCGGCAAGCTCATTAGCCACGACGGTGTGTTCGCGGCCGGCCAGCCAGCCCTTCGCCCGCAAGTCGCGGTCCAACACACGAAAGCGCCGAAGCAGCGCCAGTGCCGCGAACATCACATATTCGGCGACCGAGCGCGCGTTCACTCCCGGAACGTTCGCCACCAGCACGCCCGCCGCGTTGGCCGCTTCCATCGGTACCATGTCGAGCCCGGCGCCGTGGCGGATCGCGGCCCTGAGCTTGGTCGCGCCTTCGAAAAGCGCCGCAGGCAAAGGAGCGCGAACGATGATGACATCGGCGTCCCTTGCCTCGGCGGCCAGCGTGGCCGCGTCGAGAGCGGAGGCAACGACGAGTTCGCCGGCCCCTGTCAGCATGGAAGAGGCACGGGGGTGCAGTCTGTGTGTCGACAGGATCTTGGGCATTTCAGGCCTTTTCGAGCGCTGGGCTTTGCGGTTCCGCCTCACGCCCCTCGATCAGCCCCTTCCAATAGCTTTCGGCGCCTTGCAGATGAGCGCTCATCAGCGCCTGGGCGAGGTTGCCGTCGCGGCGCAGCAGCGCCTCGTAGATCTGGATGTGCTCGGCATGCGAGCGCACGCTGCGTTCGGGATCGTTGAAATAGATCGGCAGGCGCATCTCGCCCATCATGTAGTAGACGCTGCAGACATTGTGGAACACACTGTTCTTGGTCGCCCGCACGATCTCGAGGTGGAACTCGCGGTCTTCCCTGGCAAGGCCTTCGCCGGCCGCTATGCGATCCTCTGAGGCCTTCAGGATCTCGCGCAGCCGCTCGAAATTCTCCTCGGTGGCGCGGGAACAGGCAAGTTCGGCGGCCTTGATCTCGTGGATCTTCCGCAACTCGACCGTCTCGTAGATCTGGACAGGATCGAGCGGCAGGCCGGCGCGGGCGAACAGCGCCATAGCCTCGACGCTCGCCTGCTTTGTATCGATGTAGATGCCGGACTTCGCCCGTCGTTCGACGATGCGCATGGCCTCGAGAATGGCCAGCGCCTCGCGGATCTGACCGCGGCTGACGCTGAAATGCTCTGCCAGTTCGCGCTCCGACGGCGTGCGGCCCGTCTCCTTGTCCGAATGGGAGAACAGGTAGGCGGCGAGTTCCGCGAGAAGGTTCTTTTCTTTCATGTCAGCCGTGTTGCGCGTGCGCCTCCAGGAACCGCTCCGAAATAGTGAATCCCAGCCCGGGTCTATCAGGGATCGCTACCATACCGTCCTTTGCTTCGACAGTCTCTTCGATCAGATCGTGGATCATCGGGTTGGCCCCGAGTGAATATTCGACGGTGAAGCTCGCCGGCGAAGCGGCGCAAACATGCAGCCCGGCAAAAAAGCAGGGCGCGCCCGCCCAAAGGTGCGGCGCAAAGCGCAGATTGAAGGCGCTGGCGATGGTTCCGATCTTCATCGCCTCGCTGATGCCGCCGCAAAAGGCCGGATCCGGCTGGAAGATATCGGCGGATTTGAGTACGGCGAGATCGCGGAAGGCGTAGCGCGTCGCCTCACTCTCGCCGGTGGCAATCGGGATCGAGCCGCAGGCGCGCACCTCAGCCATGCCGCGCTTGTCGTCGGCGATCACCGGCTCCTCGAACCAGGCGAGATCGAGGTCGCCGGCGAGATGGATGAAGCGCTTGGCTTCGGCCACCGTGTAGGTGCCGTGCGCGTCGACCATCAGGTCGATGTCGGGACCGAGCGCCTGTCTTGCAGCGCGGACGCGGGCGGCGGAGACGTGCGGGGCGCCGTCCATGGCGCCGACGCGCATCTTCAGCGCCTTGAAGCCGCCCTTGGCGACGTAGGATTGCAGCTGATCGCCGATGGCTTCCGCAGTGGCCCAGCCGCCGGAAGCATAGGCCGGCATGCGGTCCAGCTTGCGGCCGCCGAGCAGTCGCCAGACCGGAACGCCGAGTGATTTGCCGAGAATGTCCCACAATGCGATGTCGACGGCGCTGATAGCGGCGATGCTCATGCCGCGTCGCGCCAATTGCGGCATGGCGTGGCCGGCGCGGGCGGCGCTGTCGTGACGCGCGCCATTGTACAGCATCTCCCAGATGACGCCGATGTCGGCCGGGTCGAGGCCGACCAGCTGCGGCCCGACCTCATGGTTCAGCAAATGGACAAGGGCGCCGTAGCTGCCGGCGCTGCCGGCGGCGTTCTTGCCTTCGCCCCAGCCGACAAGCCCGTCGTCGGTTTCGATGCGCAGGATGGCGGCGTCGAACGTCGCCACCTGACCGAAGTCGCTGCGGTGCTGCTTCGCGGCTTCGATCGGTATGCGAACCCACCAGGCTTGGACCGTCTTGATGCGCATGTTCATCCTCGGCCCGGCCGCTGTGAGGCGGAAGGGCTTTTTCCAAACGGCTTGGCTACTTGATCAGCGGCAGCAGCGTTTCCGCATTGATGCGCATCTGGTCAGTGTAGAATTTTTCCGTGAGCACGCTGGAGCCGTGGTCCTGAATGAATTTCAGCTGCTCTGGCGAGATGTCGACCGGATTGCGTTCGACCATGTCGGGATAGGGGGCTGCCGGCGTGCGGTCGACTGGGGCGACGAATTCATTGGTCAGCGCGCCGTCATAGCCGATCTCCTTCAGCGTGCCGACAATCTTCGGCCAGTCGATCTGCCCGAGGCCGGCAGCGAAGCGGTTGTTGTCGGCGACATGGAAGTCGTACAGGCGCTTGCCGACCTGCCGGATGGCGTCATAGACGTTAAATTCTTCCATGTGGATGTGGTAGGCGTCGAGGCAGACGCCGCATTCGGGGCTGACCGCATCGGCAAGGGCCAGTGCCTGGGCGCCGCGGTTGAACAGGTAGGTTTCGAAGCGGTTGAGCGGCTCGACCGCGATCTTGACGCCGACCTTCTTGGCGTGGGTGAAGCATTCCCGGGTGGCGTCGACCACCCATTTCCATTCCTCTTCCTCGGTGCCGTCCGGCACGACCTTGCCGACGGTGGCGGGAACCAGCGTGATGATCTCGCCGTCGAGCTCGCTGACCATGGTCAGCACGTCCTTGACATATTGCACCGAGCGCTCGCGCTGGCCCTGGTCCTTGGCGGCGAGATTGCGCTCGCCCAGCATCAGCGTCACCGCTCCCCAGCAACGGATGCCGTACTCGTTCAGCAGCGCGCGTGTTTCCTTGGTCTTGTACTGTTCGGGTTCGCCGGAAATCTCGATCGACTCATAGCCGAATTTCTTGATGCGCTTGAGCGTCGTTTCCAGCGGCTCCGCCCGCATCCAATTGTGCGTCGAAAGATGCATGGTCTATCCTTCCCAGAATCGCCTGTACCAGTTCGCCTGCGACGCACTCTGCCGAAGTGCGCTGCATGATTCCTCCCCAAGGCCTCCCAGCATTTTTTTGGCAAACTGGTTCGACCAATTGGGCTTGATGGGAGGTCTACAGTAATTTCATCTGGACGGCAAGAAGTGCTACCATCAAGCGCCGTCTCTTGCTTACAGCATTGATTACGTTGAATTATGTTGGGCAGCTCGGCATGGTTGCAGGACTGCGGCCGCGCGTCAAATGGCTTGACCAGATTTCGGCATTTGGTAATACCAGAATAGCGGCGCCGAGCGCGCTGTGCAAAGAGACCAAAGAGGCTGGCCCTGTTTTCAATCGGCGCTATGCTTGGTCGCGAAACATAGGGAGATGCCGATGCCGACGACGATGAAGGGGCCTGGTCTGTTCCTGGCGCAGTTTGCGGGCGACGCCGCTCCGTTCAACTCGCTGGCCTCGATCACCAAATGGGCGGCCGGTCTGGGCTACAAGGGCGTGCAGATCCCGACATGGGACGCCCGGCTGTTCGATCTCGAGAAGGCAGCGTCGTCGAAGGCCTATTGCGACGAGGTGAAGGGCATCTGCGCCGATGCCGGCGTCGAGATCACTGAACTGTCGACGCATCTGCAGGGTCAGCTGGTGGCGGTGCATCCGGCCTACGACGCACAATTCGACGGCTTCGCTCCACCTGCGGTGCACAACGATCCAAAAGCCAGGCAGCAATGGGCGGTCGAGCAGATGAAGTTCGGCGCCAAGGCGTCGAAGAATCTCGGGCTCAAGGCGTCGGTGTCGTTTTGCGGGGCGTTGGCCTTCCCTTACCTCTACCCGTGGCCGCAGCGGCCGGCGGGATTGATCGAGGAAGCATTTGCCGAACTCGGCAAGCGCTGGAAGCCGATCCTCGACGTCTATGACGAGAACGGCGCCGATGTCGGCTACGAAATCCATCCGGGCGAGGACGTGTTCGACGGCGCGACATTCGAGATGTTCCTCGATGCGGTCGGCGGCCACAAGCGCTGCAACATCAACTACGACCCGTCGCACTTCCTGCTGCAGCAGCTCGATTATCTCGAATTCATCGACATCTACCACGAGCGGATCAAGGCGTTCCACGTCAAGGATGCCGAGTTCAATCCGACCGGGCGGCAAGGCGTCTATTCGGGCTACCAGAGCTGGACCAACCGTGCCGGGCGGTTCCGCTCGCTCGGCGACGGACAGGTGGATTTCGGCGGCATCTTCTCCAAGCTTACCCAATACAACTATGATTCATGGGCGGTGCTGGAATGGGAATGCTGCCTGAAGCACCCGGAGGATGGTGCTGCCGAGGGCGCTCCCTTCATCCAGCATCATATCATCAGGGTTACGGAAAAGACATTCGACGATTTCGCCGGCGGCACGACCGACAAAAAGGTGCTGCGCGGGATGATGGGGATCTAACACAGCTTTCCCTCCCCCTTGAGGGGAGGGTCGATCCGCGCAGCGGATCGGGGTGGGGTCGCTGGGTTGAGCTCGGCATTGACCGACCCTCCCGGCCCTTCGGGCCACCCTCCCTCAAGGGGGAGGGGTATCTCAGACAACGAGGGAGAAAATCATGGTCGGCGCATCGAAGGCGGAAACCGGGGGCGGTCCGATCCGCTACGGCATGGTTGGCGGCGGACAAGGCGCCTTTATCGGCGCGGTGCACCGCATCGCGGCGCGCATGGACAACGAGTTCGTGCTGGTCGCCGGCGCGCTGTCATCGAATCCGGAGCGCGCCAAGGCCTCGGCGGCCGAGCTTGGGCTCGATCCGGCACGCAGCTACGGCTCCTATGCCGAGATGGCCAAGGCGGAGGCCAAGCGGCCGGACGGCATCGAGGTGGTCGCCATCGTCACGCCGAACAATGTGCACGTGCCGGCTGCCAAGGCTTTTCTCGAGGCCGGCATCCACGTCATCTGCGACAAGCCGCTGGCGACGACGCTGGCCGAGGCAAAGAAGCTGGCGGCGCTGGTCGAAAAGACCGGCAAAGTGTTCGTGCTGACGCATAACTACACCGCCTATCCGATGGTGCGGCAGGCACGCGAGATGGTGGCCAAGGGGCAGCTCGGCGATATCCGCATCGTGCAGTCGGAATATCCGCAGGACTGGCTGACCGAGGACCTGGCCGCCACCGGCCAGAAGCAGGCTGCGTGGCGCTCAGACCCCAAGCAGGCGGGTGCGGGCGGTGCGCTGGGTGATATCGGCACCCATGCCTACAACCTTGCCCGTTTCGTCTCCGGGCTGGAGCTCGATTCGTTGTCGGCCGATCTCGATGCCTTCGTGCCGGGGAGGCTGCTCGACGACAACATCAATGTGCTGCTGCGCTTCAAGCCGGTCGGCGGGTCGCACCCGGCCAAGGGCATGGTCTGGGCCAGCCAGGTGGCGCCCGGCCACGAGAACGGGCTGAAATTGCGTATCTACGGCTCGAAGGGCGGGCTCGAATGGGTGCAGGCCGACCCGAACTATCTCTGGTACACGCCGTTCGGCGAGCCGAAGCAGTTGATTACCCGAAATGGCGCCGGCGCGCTCCCCGTCGCGGGGCGCGTCAGCCGCGTCCCGCCAGGGCATCCGGAAGGCTATCTCGAAGGTTTCGCCAACATCTACCAGGAAGCCGCGCGGGCTATTCGTGCGGCGCGCCGGACGGGCGGCAAGCCGGCTAAGGATGTCGTCTTCCCAACCGTGCAAGACGGCGTCGAAGGCATGGCCTTCATCGAAGCCTGCGTGAAGTCGTCTAAGAAGAATGGGGCGTGGACGAAGCTTTGAAGGGGTGGTGATATTCAGGTGAGGCCGGCCTGCAAATGGCAGTTTTCCTGCGCTTCCGGTGCTCACGTACCAAAAGTACGCTCCGCTCCGGTTCTCGGAACCTACCATTTTCGGCTCGGCCTGACCTGAATCTACCACTCCTCGGGGGCGATCGAGCGAATGAAGGGAGGGGCGTCGATGAAGATCGGCATGTGCATGCTGTTGTGGACGACGGCCGTGTCGAAAAAACACGAGCCGCTGTTGAGAGACATCAAGGCGACCGGCTTCGACGGCGTCGAGATACCGGTCTTCTCCGGCACGCCGGACGACTACAGGAAACTCGGCGAGCTGCTCGACCGTATCGGGCTGCAACGCACCGCCGTCTCGGCGATGGGCGATCCGGCGATGAATTTGATCTCGCCGGATGCCTCGACGCGCAAGGCCGGTATCGACTACATGAAATCGGCGATCGACTGCGCTCAGGCGCTTGGCGCGAACACGTTGAGCGGCCCGCTCCATTCGACGCTCGGGGCCTTCTCGGGCAGCGGGCCGACGGCGGCCGAGAAAAAACGTTCGATCGCTTCGCAACGCGCCATTGGCGACCATGCCGGCAACAAGAGCGTCACCATCGGGCTGGAGGCGCTCAACCGCTTCGAATGCTATCTGCTCAACACGATGGACGATTTGTCGGAGCATATCGACGCGATCGACCGGCCGCACATCAAGGCGATGTACGACACCTTCCATGCCAACATCGAAGAGGCCGACCCGATCGGCGCCTATTCGCGCAACCGCAAGAACGTCGTCCATATCCATATTTCGGAGAACGATCGCGGCGTGCCGGGCCGTGGCCATATTCCCTGGAAGGAGACGTTCTCCGCCATCCGCAAGAGCGGCTACGACGATTGGCTGACGATCGAGGCGTTCGGGCGTTCGCTGAAGGATTTGGCCGCGGCCACCAAGGTGTGGCGCGACTTTTCCGAAGGCCCGGAAGCTGTCTACCGCGACGGCTACAGGCATATCAGGAGCGGGTGGAGTAAGGCGGCCTAACTGCCGCCGGCGCAACGCGGCCGTCACCCCTGGTCGGCCTGGATCCTGTTGTAGTCGTGGATCGTCCTGCTCAAGCGGCGGCGCAGGAAATTGGAAATGTTGTCGAAGATGAAAACGACGAGCAGGACCAAGAGCACCATGTAGAAGACATTGGCCCAGTTGGAGTTGGTGCGCATCGCTTCCCAAAGCTTCAGGCCGATACCGCCGGCACCGACAGCGCCGATGATCGTTGCGCCCCTGGTGTTGGATTCCCACTGGTAGAGCGTCTGGCTGATGAAGACCGGAATCACTTCCGGCAGCACGCCATAGCGCTGCACCAGCAAGCCGTTGGCGCCGGTCGACTGGATGCCCTCGCGCGGCTTGTCGTCGATGTTCTCAAGGCCTTCCGAATAGACTTTGCCGAGCGTGCCGATCTCGGTGAAGAAGATCGCGGCGCTGCCGGCCAGCGGGCCGGGGCCGAAGGCGCGGGTGAAGAACAGCGCCCAGATCAGCATGTCGACCGAACGCATGAAATCGAAGAAGCGCTTGAGCACCTGACTGATCACGCCGCTCGGGGTGATGTTGCGGGCGGCAAAGAAGGCGAGCGGGAAGGCGACGATGCCGCCGAGCAAGGTGCCGAGAAATGCCATGACGATGGTCTGGAACAGCTTCGTCCAGACATCGCCATGCTGCCATTGGGCGTTGTTCCAGATGTTGTCGCCGGCCAGTGCCAGATTGGATGTGCCGGGCTTGAGCTGGGGTCCGGACATCAGCAACGAGACCACCTCGCCGGGCGACTTGCCGAAGAAGGGCGAGCGTGTGTCGAAGACGAAATTCGCCCAGCCGAGGAAGCGCTTGCGGACCTTGACGCGATCGACGGTTATGCGGACCTCGCCGGCAAAGCCCATCCTGGCGACGATTTCGTCGTCGTGTGCGGTGATCCAGTCCGGCACCAGGCCGGATATCACCGGCTTGCCGCTGGCCAAGGACACCGGCACCGTCTGGCCATTGGCGACCAGCATCGCCTCGGTCTTGTCGAAGGTAACCGATTTGGCCCGGCCGTCGATCAGAATGGTGTAGGAGCCGTTCGCACTGGTGATGACCCAGTCGGGATGAGGATCTTCGCCGAGCGCGGAAAAACGCGGGTATTTGGGCGTGATCTGAGGCTGATCGAGACGGAATTCCGGCTGCAGATCGTAGCTGATCCATTGCGTCAGAAAGAGCGGCAGGCGTTCCCAGTGCGATTCCCTCAGCACTTGCGGCAGGTTGAAGAACCACAAGGCGTAGAGGAGGTAGAGCAGGATGCCGGTGAACAGGACCAGCGGGCCGAAGCGTTTGTACAGGGGCCGCCGGAACACTTGGGGAAAGCGCTCTTCGATCGACTGCATCTCATCGGCGGTCATTGCGGCCATGCTCAGGCGCCCATCATGAATGCCTGCTCACCGACGAGCTTGCGCCTTAGCCAGGCAGAGAACTGGTCGACGAGGAAGATCGTCGTGAACAGCAGCAGCACCAGTGCCAGCGTTTTGGCGCCGAAGCCGCGCGAGATGGAGAGCTTCAGTTCCTCGCCGATGCCACCACCCCCGACCGCGCCGATGATGGTCGAGATGCGGACATTGATCTCGATCCTGAGCAGCGTGTAGGACGTGAAATTGGGCAGCACTTGCGGCAGGCCGGCAAAGCGCACGCGCTCGAACCAGTTGGCGCCGACCGCGCGCAGGCCTTCTTCGGCGCGCATGTCGATGTTTTCGTTGATCTCGTAGAAGAGCTTGCCGAGGGCGCCGATGGAATGCAGGCCGATGGCGATGATGGCCGCGACCGGGCCGGTCGAGAGGATGGCTGCGAAAAGGCCGGCAATGACGATCTCCGGGAAGGCGCGAAGCAGTTCCATGAAGCGCTTGACGACGAGCCTGAGCACCGGACTGGGCGTCAAGTTGCGCGCGGCGATGAAGGAAAAGGGCACCGCAAAGACGAAGCCGATGAAAGTGGAAACCAGCGCCACGTTGAGCGTGGTGAGCATCAGCTCGAAATATTCGGGTAGATAAAAGCCGCCCCAGAGACAGATGCGGCCAAGCGGGAAGTTGAACTCCTGGCTGCCTTTGTCGTGCGGCGATGCGATGTCGAACAGCGCGCGCCAGACGTCATTCCAGTCCTTGGGAACAAGCCAGCTAAGGAAATCCAGTATGTGCGGCAGCCGATCGAAGAAATGTCCGGCATTGGCCTCGTCGGCGAACCACATGGCTGTGCACATGGCGACAAGCAGCAAGCCGATGCCGAGCGCGGTGTAGAACCGGCGCAAGGACGTCTGGCGTCGCCAGGTGTCGGCCGTCCGCCGGGTCGCGTCTGAACGGATCGTGGCTGAGATGGTCATGATCGGCATGCAAAAAGGGCGGCGCTGGTAAGGCCGCCCTTTTCAATTGCATTCACCCGCCGATCGCCGCTTTGCGGGCTTCGACGATGACGCTGTAGAAGTCCGGCTTCACTGGAACGTAGCCGGTGAAATCGCCGCCTTCGATGGCTTCGAAGCAAGGCTTGTCCTTGGCCGGCAAGCTGGTGAAGAAGTTGGCGAGCTTGGCGCTCATATCGCCGCCGAGCGCGGTGCGCACGACCAGCGGGCCATTCGGGATCAGGCCGGAGCGCCAGACTTCGACGAAGTCGTTGGGGTCGACGGCGCCCTTGGCGACTTCCTTGTGGAAGGTGCCGGACGTGTAACCGTTCTTGAAGTCGCCGATGCCCGAGGAGTCGTCAACCGCCACGTCGACCTTGCCGTCGCGGACGGCGAGAAGGTTGTTCTCGTGGCCGCCATTGAACTGGGTCGAGGCGAAGAAGGTTTCGTTCGAAGCGCCGGTGTCCTTCGGGATCTGGGTCAGCGGGATCAGATAGCCCGACGTCGAATCCGGGTCGGCATAACCGAGCTTCTTGCCCTTGGCCGATTTGATGTCGGTGATGCCGGACGACTTCAGCGCCAGGCCTATCGAATAATAACCGGTCGCACCGTCGGTCTGCTGGGTGGTGAGGATCGGGGTCACCGCGTTCGGATCCTTGAGGTAGACGCTGGCATAGCCCGACGCACCAAGCTCGGCGAAATCGAGCGTGCCGCCGAGCAGGCCCTGGATGACGCCGTCGTAGTCGGCGGCCGGGAACAGCGAGACCTTCTCGAAGCCGAATTCGGACGTCAGGTGATCGGCGAGGCACTGAAAATTGCGCAGCCGGTCCGCTTCATTTTCACCGCCAAGGATACCGATGCGGAATTCCTTGATATCCTGGGCGTGAGCGGCACTGGCCGCGATGGCGAGCAATGAAACCGCGCCAAAAACCATCTTCCTGAACATTGGGTCTCTCTCCTTTGATCCGGCCTCGCGCCGGTTGCGATCGAATTTTGACGAGTGCCTTTGACGCGGGCGGCGATCAGGCCGTTCTCAACTAACCAGGAAACGCTGGCTCGAGCGGTCCGGCGGATGCAGCGATTTTCTGTTTGATGGCGACACTGGTCGAGGTGATGGCCTCGGAGATTTCGCCGCCATTGCTGTCGGCGCCATAGACCATGCGCACCGCCTCGCGATTGAGGTCTTCGGGCGGGCCGTCGAAGACGACCTTGCCGGCGGCCATGCCGATGATGCGGTTGCAATAGTTGCGCGCCGTATCCAGCGTATGCAGATTGGTGATGACGATGATACCCTCGCGCAAATTGATATCCTGCAGCGAATCCATCAC
Source organism: Mesorhizobium sp. M1295 (assembly GCF_040318135.1). Classification (NCBI taxonomy): domain Bacteria; kingdom Pseudomonadati; phylum Pseudomonadota; class Alphaproteobacteria; order Hyphomicrobiales; family Phyllobacteriaceae; genus Mesorhizobium; species Mesorhizobium sp. M1295. The sequence continues at coordinate 61,228 of NZ_JAMYLU010000015.1, forward strand.
CACTTTGGCGTTGAGCGGATCGAGCGAGGCAATCGGCTCGTCGGCGAGCAACACCTTCGGCTGCTGCATCATGGCACGCGCGATCGCAACGCGCTGCTGCTGGCCGCCGGAAAGCGTGCCGGCGGGCTGCAGCGCGGTGCGGGCGATGTCCAGGTGCTCGAGGGCTGCAACCGCCTCGGCGCATTCGTTGCGGGAGAACATGCCGAACAGGTTGGACAGGGTCGAGCGGTGGTTGAGCCGGCCGAGCAGTACATTGGTCAGCACATCGAGGCGCGGCACCAGATTGAACTGCTGGAAGATCATGGCACAGTCGCGTTGCCAACGCCGGAGCGGCGAGCCGCGCAACCCGGAAACCTCGACGCCGTCGAACAGGATGGATCCCTGGCTGGGATCGATGAGGCGGTTGATCATGCGCAGAAGGGTCGATTTGCCGGCGCCGGAGCGGCCGATGACGCCGACCATCTGTCCTTGCGGGATCGAGATGTGAACATTGCTGACGGCGGTGTTCTTGCCGAACCGGCGGGTGACGCCGCGGATTTCGAGCGTAGCTGACATGGTGCAGGCTCCAGTCCAATCGCAATTGAAGGTCTGTTAACCCTCGCTAGCGCAGCTACGTGAACCTGCGGTGTCTGATTGATGTCAGTTTTGTTACCGCCCACAGCCTGGAGCGGGGCGGGATCAACTCGGCGCGAGAAGCTCGAATGGTGAATGGTGATAAGAAAGGCTTTCCTGAGCCTCGAAATTTAATCGCTGCCCGCCATTACCATTCACGATCCTTAGCCACCATACTTCTCCAGAAAAGCCTCCGCCGACAGCTCCCGGAAATCGTCGAGCGCGGCGCGCAGCCTTGCATGATCCCAATCCCACCAGGCGAGCGCCTGATAGCGCTCCGCGGTGCGGCGGTCGAAGCGCTCGCGGATCGGCTTGGCCGGTACGCCGCCGACGATGGTGTAGGGAGCGACGTCCTTCGATACCACTGCGCCGGCACCGACCGCCGCACCGTCGCCAACGGTGACGCCGGGCAGGACGGTCGAGCCATGGCCGAGCCAGGTGTCGTGGCCGATGGTGACGCGTTTGGCGCGGCGCTGAGCGAAGAATTCGCTCTCGTGCTCGGCGTCGTCCCAATAGTCGGAGGCGCGATAGGTGAAATGGTGCAGCGTCGGCCGCCAGGTCGGATGATTGGTGGCATTGATGCGGACGCTGGCGGCGATGTTGGCGAATTTGCCGATTGTCGCGCACCAGACGCTGCAGTCCTGCATCATGTAGGAATAGTCGCCGATCATGCTTTCCGAAACCCGGCTTCGGTCGGCGATCTCGGTCCAGCGGCCGAGCGTCGAGTTCTCGATCTCCGCCGTCTCGTGGACCAGCGGGGCCTCCGACAATTTCCTGGTCATGCGGCGATTTTCCCAGCGGCGAAGGCGGTCACGTCTATGATGCGATCGGCGACGGCTTCGCGCACGTCGTAATCGTGGAAGATGCCGAGCAAAGCGACGCCCGCCGCCTTCTTGGCGGCGATCAGGGAAATCACGACGTCCCGGTTCTTCGCATCAAGCGAAGCGGTCGGCTCGTCGAGCAGCAGGATCGGATGCTCGGTGATGAAGCCGCGCGCGATGTTGACGCGCTGCTGTTCGCCGCCGGAGAACGTCGCCGGCGGCAGCGCCCAGAGTTTTTCCGGCAGGTTCAATTGGGCCAGCAAGTCGCGTGCCTTGCCGCGCGCGGCTTCGCGCTCCTCGCCGCGCTCGACCAGCGGTTCGGCGACGACATCGAGCGCCGAGACGCGCGGCACGGTGCGCAGGAACTGGCTGACATAGCCGATCGTGAGCCGGCGCACGGCTAGCACGGTGCGCGGGCTGGCCGTGGCGAGATCGATGAGCCCGTCCTCGTGCTGGACGATGATCTGGCCTGCGTCGACGGCATGATTGCCGTAGAGCATTTTCAGGATCGAGCTCTTGCCGGCGCCGGACGGGCCGCCGAGCACGGAGCATTCGCCGGCCCTGATCGCGAACGAGACGCCGGCGACGACAGGCAGTTTGATGCCGTCGCGCAGATGCATGGTGAAGCTCTTGGCGACATCGGAGACGACGAGCGGGGTTGCCATCAGAAGGTCCTCCAATCGCCATTCGTTTGCGGGCCAACACCCCCCTCTGGCCTGCCGGCCATCTCCCCCTCAAGGGGGGAGATGGGCAGCCTGACTATCTCGCTCGTTCTGCAACGTTGTAGGATGGCGAAACCGGGAGTGATAGCCAATCTCTCCCCTTGAGGGGGAGATGCCAAGCGATGCCAAAGAGGGCAGGCCAGAGGGGGGTACGCCGGAGCAATCATCGTCACACCTGCAGAATCGAGGAGACAAGCAACTGGGTGTAGGGCGCGCGCGGATCGTCGAGGACGCGGTCGGTGAGGCCGCTTTCGACAACACGGCCGTCCTTCATCACCATCATGCGCTGCGACAACAGCCGCGCCACGGCGAGATCGTGGGTGACGACGATGGCCGCCAGGCCGAGATCGGTGACCAGCCCCCGCAGCAGATCGAGCAGGCGTGCCTGTACCGAAACGTCGAGGCCACCGGTCGGCTCGTCCATGAACACCAGCCGCGGCCCTGTGACCAGGTTGCGGGCGATCTGCAGGCGCTGGCGCATGCCGCCGGAGAAGGCGCGCGGCTCGTCGTCGATGCGGTCCTCGTCGATCTCGACGCGCGACAGCCAGTCGACCGCCGCCGCGCGGATCCTGCCATAGTGGCGGTCGCCGACCGCCATCAGCCGTTCGCCGACATTGGCGCCGGCCGACACCGTCATGCGCAGCCCGTCGGCGGGGTTCTGATGGACAAAGCCCCAGTCGGTGCGCATCAGGAAGCGGCGCTCGGCCTCGCTCATGCGGTAAAGCTCACGGAACTGGCCGTCGCGCATGCGGTAGCTGGCGGTGCCGGAAGAGGGCAGCAGCCGAGTCGACAGGCAGTTGAGCAAAGTCGTCTTGCCGGAACCGGATTCGCCGACCACCGCCAGCACTTCGCCCGGCCACAGATCAAAGGTGACGTTCTCGCAGCCGACGCGCGAGCCGTAGAATTTGGACAGCGCCGAAACGCGCAGCAGCGGTTCGTCGGTCATTCAGCCGGCTCCATTTTTCCTGGGGCAAGATGGGTCTCGGGCGCGAGATGGCCGCGGTGGCCTTCGGCGCGCCGCTTCTCGCAATAATCGGTGTCGGAGCAGACGAACATGTGGCCGCCATGGTCGTCGAGGATGACCTCGTCGAGATAGACGTTCTCGGCCGCGCACAGCGCGCAGGGCTGGTCGAAGGTCTGCACTTCGAAGGGATGATCCTCGAAGTCGAGGCTGACCACCTCGGTAAAGGGCGGCAGCGCATAGATGCGTTTTTCGCGGCCGGCGCCGAACAACTGCAGAGCCGGCGAACGATGCATCTTCGGATTATCGAATTTCGGCGTCGGCGAGGGGTCCATGACATAGCGGCCCTCGACCTTGACCGGGTAGGCGTAGGTGGTGGCGATGCGGCCGTGCTTGGCGATGTCCTCGTAGAGCTTCACATGCATGAGGCCGTATTCCTCCAGCGCATGCATTTTGCGCGTCTCGGTCTCGCGCGGCTCGAGGAAGCGCAGCGGCTCGGGGATCGGCACCTGATAGACCAGCACCTGACCGGCACTCAGCGGATATTCAGGGATGCGGTGGCGCGTCTGGATGATGGTCGCCTTGGCCGTCTCGGTGGTGACGGCGATATTGGCGACCTTCTTGAAGAAGGCGCGGATCGAAACGGCATTGGTGGTGTCGTCGGCGCCCTGGTCGATGACCTTGAGTACATCGTCCGGGCCGATGATCGAAGCGGTGACCTGCACGCCGCCGGTGCCCCAGCCATAGGGCATCGGCATTTCGCGCGACGCGAACGGCACCTGATAGCCGGGGATGGCAATGCCCTTGAGGATGGCGCGGCGGATCATCCGCTTGGTCTGCTCGTCGAGATAGGCGAAGTTGTAGGTGGCGATGTCGGTCGGTTGTCCGGTCATTCGGCGGCCTCCCTCTTCTCTTCGGCCTTGCCGGCGTTTTCGCGGGCGTCGTGCGCGGCGCGCATGCGGCGCACGAGGTCGAGCTCGGCCTGAAAATCAACATAGTGTGGCAGCTTCAAATGCTCGACGAAGCCGGTCGCCTGGACATTGTCGGAATGCGAGATGACGAACTCTTCGTCTTGCGCGGCGGCGACGACATCTTCGCCGAATTCGGTTGCACGAAGAGCGCGGTCGCATAGCGCCATGGCCATCGCCTTGCGCTCGCTCTGGCCGAAGACGAGGCCGTACCCGCGGGTGAATTGCGGCGGCGCCTTGGCCGAGCCCTTGAACTGGTTGACCATCTGGCATTCGGTGACGCGGATGCTGCCGAGCGGCACGGCAAAGGGCAGTTCCGGCACGTCCAGTTCCAGTTCGACCTCGCCGATACGAACCTCGCCGACGAAAGGATGGTTGCGCGCATAGCCGCGCTGGGTGGAATAGCCGAGCGCCAGCAGAAACCCCTCGTCACCGCGCGACAGCGCCTGCAGGCGGATATCACGCGCCATCGGGAATTCGAGCGGCTCGCGGGTGATGTCGCCGGGGACATGATCCCCGGGCATGTCGCCGTCGGGCTCGATCAGGCCTTCGCGAGCGAGGATGGCCGAGACGCGCGGCATCGCCTCCGCTTCGCCTGCACGCTGCTCCGGTTCGGCGACTTCGCCGCCGGCGGCAAGCTCGGGATCGAGCAGCCGGTGGGTGTAGTCGAAAGTCGGGCCGAGCAACTGCCCGCCGGGCAGGTCCTTGTAGGTCGCCGACACGCGCCGTTCGACCAGCATCGAGCCGGTTTCGATCGCCCTGGTATAGCCGAAGCGCGGCAGCGTCGTGCGATAGGCGCGAACCAGGAAGATCGCCTCGATCATGTCGCCGCGCGCCTGGACGATGGCGAGTGCCGCCAATTCCCTGTCGTAGAGCGAACCTTCGCTCATCACCCGGTCGACGCCGAGCGCCAGCTGCTCGACGATCTGGTCGAGCCGAAGTGCGGGCACCGAGCGATCGCCGCGCCGGCGGTCGGCGAGCAATTTGTGGGCGTTGCGGATGGCCGCTTCACCGCCTTTTACCGCGACATACATCCTACGCCTCCATCGTCTTAATGCGCGTCGTGCGCGGCAGGCAGGCAATTGCGTCGGACGTGGCGAGGATGATGTCGACACCCCGCGGAAAGCGCTGATTGTTCTGCTTCCATTGCTCGACGAAATGACGCGGCATTTGCGCCGGCGCGATCGTCGCCGTCTTCTCGATGCCCGGGCCTTCGAGCAGCAGCGGAGCGCCGGAGACGAGATCGCCGACCTCAAGGATCAGCGTCGTCGAACGATCGGGATAATCCTGGGTGCCTTGCGAAAACCCGTCGAGCGCCATCATCTCGGCCGGCGTGGCAATCAGCGCGAAATGCGCGTCGGCCGGGGTGTTGGCCAGCGGCGCGCCGGTATGGAAGCCAAGCCAGGATTTCACCGCCGCCGACCCCTGCAAAGCCGGGTCGAGCCAGAGCGGCGTGTCGTTGTCGCACAGCGCCAGAGCAATGGCACCGGCGGTGGCCGACAGCGGCACGGGGGGGTGGGCGAGGGCCGGCAAGGGCTGCACGCTGCCCGGCCGCGCCATCGCGTCCATCACAGCGCGGAATACGGTCTGCGCGTTGAATACCGGATCGGCGAAGCCGCCTTCGATCGATTGAGTGGCGAGGTCCATCAGTCTTCTCCGCGCACCATTGTGAAGAAATCGACCTTGGTCGCCGCCGTCTCGGCGCGGCGCTGGTCACGGGCCTTGGCCAGTGCCGCCTGCAAGGGCGCGACGAGCCTGGTCTCGACCCCGTTGCGGTGGGCCGGGTCCTGCCACAGCGCATCGGCGATTGCTGCCAGCCTTGCCTTCTGCTTGTCGCGGCCGAGCGCATAGCAGTGGCCGACATGGCTGGACGCAAGCCGCACCGTGGCACGGGTGACCGTCGCCTCGCCGACATTGAACGGCGCGCCGCCGCCGCCGATGCGGCCGCGCACGGTAACCAGGCCGGTTTCGGGGCCACGCAGAAGTTCCGCTTCACAAGGCAGCCCGGCTTCGTCCCAGAGGCGGACAATGTCGTCCCCGGCCGATTGCGCCAGCGTCGCCATTACGGCCTTGCGCTCGGCCTGCTCTCGCGCTTCCCGTCCTCGCATGGCCGCTACTCCTCGTCTGCGTGCATTTGTCGATTGATATAGACAACTATACAAATTATATCTATTATCTAGCGCGTGTCTATGACGTGTACGTGACACGGGCCAAAAGGTCGGCGCAAAGATTGGGGCGGGAAATGATCGGGCAAGCAAACAGCATCGAGCGGCGCAGCGGTGTCGCGCTATGGCGGCAGATCGCCGACCAGATCCTGCACTCGATCGCCGTTGGCGATTTTCCCGAGAATGCCGCGCTGCCGCCGGAGGTGGCACTTGCCGAACGCTATGGCGTCAACCGCCATACGGTGCGCAGCGCTATCGCAGCCCTGGTGCAGGAGGGTGTGCTCAAGGCGGAGCAAGGGCGTGGCACCTTCGTGCTGTCGCGAAAGCGGCTGTCCTATCCGATCGGCGCCCGCACCCGCTTTTCCGAGGGATTGCAAGGACAGGCGTCCGAGCGGCATATCACCTTGCTCGCCTCATCGGTCGAGCCGGCCAACCGTCGTGTCGCAGAGGGCTTAGGCCTTGCGCAGGGGGCCGACGTGATACGCCTGGAAACGCGGGGCGAAGCCGATGGAATGCCGGTGTCCCGCGCTGCCGGCTGGTTCGATGCCAGGCGCTTTGCCGGCATCGATGCTGCCATGGCAGAAACCGGTTCGATCACGGCATCGCTGGCACGTTTCGGCATCGACGACTATCTCCGGCAATCGACCGTGCTGTCGGCGCGCCATGCCGATGCCGCCGACCTTGCCGACCTCGACCTGCAGCCCGGCGCCATCGTGCTGGTGACGGTCGCCGTCAACGTCACGCCCGACGGTCAGCCGATCCAGTTTTCGGAGTCGCGCTTCCCGGCCGAGCGCATCGAACTCAAACTGTCGGCGCTTTGAGACGCGGCTATCGTTGTGTCATCCGACCTGGATGACCGCCTTGATCAGCCCGGATTTCTCATGTGCCCAGCGGGCGAGGTCGCGCGGCGTCTCGCCAAGCGTGGTGCGGTGGGTGACTAGCTTTGCCAGCGGCACCGCACCGTTGCGGATTGAAGCGGCGACATGGTCGAAATCGGCGCGCAGAGCGTTGCGGCTGCCGATCAGCATCATCTCGCGCTTGTGGAATTCGGGATCGGAAAAGGCGATGTCGTCCTTGACGACGCTGACCAGCACCAGCGTGCCGCCATGCGCGACATGGGCGAAGGCCGACTGCACCGACTGGGTGTTGCCGGTGGCGTCGAAGACCGCGTCAAAACCATCGCCGTCGGTCGCCTGCCGCACCAGATCAGCGGCGGCGCCCTGCGAGCCGTTGAGGGTCGCGAAGCCGAGTTCGCTTTCGGCGAAACCCAGCCTCTCGGCACTCATGTCGAGCAGCGTCACGTCGAGCCCGGCGATGCGGGCGAACAGCGCCGTGCCGAGCCCGATCGGGCCGGCGCCGATGACCAGCGTGCGCGCACCTGGATCAGCCAGCGAGCGCCGCACGGCATGGGCGCCAATCGCTAGGAATTCGACGGCTGCCGCATCGCCCAGCGACAGGCCGTTTGCCGGATAAAGATTTTGCGCCGGCACCAGGATCTGCTCGCACATGGCGCCGTCGCGATGGACACCGAGCACCTCGATCCTGACGCAGCAATTCGGCTTGCCTTGCCGGCAGGCGATGCATTTGCCGCAGGCGAGATAGGGATTGACGATCACCGGCTCGCCGACGGTGAGATCGACGCCCTCGCCAACCTCGATCACGGTGCCCGAAACCTCGTGGCCCATGATGCGGGGATAGGCGAGGAACGGGTGCTTGCCGTCGAAAATGTGATAATCGGTGCCGCAGATGCCGACATGGTTGACCGCGACCAGCGCCCAGCCCGAGGGCGGCGCGCCAGGCGCCGGGCGATCTTCCAGGACAAGTTCGCCGGGCGAGCGGCAGACGACGGCTTTCATGCTTCAATCCAGTCGGTTCATGGCACCGCCGGCTCTGCTGTTGCGAGGCCGGCGGCTGTTAGGGGGCGATCTATTTGCCGCGGCGGCGCAGCCCGTCGAAATAGACGATGACGATGATCAGCACCCCGGTGATGATGCGCTGCCAGAAGGCGTTGACGTTGAGCAGATTGGCGCCGTTGTTGATGGTGGCAAGGATGAAGGCGCCGAGCAGCGGCCCGTGCACGGAGCCGACAGCGCCGAACAGCGACGTGCCGCCGATCACCGAAGAAGCGATCGCCTGCAATTCCCAGCCCTCGGCCTGCGTCGGATTGCCGATGCCGATGCGCGACGCGAGCAGCACGCCGACGAAGGCCGCACACAGCCCCGACAACGTATAGGCCATGTAGATTGTGCGCTGGACGTTGACGCCCGACAGACGCGATGCCTCGGCGTTGGAGCCGACCGAGAACAGGTAACGGCCCCAGCGGCTGTGGTGCAGGAAGATGTAGGCCGGAATGCCGACCAGGATCACCATCCAGAACAGATTGGGGACGCCGACGAAGGAACTGCGCGAGAACGTCTGAAAGGCGTCGTTGTTGATCGAGATCGAGTTGCCGTTGGTCATCAACAGGCCGATGCCGCGCAGCGAGGTCAGCGTCGCCAGGGTGATGATGAAGGGTGGCAAGCCCATCTTGACGATGCCGAAGCCATGGAACATGCCAATGGCGACGCCGACCAGCAAGGTAATCAGGATGGCTAGGAAAACCGGTGTGCCGGCGTTGATCAGCATCGCGACGATGACGGTGGCGAAGCCGACAACGGCGCCGACGGAAAGGTCGATGCCGCCGGTGATGATGACGAAGGTCTGGCCGACCGCCAGGATGGCGATCATCGACCCTTGCCGCAACAGGTTCGAGATGTTGTTGGCCGAGGCGAAGCTCGGCGTCGCCACCGACAAGATGATCCACAAAAGAACCAGCAGTGCCAGCAGTGTCAGCCCGAACAGGGCGTTGTAGTTGCGTTTCGGCCTTTCGGCAGCGATCGCCTCGGTGCTCATATCCGTCCTCCCGGTCTTTCTTGTTTCTCGGCCAGCGCCTGGGTGAGGATCTCCTCGTGATCAGCGGTATGAAACCCATGCGTGGCCACCAGCTTGCCGCGCCGGAACACGTGCAGCGTGTCGGCGAGCTCATAGACCTCGGGCAGGTAGGACGAGATCAGAATGATGCCGGCGCCCTTGGATAACAGCGCGCCAAACAGGCGGTAGATCTCGGCCTTGGTGCCGACATCGACGCCGACGGTCGGCTCGTCGAAGATGAACAGCTTGGCGCCGTGCGCGAGCCATTTGCCGATGACGATCTTCTGCTGATTGCCGCCGGACAGGCTGGAGGCCAGCGCACTTCGCGTCGGCGTCTTGATGCGCAGGTCGGCGATCTGGCGATCGGCCTGGGCTTTTTCCTGCGCGCGGGAGATCAGCAGATTGCTTGAGATGCGCTTGTAGATCGGCAGATTGAGGTTGAGCCCGACCGGCAGGTTGAGGCAGAGGCCCTGGTCGCGGCGGCTTTCCGGGGCCAGCGCCATGCCGAGCCTGATCGCGTCATGTTCTGAATTGACCTTGACCTCCTTGCCCTCCCAGAGGATCTGGCCGGCCGCCTTGCGGTGGCGGCCATAGAGCGTGGTGACGAACTCGCTGCGGCCGGCGCCGATCAGCCCGTAGAGGCCGACGATCTCGCCGGCGCGGACGGACATCGAGACATTTTCGAAACCCTTGCCGGACAGGTTCCTGGTTTCTACAAGCATCGCGCCCGGGGTGAAATGCTCCTTGTGGTAGACCTGCTCGATCGAGCGGTTGATCATCATCTTGACCAGCTCGGCGTCATTGGTCTCGGCGATATTCCTGGTGCCGACCAGCGTGCCGTCGCGCAGCACCGAGACGCGGTCGGCGAGCTCGAACACTTCTTCCATGCGATGGCTGATGTAGATGATGGTGACGCCTTCGCCCTTCAGCCGGCGGATCAGCGTGAACAGCTGGTCGGCCTCCTTGCGGGTGAGGTAGGCGGTCGGTTCGTCGAAGATCAGGAATTTGGTGCCGCGCACGGTGGCGCGGGCGGCGGCGATCAACTGCTGCTGACCGATGGTCAGGTCACCCAGCTTGACATGCGCCGGCAGGTCGAAGCCGAGATCGTCGATGATCTTCTGCGCCTGCCTGACCATCGCCCGCTGCTGCAGGATACCGAAACGGGAATCCTCCTCGCCGAGGAACATGTTGGCGGCGACGGTGAGATGGCGGCACAGGACGACTTCCTGATGCACGGCATTGATGCCGAGCGCCATCGCCTCATGCGGCGTCGCCAATGCGGCAGGCTTGCCCTCCCAGATGACGTCGCCGGAGGTGCGCGGCATGACGCCGGTCAGAAGCTTGATCAGGGTGGATTTGCCGGCGCCGTTCTCGCCGACGATGGCGTGGATTTCGCCGGCCTTGAAGGCGAGGTCGACCGGCTTCAGCGCGTGAGTGCCGGGATAGCGCTTTTCCAGCCCGCGGAGTTCGAGGATGGTCCTGCCCGGTTCAAGCGTTGGAGCCGGATGGAGTTCCTGCGCCGTCGACATCATGACAATCCTCCCAGATTGGCCCCCAAAGATTGGCCTCGCGATTGGCACGAGTGGGATGTTTCCGGGGCGAAAAGGCCCCGGAAACAGTTCACAGCGGCGATGCTCAGTCGAGCTTCGGGTTGAGCAGCGCGTCGATCTTCGGATCCTTCATGTTGGCCTTGGTAACCAGGTTGGCGCCGGTGTCGACATTGGCTTCGACCTTCTCGCCCTTCGAGGCGGCAAGCGCCGTCTTGATGCCGTCATAGCCCATCCGGTACGGATCCTGGACGACGAGCGCCGAAATGACGCCGTCATTGAGGAACTTGATCAGCTTCTCGTCGCTGTCGAAGCCGACCAGCCCGACCTTGCCTGCGAGGCTGTTCTCGGCGATCGCCTGACCGACGCCCTGCGCCATGATCAGGTTGGAGGCGAAGATGCCCTTGAGGTTGGGGTTGGCGGTGATCAGGTCGGTGGCGATGTTGAGGCCGGTGGTGGCCTGGCCGTCGGCGTATTTGTCGGCGACCAGCTTGAGGCCGGGATATTTGGCGGCGAGCTGTTCCTTAAAACCCTGGGCGCGCTGTTCGAGCGAGCCGGCGCCCGGAAGCGCGGTGATCAGGGCGACGTCGCCCTCGACCTTGCCGCCATTGGCTTCGCCGATGGCTGCGGCAAGGCCGTCAGCGGCGACGCGGCCGCCCTGAATGTTGTCGGTGGTCAGGAACGAGGTGAAGGCCTTGGAGTCGGCGCCGGAGTCGATACCGATGATCTTGATCTTGGTGGCGGCCTCGTCGATCGGCTTGCCGAGCGCCTTGGCTTCGGTCGGTGCGATGACGACGGCGGCCGGGTTGCCGGCGACGGCATTTTCGAGGATCGAGATCTGGCCGTTGACGTCGGTCTCGGCCTGGGCGCCGAGCTCCGGCACGTTGACGCCCAGGTCCTTGCCGGCCTTGCGGGCGCCGGCCAGGACGATCTGCCAATAGAAGGACGTGGTGTCCTTGACGATGATCGGAATGGTCACGTCGGCCGCGGATGCCGGGGCCGAATGCATCACGCCGGCAAGCATCGAGGCGGCTGTGAGTGCCACGAAGGCGCGGCGATTGAGAATGCTGGTCACGAATTTCATTAGGAGTCCTCCCTAAGTCGCCCGGTGAATGTTATGGAAGCTCCATTCGGATGGCGCGGCCCAAACGGAACTTTATCAATAAAAAACATTTACCGCATTTTGATAGTGCATCAACTCAGTCGGCGCAAGCGCTGTTTGATGCCTGCCTCGGATGGCTGGGCGGAAGAGTTCTTTCTGTCGGAACTCCGCTGCCAATCTCCTCCAATATCCCGCATGGAATATTAATTCCATCACTCAGTCAATATGGAATGTTCATTCTTTTTTTGGGAGTGTACGAACTGCGACACCTGGCGATCACGTCAGGTGTTCGCGACTGTCGCGAGCGGTCCGGCTTAGAGCGTCGCGCCGAGGTGCCAAGGCACGAACTCGTTGTCGCCGTAGCCGAATTCCTCGCTCTTGGTCTTGCGGCCCGAAGCTGTCTCGACGATCAGTTCGAAGATCTCGCGGCCCATGCCGGCAATGGTCTTTTCGCCCGAGGCGATGACGCCGCAATTCACGTCCATGTCCTCTTCCATGGTGTGGTACATGGTCGAGTTGCTGGCGACCTTGATCGACGGCGTCGGCCGGCAGCCGAAGCAGGAGCCGCGGCCGGTGGTGAAGACGATGACGTTCGCGCCACCCGCCACCTGGCCGGTGGCCGAGACCGGGTCGTAGCCGGGCGTGTCCATGAACACCAGCCCGTGCCCGGTGACCTTTTCGGCATAGCCGAAGACGCCGTTGAGCGGCGTCTGGCCGCCCTTGGCGACCGCGCCGAGCGACTTTTCCAGGATGGTGGTCAGGCCGCCGCGCTTGTTGCCCGGCGAGGGATTGTTGTCGATGGATGCGCCATGCTTGGCGACATGGTCTTCCCACCATTTCACGTAGCCGTCGAGCTTGGCGGCGATCTCGGGAGTTGCGGCGCGATAGGCAAGCAGGTGCTCGGCGCCGTAGATCTCCGTCGTTTCGGAGAGGATGCCGACGCCGCCGACGCCGGCCAAAATGTCGACGGCCGCACCCAGCGCCGGGTTGGCAGTGATGCCGGACATGCCGTCGGAGCCGCCGCATTGCAGGCCGACGACGATCTCGCTGACCGGGATCGGCTCACGCTGAAGCTTGCCGACCTTTTCGGCGATCTCGGCCAGCACGACCAGCGCCTTCTCGACCGATTTGCGCGAGCCGCCGGCTTCCTGGATGTTGAAATGGCGTTTTCCCGCGGCGACGCCCTTCTGGCCATAGAGGGTGAGCTGGTTGACCTCGCAGCCGAGCCCGACCATCAGCACGCCGCCGAAATTCGGATGACGTGCATAGCCGGCCAGCGTACGGTGCAGCACCATCATGCCATCGCCGGTGGCGCTCATGCCGCAGCCCTGGCCGTGGACGATCGGGACGAAGCCGTCGATGCCGGGATATTGCGGCAGAAGCGTGCGGTTCGCCGCGTCGGCGATGGCATGGCAGACGGTGGCCGAGCAATTGACGCTGGCGAGAATGCCGATGAAGTTGCGCGTGCCGGCACGGCCGTCGGCACGGCGGTAGCCCATGAAGGCGCGGGCGCGGTCGGCCTCGGTCGCGTGCACGGCCTCGCTCGGCGGCACCACCGGCAAACGCCCGCTTTCGAAGACCAGATTGTGCGAATGGACATGCTCGCCGGGCGCGATATCCTGCGTGGCACGGCCGATTGCCTGGGCGTATTTGACCACGGCTTCGCCGGCGGCAATCGGCTTGATCGCCACCTTGTGGCCCGGCTCGATCAGCGCGGCGGCGGCGGCGCCGCCCGGCAGTACGGTGCCGATCTCGATGCGGCCATTGGCGACCGCGACATTGTCGGCGGGAGACAGAAGAATGCTGTTTGCGGCGTTCACGGGAGCTTCCTGGGTATGTTCCTGGGTGCGCGAGCGGATTGACACGCGGCTCTTAACATATAATGTCTTTTATCGTGAAAAAACATTTTTGCGTCAATTGTTTTTTCGCCAGAGCGCGACGCGTCTTTTGGATGCGCGACGTAGGCTCTACAACCAAAACTAGCGTTGCGCATGATGTTTTCCGAAGCGATTCCGATTTCATGCGCGAGAAAAGCTTCACGCCGGCCGCAAACGCCGGCGCGCCACGGGGCAGGGGATGTCGAAGAGCAACAACGTATACAAGGACGCCTATAATCGCGGTCTTAGGCTGCTCGACGAAACCAGGAGCCTGCCTTCGGAGCCGGAGCTGGGCACGCTGCTCGGCGTCAGCCGCACGACCGTCCGCACCATCCTTGCCCGCATGGAAGAGACCGGGCTGATCGATTGGAACAAGCGCAGCAAGACGGTTCTGCGCGAGCCGCGGCCGGACGATTTTTTTCCCGAGGAAGAGACCGACACGCTGGCCGAGATCATCGAACGCTCCTTCATGCGGCGGCTGCTTGCCGGTGGCGCCGAGGCCGGCATGCAGATCAACGAACTCGAACTGGCGCGCGAGATCGGCGTCGGCACCACCAGCGTGCGCGAATTCCTGATCCGCTTCTCGCGCTTCGGCCTGATCGAGAAGCGCCGCAACAGTCATTGGGTGCTGAAAGGCTTTACCCGCGCCTTCGCGCTGGAGCTGACCGAAATCCGCGAGATGTTCGAACTGCGCTCGGCCGCCGCCTTTGCCGCTCTGCCCGAGGACAGCCCGGTCTGGGCCGACCTCGACAGCCTGGAAGACGAGCATCGCCTGCTGGCGCGCGAGATCGCCGTGCGCTTCAACGCGTTCTCCGAGCTCGACGAGCGCTTTCACCGGCTGATCCACCGCGCCTCGCACAACCGCTTCATCGTCGATTTCTACGACGTCATCGCCATGATCTTCCACTACCACTACCAGTGGAACAAGGCGCAGGAGCGCGAGCGCAACGAAGTCGCGGTCCAGGAGCATCTCGCCTATATCGCCGCGCTCAAATCGCGCGATCTCGCCAAGGTCGACGCCGCCTGCCGCAAGCACCTGAAATCGGCCCGCCACACGCTGCTGACGTCGATCCCGGAGGGCAGGCAGCCGCTGCGCGCGTGATTGTGTTGCGTTGCCGCAGCAACGTTTTGGCGATTTTCCGGCCGCCGGCTCCGTGCTAGAGAGCTGACGTTGCTGCGTGAAGAGGCTGGTTCTTGACCATACGCCGGAGACGATGGAGCATGCCGGTCGCGTTCGCCGCGGCCTGGCTTTTCGTGCTCCAGTCGATGTTCGGCGCGTTTGCTTCCGGCATCGAGCCGAACGCCTCGCAATTCGATGCTTTCGGCAACACGATCTGCACCCATGACGGTGCGGCGCAACTCCCGGCAGGGGATCCGCATCAGCAGCACATGCCGGCTTGCTGCATGCTTGGCTGCAACCTCGTTTCGGCGGTCTACGCGCCGCCCGATGCCACCGGGAGCCTGTCTCGCAGCCCTTCCGTCGAAACCATCGCCTTTTTCCTGCCGGCCTTCCGGCATCGCGATTTCGCCCGCGCCCGCACTCCGTCCAATCCGCGCGCACCACCGGCGACGGCCTGATCCGTTCTGGTTTGCGCCGCGCACACCCTTGGCCGGCGCGTTTATCGACATCGTTCGCGACCGGCATCGGCGCGATCTCTTAAAATCCACGGAGCAATCATGTCTCACTCTTTTCGCGCTGCCGCATCCAGCCGCAGGCGCTTCTCACTGGGTAGTTTCGAGCAGCGTCTCGGCGTCGCCCTTTGCGTTCTTGCCCTCCTGTTCGCCAACGCCCAGACGGTGTTGGCACATGAGTTCAAGCTTGGCGGTCTCGAGATCGGGCACCCCTGGTCGCGCGCCACGCCAGCCGGCGCCAAGGTAGCCGGCGGCTACTTCACCATCACCAACACCGGCAGTGCGCCGGATCGCCTGCTGTCGATCACCTCCGACATTTCGGTTAAGGCCGAACTGCACGAGATGGGCGTCAGCAATGGCGTCATGACCATGCGGCCGGTCACCGGCGGCCTCGAAATCCCGGCCGGCGGCAAGGTCGCGCTGGCGCCTAAGGGCTATCATCTGATGTTCATGGATTTGAAGCGGCGGCCCAAGGAGGGCGAAATGTTCTCCGCCACGCTGACCTTCGAGAAAGCCGGGCCCGTGCAGATTGAATTCGCCGTGCAAGGCATCGGCAGTGCGGCACCCCAGGACGACGACTGACTTGGCCGCTTCGAGAGGTACCATCATGAAGAAATCTCTTTTGCCCGGCTGCGTGCTTCTTGTTCTCGGGACCAGCGCGGCCTTCGCCCACATCACGCTCGAAACGCCGGAGGCGGCGGTCGGCTCGACCTACAAGGCGGTTCTTCGGGTGCCGCATGGCTGCGAGGGCAAGGCAATGACCGCCTTGCGCGTGCAGATCCCGGAAGGGGTGCTCTCGGTCAAACCGATGCCGAAGCCGGGCTGGACGCTGCAGGTCAAGAACGGCAAATACGAGAAGTCCTACCAGCTCTACGGTCAGGCAGTGACCAGCGGCGTCAAGGAGGTCGACTGGAGCGCCGGCAGCCTGCCGGACGAATTCTACGACGAATTCGTCTTTCGCACGACACTGGCGTCCGACCTGCCGGCAGGCCAGACGCTGCATTTCCCGGTGGTGCAGGAATGTGACGGCGTCGCCGATCGCTGGATCGAAATTCCGGCGGTCGGGCAGGCTGAGGACGCGCTGGAATTTCCGGCGCCCGGCCTCAAGCTGCTGCCGAAGAAGTGAGCTCCAGCGGCGCGCTTTGGCGGATGAGCGCGCCGCTGCTCTTGGCGGTGAGATGAGCGCGGCATCCTTCCTGCGGCGAGCTTGCATGGCCGGCAACCATTCTGGCCGGCTTGTGGCTGGCCTGCTCGCCGCCATCGTGCTGCTCGCCGTAATTGCCATGCCTGATCCGGCCTTCGCCCATGCGGCGCTGATCAAGGCCGAGCCGGCTGACGGTGCGGTGCTGGCGCAGAGCCCGTCGCCGATGTCGCTGACCTTCAGCGAGCCGGTTTCGCCGCTGGTGCTGACGCTGGTGCGGCCCGACGGCACGGCGGTCCCGCTGAGCTCTTTCCAGCTCAGCGGCCAGACCGTCGAGATCGACAATCCGCAGGCGCTGACATCCGGCACGCATGTGCTGAGCTGGCGAGTGATCTCCGCCGACGGGCATCCGGTCGGCGGCTCGGTGCTGTTCTCGGTCGGCGCACCGAGTGCTGCGCCGGCCGCCTCCGAAGCCGTCGACCGGGGGCTTCGAACGGCGATCTGGATCGGCAAGGTTTTTCTATATATCGGCCTGTTTTTCGGCGTCGGCGGTGCCTTTGCGCTGGCCTGGCTGGCGCAAGGC
Source organism: Mesorhizobium sp. M1295 (assembly GCF_040318135.1). Taxonomy (NCBI): domain Bacteria; kingdom Pseudomonadati; phylum Pseudomonadota; class Alphaproteobacteria; order Hyphomicrobiales; family Phyllobacteriaceae; genus Mesorhizobium; species Mesorhizobium sp. M1295. The sequence goes on from NZ_JAMYLU010000015.1 coordinate 78,269, forward strand.
GGTCGATCCGGCCAGCGCCTGATCGTCGCGGCAATCCTGTGCGGGCTGGCCGCCGCACCCCTGTCGCTCGGCATGCAGGGGCTGGATGCGCTTGGCGCGCCGCTTGCCCGGCTGGCGCAGCCGGTCATCTGGCAGACCGGGCTGGGCACCAGCTTCGGCTGGACGGTGCTGATCGCGCTGATGGCGCTCGGCCTCAGCCTATTATCGCTGGTCGTGCCGCCCGCCGACGCAAAGCCGCTCGCCTTGGCCGGACTGGCTGGCGTCGGCGCAGCACTTGCCGCCAGCGGGCATGCCAGTGCCGCCGAGCCGCAATGGCTGACCAGGCCGATGGTGTTTCTGCACGGAACTGGTATCGCCGTCTGGGCCGGGGCGCTGGCGCCGCTTGGTCTTGCCTTGAAACGGCAGCCGGCCAAAGCCGGGCCATTGCTGCGACGGTTTTCGCGAGCGATCCTGTTCGTCGTGGCCGTGCTTGCGGCAGCCGGCATCGTGCTCGCCGTCATCCAGGTGCAAACGCCGTCGGCGCTGGTCCACACCGCTTATGGCCGGCTGCTGCTGCTCAAGCTCGTGCTGCTCGTCTTTCTGTTCACGCTCGCCGCCGTCAACCGCTTCAAGCTCACGGCCTCGGCCGAGGCAGGAAATACGGAAGTCCAGCGGCGGCTGGCCCGCTCGATCGCCATCGAGGTGCTGATCGTGGTGGCGATCTTCGGAGTTGGCGCCGGCTGGCGCTTCACGCCGCCGCCGCGGGCGCTGGCAATCGCCGCGGCACAGCCGGCATCGGTGCATATCCACACGCAGCAAGCGATGGCCGATCTCAGCATTGCGCCCGGCCACACCGGACCTGTTGCTGCTTCGATCTTCATCATGACCGGCGATTTCGGCCCGCTCGACGCCAAGCAGGTGACGCTGGTGCTGTCAAAGCCCGATTCCGGCATCGAGCCGATAAAACGCCCTGCGACGAAGCCCGGCGACGGCACCTGGCGCGTCGACGATCTCGTCATTCCGATCGCCGGCCGGTGGACGGCGCGGCTCGATATCCTGGTCTCCGATTTCGAGATGGTGAAGATAGAGGCGCCGATCGACATCAGGCCGTGACGAGAGCGCTGGTCCGCGCAACACAATTCGGCGAGACGGTTGACGCGGCCTTGAAGGCCCGTCAATCATCGTCATCAAGAATGGGCATCCAACCCAATCGCGGCTCAAAGCAACAAGATCCGAAAGCAGGGAAGAAACAATGGAAAAAGCCGAAATCGGCCTGATCGGCCTTGGCACGATGGGCTCCAACCTGGCGCTCAACATCGCCGAGAAGGGGCACCGCATCGCCGTCTTCAACCGCACGGCGGCGCGCACCGATGCCTTTGTCGAAAATGCCGGCGCGCTCAGGGATAGGGTGGTGCCCTGCTACAGCCTCGAGGAACTGGCCGCCGCGATCCGGCCGCCGCGGCCGATCATCATCATGGTGCTGGCCGGCAAGCCGGTCGACGAGCAGATCGCGGCATTGCGCGGCGTGCTGTCGGCCAACGACATCGTCATCGACGCCGGCAACGCCAATTTCCGCGATACGATGCGGCGCTTCTCGGAGCTTACCGATTCGGGCCTGACCTTCATCGGCATGGGCGTGTCCGGCGGCGAGGAGGGCGCACGCCACGGTCCCTCGATCATGGTCGGCGGCACCGAAGAGTCCTGGAAGCGCGTCGAAAAGGTGCTGACCGCGATCTCGGCCAAGTTCAAGGGCGAGCCTTGCGCGGCGTGGCTTGGCACCGACGGCGCCGGCCATTTCGTCAAGACCATCCACAACGGCATCGAATATGCCGACATGCAGATGATCGCCGAGATCTACGGCATCTTGCGTGACGGGCTCGGCATGGGGCCGAAAGAAATCGCTGAGGTGTTTTCCCAGTGGAACACGGGCCGGCTCAACTCGTACCTGATCGAGATCACCGCCAAGGTACTGGCCGCCGACGACCCCAAGACCGGCAAACCGGTGGTCGACATCATTCTCGACCGCGCCGGCCAGAAAGGCACCGGCAAATGGTCGGTGATCGAGGCGCAGCAGCTCGGTATCCCGGCCACAGCGATCGAGGCGGCTGTGGCGGCCCGCGTGCTGTCGTCGATCAAGGACGAGCGGCTGGCCGCCGAAAAGGCCTATGGCGGCGGCGTGAGCAAGATTTCCGGAGACAGGGACGCGCTGCTCGGCGATCTCGAGCTGGCGCTGTTTGCCGGCAAGATCGCCGCCTATGCGCAAGGGTTCGCGGTGATGAGCGGCGCGTCGAAGGAATTCAACTGGAACCTGCCGATGCCGGTCATCGCCAAGATCTGGCGGGCCGGCTGCATCATCCGCTCGCAATTGCTGGATACGATGGCGGAGGCCTTCGGCGCCGGCGGCGCAGCCACCAACCTGTTGATGGCGCCGGCTTTCGTTTCATTGATGCAGGAGGCCCATCCGTCGCTTCGCCGTGTCGTGGCAAGTGCAGCCGAAGCGGGCTCGCCGGTGCCGGCCCTGTCATCGGCGCTTGCCTATTTCGACAGTTACCGGCAGGGCCGCGGCACCTCGAACCTGATCCAGGCGCAGCGCGATTTCTTCGGCGCGCACGGCTTCGAGCGTATCGACGGGCAGGGCGCTTTCCATGGCCCGTGGGGGAGCGGGGCGGCGGGGTAGCGCCACATATACGACGTTCCGGAACGACTGATCTTTTCCGGAAAGCTGTCATCCATTTAGGTTTTCGTGGACAAGCCTTTCTCGAAGATGTCTCTCACAACATACGGCGCGTCACCCGCTTTCATGAACTCGTCAAACGCTGCAATTGGATTGTCATCAGGAATTTCGGAGCGGTCGACGACGGCGGTTCAGCGTGCCGAGAATGACTTGACCGCTTTCGAGTTGGTAATCGAGCGAACCCGTCCACATGTTCACGCGGCCGTAGCCGGGTGAGAACGCAACGGAAGCCGTTACACACTTTTCCTGGAATTGCTCTAGGGTTTTGGCTCAGACCGTTGGCAACACTGGCTACAGGAATTCGCTGATCAGATCGAATTCTAATTGGCTCACTTGGTCGCCCCCGCCGAGGTAGACCGCGATCTCTCCGAACACCTCGTCGATCGCGGCGAGCCTAGTGTCGGTATAGATTAGCGTTGTTATGCGGTGCTTCTGAAAGTATTCCCGCATCTTGGTTGCTTCCTTCTCAAAATTCGCTAGCGCCTCCTCGTTTATCTGTTTCTGGGTCTTCCCGGCAGTTCCTTTGAGCAGTCCATGGGTGGACCATGGAGAAAGCTCGATGCCGACCTTCCTTAAGGTCACTGGATCTATGATGCACAAATCCAGCCGATACTTGTGCTTCTTATCCTTGCCGTTGTAGCGAAATTCTGGGATGAGCAGGGGAACGTCCTCCGGCTTTTCCTGGGCTTTCACATAGTCGCAATAGCGCTTCGCAATTTCTCGCTCATACGTAGACCCGGACGGCCTCACCAACACTTTCATAAAAAACTGTAGGTAGTCGTCGACAGTAGCGAAGATTAAAGGCTCAGGGTCTTTCTGAACAACAAGGCCAGAGCTCAAGACATGACCGATCGTCCAGTACAACTTCGGAAAGTGCCGAATCTCGCTTTGGTCGTTTTCCCACTCCCCGTTCTTGTACCTAGGCGTGATCAGGATGCCATAGTCATTATTATTTTGGCCAATCCAGACCTCTGCATCGGCCGTCGATGGACGCTCTCGAACTAGCTCGTCGTAGTGACGCAAGAACGAACGCTGAAGAAAAAGTAAGAAATACTTCTTAACCGCCTTTGACTTCGTCAATGTGGCGAAGTTCTTGTCCAGCGTGTCGGCGCTGAACGGGGTTCCACCGGCCGACCATCCGTCTTTCTCCCGGGCCTTTTTGAACCCGGACAGATAGAGGGAGATGTATTCATCGGCCGATTTGATGACGGCATTCTTAAGGTCGATGAATGTCGCTGCCTTGCCACCGATCAGAGCGTTGAACGACTGTTGGTCAGCTATGCCGGTGTTTGCAGATACAACTGGCCACAGCACCTTCAGTTCTCCCGTTATGTCGGCGTCCCGTTTGTTGCGGGCGGTTTTGTTCGGATCACGTTTTGCCATTTCTGATTTCCTCTGGAGTATTTGAGTGCGTTTCCGAAATGCCACGAACAGGAAGCTATTTGATTATGCCGCTCAGCGACCAAGTTCGAAGCTACCTCGCAGATGGCAAAGGACACCGGTCGCGGGGCGCGCCGGCCTGTTCGCCAATTCCATCGAACGAGTTCTGTAAGGTGTTGCGTTACACATAACGCAACTGCTATAATCAGTCTATGGCTGAAAAAAAATTTCCTCTGCATCCCGGCCAATATGTCCGGGAAAATATCCTCAACACCCTGGCGGTGAACGTTACAGAGACTGCTAAGCTGCTCGGTATCAGTCGCCCTGGCGTGTCCAACTTCCTGAACGGAAAAGTTTCGGCGACGCCAGATATGGCGATGCGCATCGAGCGGGCCTTTGGCGTTCCTGCGAAGACGATCCTCGATCTGCAAAGCGCATACGATGCCCATGCAAGCAAGGCGGCGGGCACTGCGCAAAACGCGCGCGCTTACGTGACGCCATTCCTGAATGTGCAGGCGAACGACCTTGTGAACTGGTTCACGACAACCATCCAGGCGCGCACGAAGCTTTCCATCTTGCTACGCACACTTGTCCATTCGACGGGGCACGATCTTGAGAAGGTCGATTTCCCCGGCAACGATGATGCCGAGCGTCCCGGTTGGGATGGCTTCATTGAGGCTGGCTCGGGTACCCCTTGGATTCCGGCTGGTACGTCGGGCTGGGAATTTGGCGTCACCGCTGACATCAATGACAAGGCCAACGGCGACTTCGCAAAGAGCGTGAAGGCGACCAAGAAGGCCGATCGCGACGACATTACCTTCGTTTTCGTCACGCCGCGCCGCTGGCCCGGCAAGACTGCATGGATTGCCGCCATGAAAGCGAAGAAGCTCTGGAAGGACGTTCGCGCCTATGACGCCAGCGACCTTGAACAGTGGATGGAACAGTCGCTTGCTGCGCAGACATGGTTTGCGAACCAGACGGCTCGGTCTTCAAGCGGTGTGCGGACGCTGGATCGATGCTGGAGCGATTGGGCCAACGTTACAGACCCTGCGCTTCATCCCTCGCTATTCAGTACAGCCAACAAGGTCTGGGGTGATAAGATCAGGGGGTTCGTGGCGACAGACCATTCCGAGCCCCTTGTGATTGCCGCCGACTCTGTCGAAGAAGCGCTCGCTTTCCTCAGTCAGGTTCTGGCTGAGCCGGAACTGGAACTACACAAGGACCGCGTGCTCATCTTTGACGAGCCGGGCGTGCTGCCAAAGCTTGCTCAAGGCACTATCGATTTCATCGCTGTTGCGCACACACGCGAGGTTGAGCGCGAGTTTGGACCTCACAGTTCCGAGTTGCGTACCATCGTTGTCTATCCGCGCAATGCCACCAACTCTGAACCCGACATCGTGCTGGAGCCGCTTGGCGACGAGGCCTTCAACAAAGCCCTCGAGGCGATGGGCAAGGGACGTGATGACTTGACGTCGCTCGCCAACGCATCGGGCCGCTCGCTGACTGTCCTGCGTCGTCAGCTTTCGACAATCCCGGCGATTCGCACACCTGTATGGGCCGAGGATCACGAGACATCGTCAGGCCTCATCCCGCTGGTGCTGCTTGGCGCATGGGATACCCAGAACGAGGCAGACCAGACAGCACTGTCACTTCTTGCCGGTGATGTTGCTTTTGAGCATCTCGAAAAGCGCGTCCAGGGGCTTGCGCAGCTGAACGACGCCCCTGTGTGGTCGATCGGGGGCTATCGCGGGGTTATCTCTAAGATCGACACACTCTTCGCGATCGCGGGCGCGTTCACCAAAGCCGATCTCGACCGCTTCTTTGACATTGCCCGCATGGTGCTTGGCGAAGACGATCCTGCCCTTGACCTTCCAGATAAGGACCGCTGGGCGGCATCGATGAACGGCAAGAAACGCGAGTTCTCGGGTGCAGTGCGCGAAGGTATCTCCGAGACGCTCGTCTTGCTCGCCGTGCACGGCAAGAACCTGTTCGGCAAGCGCCTGGGGTTCGATGGCGACCTCGCTGCCGCGAAGCTGATAAGAGATCTTCTCGAACCGATCTCCACGCGCAAGCTCGAAGCCAATGATCGCGACCTTCCGCTTTATGCCGAGGCGGCGCCGGGTGCATTTCTCGACATCATCGAACGTGATCTGCGCTCTGCACACCCCGAGACGTTGGGACTACTCCGGCCAGCGGACACGGGTCTCTTCGGCTCGTCCTGCCCGCGCACCGGCCTGCTTTGGGCTCTGGAGGGACTGGCATGGAACCCTACGACCTTCTCGCGTGTCGTGAAGACTCTCGGTCAGCTGTCCGAAGTCGAAATCAACGATAACTGGGCGAACAAGCCTATCAACTCGCTCGGCTCGACCTTCCGCGCGTGGATGCCGCAGACCGCAGCCGATCATAAGGCGCGGCTCAAGGCTATCCATATGCTGCTGGAAAAGCATCCGGCGGTTGGCTGGCAAATCTGCCTTCAGCAGTTTGGGGACTATGGCAGCCGGGTTGGCGACTATAGCCACAAGCCCAAATGGCGGCCCGACGGCTATGGCTTTGGCGAACCCTTCAAGACATGGGGCCCAATCAACGCCTTCGTACTCGAAATGGTCAAGATCGCTCTGAGCAGACCATCCTATACGGTGGAGATGCTATGCGATCTCATCGGCAGACTTCATGCGCTTGGCCCTGAGTTTCAGGAGCGGGTCTGGGAGATCATCGACGAGTGGCGCAAGAGCGGCGTGAATGATGACGAAATCGCCAAGGTCCGCGAAAAGTTACGTGTGACAGTGCTGTCCCGGCGTGGGCGCAAGAAAGCTGATGAGGAAGGGCACGCAAGGCTCTCCAAAACCGCGAAGGTGATCTACGAAGCGATGCGGCCGACAGATGTTGTCAATCAGCACGAATGGCTTTTCCGTCAGGGCTGGGTCGACGAGTCGGCCGACGAGCTCGCCGAAGAGGAAATGGACTTTCAGGCGCGAGAGAAACGCATCGACAAGCTTCGTACTGAAGCACTGACGGCAATCGTCCAGGAGCGTAGCCTCGATGGTGTGTTTGATCTCGCCACCAGAGGCAGTTCGCAGCGTCAGATCGGTGCGTATCTGGCGCGTGGCATCCTCAATGACGATCAGCTCCAGGACCTCGTTTTGCAGTCCCTACGTCCGCCCGCGGGCGAAACCGGCAGGGACGGCATCGCGGCAGGGGCAATGTGGGCCATGGATGCTGATCGCCGTGAGGCCCTTTACACTAAGCTGCGCGCAGAGCTAACTGAAGAAGAGGCTCTTCGCCTCTTGCTTCTATCTGCCTACCGGCTGACGACGTGGGAACTTGTGGATCAGCTCTCGCCGGAGGCGCGCGCTACCTATTGGCGCGATGTGGTGCCTCAGTATGCATTTGACGCGCCGGATGAGAACAACGAGAGCGTGCGCCGTCTTCTCCGAGCAAAGAGACCCCGCGCTGCCTTTGCGGCTTTGCACTTCAAGCTAGATGAGATTCGCCCACCTCTTCTCGTCCAGATGCTCTCGGGAATCGCGCAGGAAGGGAACGACAAGCCCGGGGAATATCAGCTGCATGATTACGACATTCAGCGGGCCTTCCAGCTGCTTGACCACAACCCGGATATTTCGCTCGAAGAGAAAGCCGGGTTGGAATTCGCCTACATTGATGTGCTCGCCCGAACTTTCCGTGGCGGCGACGGGCATCAAATACCGAATCTTGAACGCTATATTGAAGACCGTCCCGACTTGTACGTCCAGGCGGTCGCCTGGGCGTACAAGCGTAAGGATCGCGGTGAGGATCCTCCCGAATACCGCGTCGAGGAAGGCCGCGAGCATCTCGCGACCCGTGGCTACCGTCTGCTCGAAGCGCTTGAACGAATTCCGGGACAAGGCAAGCCTACTGAAAAGGAACAGCGCGAAAAGCTTAGCGAATGGGTTTCTACTGTGCGCAAAGCGTGCGCCGAACTCGACCGTGGCGAGATAGCCGATCTCTGTCTTGGCAGACTTTTCTCAGGCGCACCGGCGGGAAAGGATGAGGTGTGGCCGAACGAAGTCGTTCGCGACGTAATGGAAGACCTCCAGTCAGAGCCCCTTTCAAACGGGGCGCACACCGGTCTTTACAATGCGCGCGGCGTCCACTGGCGCAGCGAAGGCGGAGGGCAGGAACGCGAGCTTGCGGACAAGTATCGCAAATGGGCAGATGCGTTGCAGTTCACACATCCCTTTGTGTCTTCCTCGCTGCTGATGTCGATGGTCAAGACCTATGAGCGTGAGGCTGATCAGCAGGACACAGAAGCGGGCATCCGCCGCCGTCTTCGTCACTAGAATTCATGCCTCGAGCGGGACAAGAAAATACTGCCATACGACAGAAGCAAAGCCTCAGCCAACGCGTGATGCAGTTGAGGTTCGGTACGACCTTTTTGGTATCCGCTGTTCTAGTCTAGTCCGGGCCTTCGATCGGGCCGGGCTGCGAGCATCCTGTTGGTGTCTGCTATCGCTTCGAGCATGAAAGAAGCTGCCAGTTCGCCCCCGGCCCCAAGGCTGCCAGTCAGCAGCGCACATTTTCCAGCCAAGTGGAATCACTTGGCGTCGCAGAAATGCGGCTAAGACAAATAGATGGAGCCAAGTTCAATTTGAACATATCCCGCTCTAGTCGGGGCGGCGATAGGCCTGGACTTCGCCCGGCTTGCTCAGGCTTTGCAGGGTGCCGGGTGCGGCGCCGCCGATCCAGCCCAGCACCGAGCGGGCGAGCTCGGCGCCGGCCAGCCGGAAGTTCTCGTTGACGACCAGCAATTCGCTGCGAAACAGGTGCAGAAGCTCCGACGATTGTTTGGACACCACATCGACATCGCGGCCGACCTTGAGGCCGGCGTCTTCGATGCCGGCGACGATGGCGAGCGTGGCGGCGGCGGCGCTGCTGATGAAACCGTCCGGGCGGTTTTCGCGGCGCATCAGCTGCGCCGTCCGCATTCTGATCTGCTCGATCGAATGATCGATCGAAACGGTGTTGAAAGGAATCTCGCTGGCGCCGACCTCGCTCAGCGCATCGGCAAAGCCGGCGAGCGTGTGGCCGTGATAGGTCAGCTCGACCGGCGGCGCCAGCAGCGCCAGCCGGCGGCGGCCGAGGCCGGCCAGATGGCGCACTGCCTCGGCTGCGAAAGCGTAATTGTCGAAATCATGATAGGGATGGATCAGCCCCATATCGGTGCGGCCATGCGTGGCAAAGGGGATGCCGCGCTCCAGCATATAGCGGGCCCTCGGATCGTTCGGCTGCGTGCGCGAAATGATGACGCCGTCGGCTGAACCGGTTTCCACGAGGTAACGGATCGGGTCGAGCGGATCCTGCGAGCGTGAATAGGGCGTCACGATCAAGTGATAGGGCGTGTCGGCAATGACTTCGGAAACGCCGTAGATGATGTCCGAGACAAAGCTCATGATCTCGTGCTCGGTGTTGAGCACCAGGCTGATGACATTGGTCTTGCCGGTGCGCAGGCGGACGCCGGCACGGTTCGGCCGATAGCCGATCTGCTTGGCGACAAGCTGGACGCGACGCCTGGTCTCGGCGCCGATCTCGGGCGCGTCCTTCAGCGCGCGCGACACGGTGGTGACGCCCAGCCCGGTCATGAAGGCGAGCGTCTTCAGTGTCGGCCGGCCCTGCCCCGACGCTTCGTCGGCCTTCTCTTTTTGATGCCTGTTCATTCGTCCCGCCCCGTCAGGCGCATAGCAGTTGCCGGGCAGGCCGGCAATCGGCGGGCCGCGGGTACGCCGCGGGCCTTCACCGAATGAGACCGCTATATACTGAAACGTTACAGATTGTCACTGCCGTCGCGATATCACTGGTGATAGGCGCAAAACGAGCGGTACTCCGGTCGGCGCAAAAAAAAACGATTGAAACGGGCTTTTCCGGGTTTCTGGCGTCGCAGCACCAATTTTTTGCAGTGCAACCTCTCTTGTTGCGATGCGGTAGCTCGACAGGCCAGGTGATTTTATTCGCGCTTCGAAAAAATTTGGCGCCGGATTTGCCTGAGGGGTTGCGCGTCCGAAGCAATTGCCGTATCCAAAATCTGTAACGTTTCAGATTCTGGGAGGAACGAAATGCGATACCAACTCATGACTGCTGCGCTGGCATTGACGACCGCGCTGCAATTCGCCGGCCCGGCGGCCGCGACGGATCTGGAAGTCACCCATTGGTGGACCTCCGGCGGCGAGGCGGCAGCGGTCGCCGAACTCGCCAAGGCTTTCGACGCAACCGGCAATCACTGGGTTGACGGCGCCATCGCCGGCTCCGGCGGCACAGCGCGGCCGATCATGATCAGCCGCATCACCGGCGGCGACCCGATGGGCGCGACCCAGTTCAATCACGGCCGGCAGGCGGAAGAATTGGTGCAGGCCGGGCTGATGCGCGACCTCACCGATCTCGCCACCAAGGAAAAGTGGACGGAAATCGTGCAGCCGAAGAGCCTGCTCGACGGCTGTACCCTCGATGGCAAAATCTATTGCGTGCCGGTCAATATCCACTCCTGGCAGTGGCTGTGGCTGTCGAACGCCGCCTTCGAAAAAGCCGGCGTGCCGGTGCCGAAGAACTGGAATGAATATGTCGCTGCGGCGCCCGCGCTTGAAAAAGCAGGCATCCAGCCGCTCGCGGTCGGCGGCCAGCCCTGGCAGGCCTCCGGCGCTTTCGACGTGCTGCTCGCGGCGGTCGGCGGCACCGATGCCTTCCTCAAGGTCTATAAGGACAAGGACGCGGAATTCGCCGCCGGGCCCGAAGTCGCCAAGGTCTTCAAGGCCGCGGACGACGCCCGCAAGATGGCGAAGAACACCAATGTGCAGGACTGGAACCAGGCCACCAACCTGGTCATCACCGGCAAGGCCGGCGGCCAGATCATGGGTGACTGGGCGCAGGGCGAGTTCCAGGTTGCCGGCCAGACCGCCGGCAAGGACTATACTTGCCTTCCGGGCCTCGGCCTCAACGAGATGATCGCCACCGGCGGCGACGCTTTTTACTTCCCGCTGCTGAAGGATCCCGAAAAATCGAAGGCGCAGGAAGTGCTGGCCCACACGCTGCTTGATCCCAAGACGCAGGTCGCCTTCAATCTCAAGAAGGGTTCGCTGCCGGTGCGCGGCGACGTCGACCTCAAGGCGGCGAACGACTGCATGAAGAAGGGCCTCGAAATCCTCGCCAAGGGCAATGTCATGCCTTGGACGGACCAGTTGCTTTCGCAGGATACGCAGAAGCAAAAGGAGGATCTGTTCTCCGAGTTCTTCGCCAAGCAGGACATGACCGTGGAAGATGCGCAGAAGCGCTTCGCCGCCATCGTCGGTTCGGCCGATTGAGCGATCGATCAAGCGCCTCACTCCCGCCCCTGCGAGCGCAGGGTCGGGAGCTCGGGTCAAGACCTCTTGACCCTCCCGCCCTTACCCGATCCAGCGCGGCTGTGCAGATGAGCAAGAGCGAACGCCCCAGCCAACTCTTTCGCAACCTCAATGCGAAAATCGCCTCGATCCCAATGATCTTCACCGCGCTGGTGATCTTTGTTGGCGGCACCGTCTGGACGGTGTTCTATTCCTTCACCAATTCCAAGTTGCTGCCGCGGCTGCACTTCGTCGGTCTCGACCAGTATTACCGGCTGTGGGCGACGCCGCGCTGGCTGATCTCGATCGAGAACCTGCTGATCTACGGCGTGCTGTCGCTGGTGTTCTCGCTGGTAATCGGTTTCCTGCTTGCTGCCCTGCTCGACCAGAAGATCCGGTTCGAGGACACATTCCGGACCATTTTCCTCTATCCCTTCGCCCTGTCCTTCATCGTCACCGGTCTCGTCTGGCAATGGCTGCTCAACCCCGAGTTCGGTGTCCAGGCAGTGGTGCGCAGCCTCGGCTGGACGAGCTTCAGCTTCAATCCGCTCTATGATTCCAGCATCGTCATCTACGGCATATTGATCGCCGCTCTCTGGCAAGGCACCGGGCTGATAATGTGCCTGATGCTGGCCGGCCTGCGCGGCATCGACGAGGATATCTGGAAGGCCGCGCGGGTCGACGGGATACCGACCTGGAAGACCTATCTGTTCATCATCATACCGATGATGCGGCCGGTCTTCATCACCACGCTGGTCATCGTCGCCTCCAACATTGTTCGCGTCTACGACCTTGTCGTCGCCCAGACCAGCGGCGGGCCCGGTATCGCCTCCGAAGTCCCGGCCAAATATGTCTATGATTACATGTTCTTCGCCCAGAACCTCGGCCAAGGGTTCGCCGCTTCGACGATGATGCTGCTGTCGGTGATCATCGTCATCGTGCCGTGGGCCTATCTCGAGTTCGGAGGCAAGAAGCGTGTCTGACCATGCCGTTTCATTGCCCGCCAGTGCCGGCGCCGGCGGCCTCGAAGGCTACGGGCCGAGCGGACCGAAGCCGCGCCACACGTTCTCGCGCCGCAACATCTTCCTCTACGGCACGCTGATCGTGGTGGCGCTCTACTATCTTTTGCCGCTCTACGTCATGGTGGTGACATCGCTTAAAGGCATGCCTGAGATACGCCTTGGCAACATCTTCTCGCCGCCGATGGAGATCACCTTCGAGCCCTGGGTCAAGGCCTGGTCGAGCGCCTGCACCGGGCTCAACTGCGACGGGCTGTCGCGTGGCTTCTGGAATTCGGTGCGCATCACCATCCCGTCGGTGATCCTGTCGATCGCGCTCGCCTCGGTGAACGGCTATGCGCTGGCCAACTGGCGCTTCAAAGGGGCCGACACTTTCTTCATCATCCTGATCGTTGGCGCCTTCATCCCGTATCAGGTGATGATCTATCCGATCGTCATTATCCTGCGCGAGGTCGGCCTCTACGGCAGCCTCAGCGGCCTGGTGATCGTCCATTCCATCTTCGGCATGCCGATCCTCACGCTTTTGTTCCGCAACTACTTTACCTCCATGCCGGAGGAGCTGTTCCGGGCAGCGCGTGTCGACGGCGCCGGCTTCTGGGGCATCTATTTCCGCATCATGCTGCCGATGTCGCTGCCGATCTTCGTCGTCGCCATCATCCTGCAGGTGACCGGCATCTGGAACGACTTCCTGTTCGGCGTCGTCTACACCCGCCCCGACACCTATCCGATGACGGTGCAGCTCAACAACATCGTCAACTCGGTGCAAGGCGTGAAGGAATACAACGTCAACATGGCAGCCACCATCCTGACCGGCCTGGTGCCGCTGATCGTCTATTTCCTGTCCGGAAAATTGTTTGTGCGCGGCATCGCCGCCGGCGCGGTGAAAGGATGATGGCGATGAACGCAAACGGCAGTGTTGAGGTAAACGGCAGCAGCGGGGCAAACGGCACCAGCGTCTCGATCCAGAACCTGTCGCTGAATTTCGGCGCGATATCGGTGCTGCAGACGCTCAACCTCGATGTCGCAGAAGGCGAGTTCATCGTGCTGCTCGGCCCGTCCGGCTGCGGCAAGTCGACCCTGCTCAACTGCATTGCCGGGCTGCTGGACGTTTCCGAAGGCCGCATCTTCATCAAGGGCAAGAACGTCACCTGGGAAGAGCCCAAGGATCGCGGCATCGGCATGGTGTTCCAGTCCTACGCGCTCTATCCGCAGATGACGGTGGAGAAGAACCTGTCGTTTGGGCTGCGCGTTGCCGGCCTCGCCAAGGACGAGATCGCCAAGCGCATCGCCCGGGCCGCCGAGATCCTGCAGATCGAGCCGCTTTTGCATCGCAAGCCGGCGGCTCTGTCCGGTGGCCAGCGCCAGCGCGTGGCGATCGGGCGCGCACTTGTGCGTGACGTCGATGTCTTTCTGTTCGACGAGCCGCTCTCCAACCTCGACGCCAAGCTGCGCGCGGAATTGCGCGTCGAGATAAAGCTGCTGCATCGCAAGCTCGAGAACACCATGATCTACGTCACCCACGACCAGATCGAGGCGATGACGCTGGCCGACCGCATCGCGGTGATGAAGGGCGGCGTCATCCAGCAGCTCGATGCACCGCAGACCATCTATAACCGGCCGGTCAACCGGTTTGTCGCCGGCTTCCTCGGCTCGCCGGCGATGAACTTCCTTGACGGCAGGCTGGAGCAGGCGGACGGCGACTGGCACTTCGTCGCCGAGGATGTACGGATTCCGCTTGCCACCTATGCTTTCGAGAAGGACCCGGTGCCGGGGCCGGCCGTGTTCGGCATTCGCCCCGAGCACGTCGCGTTCAACAGCGGCACGGGATGGCCATTCGCAGCCACGGCAAGTGTCGAGGTCGTCGAGCCCATGGGTTCCGACACGCTGGTCTGGCTGAAGCTCGGCGGCCAGAATTTCACGGTACGGGTGACAGCCGAGCGCACGCCAAACAACGCCGAGGCGGTCGGCATCGGTTTTGATCCGATGCGCGCCTCGCTGTTCGACGCCGCCACAGGTAACCGCCTCTAGAGCAGATCTAGCCACCCAAGACTCTTCCATTCCCCCCAAGACTCATCCCCCCAAGACTAACCATCCACAAGAAAACGGACAGAGACGATGAACTGGTCATTCCAACTTTACAGTGCCCGCAATTTCCAGCCCTGGGAGGGCGTGCTCAAGATGCTGGGCGAGCTTGGTTACAGCCAAGTCGAAGGGTTCGGTGGTGTCTATGACGATCCCAAGGCATTCCGTGCGGAACTCGACAAGAACGGGCTTGCCATGCCGACCGGGCATTTCTCGATCGACGCGCTCGAGAAGGATTTCGATGGCGTGCGCAGGACGGCCGACGCGCTCGGCATCACGCTGCTCATCTGCCCGTTCCTGAACGCCGAGTTCAGGCCGGCCGACACAGCCGGCTGGCGCGGCTTCGGCGAACGCCTGGCCAAGGTCGGCGAGACGGCCAGGAAAGCCGGCTATGGCTTTGCCTGGCACAACCATGATTTCGAGTTCAAGGCGCTTGCCGACGGCTCGGTGCCGCAGGACCATATTCTGTCCTCGGCGCCTGACATCGGCTGGGAGATGGACGTCGCCTGGGTGGTGCGCGGCGGCGTCGATCCGCTGCCCTGGATCGAGAAGCACGGCAAGCGCATCGTCGCCGTCCACGTCAAGGACATGGCCAAGGCGGGCGAGGGACTCGACGAGGACGGCTGGTCGGATGTCGGCCACGGCACCATCGACTGGCCCGGCCTGATCAAGGCGCTGCGCGCCAAAAGCGCCGCAAAATACTACGTCATGGAACAGGACAATCCCAACGATATCGCGCGCTTCGCCCGCCGCTCGATCGCAGCCGCCAAGACCTATTAGGAGCACACCAGCATGGCAACAAAACTTGGCATCGGCGTCATCGGCTGCGGCAACATCTCGAAGGCGTATTTCTCGCTGGCGCCGCTGTTCCGTGGCATCGAGATGCGCGCCTGCGCCGACATCAACATGGAAGCGGCGAAAGCGCGGGCAAAAGAGTTCAAGCTGCGCGCCGAGACCGTCGAGGGGCTACTCAAGGCCGACGATATCGACATCATCGTCAACCTGACCATTCCGGCGGTGCATTACGAGGTGTCGAAGCAGATTCTCGACGCCGGCAAGCATGTTTATTCGGAGAAGCCCTTCGTGCTCTCGGTCAAGGAAGGGCTCGACCTGAAGAAACGGGCCGAAAGCAAGGGGCTGCGCATCGGTTCGGCGCCCGACACCTTCCTCGGCGGCGCGCACCAGCTTGTCCGCGACCTGATCGACACCGGCAGGCTCGGCAGGATCACCAGCGGCACCTGTCATGTGATGAGCCATGGGATGGAACATTGGCACCCCAATCCGGACTTCTTCTTCCAGCCGGGCGCCGGGCCGGTGCTCGATATCGGACCGTATTACATCACCAACCTGATCCAGCTGATCGGGCCGGTGAAGCAGGTCGCGGCTTTTGCTTCGATCCCGATGACGGAACGCATCATCAGCTCGAAGCCGCGCGCCGGCGAAAAGATCCCGGTCTCCACGCCGACGACGATCCATGGCGTGCTGGAATTCGAGAACGGCGCCGTGGTGACGCTCAACACCAGCTGGGATGTCTGGAGCCATGGCCACGCGCCGATGGAGCTCTATGGCGAGGCAGGCACGGTGTTCGTGCCGGATCCGAATTTCTTCGGCGGCGAGGTGCGCTACACCGAGGCCGCCAAGCCGGTGAAGAAGCTGCCGAAATGGCGGCATCCGTTCGGCGTGCCCAACGAGATGCATTCGCATGGCATGATGGCCAACTACCGCACCGCCGGCCTTGCCGACATGGCGATCGCGATTACCGAAGGCCGGCCGCACCGCTGCTCGATGGAACTGGCGCTGCATGCCGTCGATGTCATGACCGGCCTGTTGCGTTCTGGCGAGACCGGAAAGTTCGTCGCCATGCAGACCAGTTGCGAGCGGCCCGCGGCACTCGGCGTCAAGGCAGCGAAGGAGCTGCTGGCGAAGAAGAAAACGAAGTAGGCGGCGCACCTCCCAAGCACCGTAAAAGCCTCTCCCCGTTTGCGCGGGGAGAGGCTAAAGGTGCGGAAGGCTCGGCTGCCGTGCGTCGCGGCGACAGCCGTCGGGCTCGTTTCGATATGAGGATTTCCCATGCCCTATGTTCCCGCCGAGAACCGCTACGAAAAGATGGTCTACAATCGCTGCGGGCGGTCCGGCCTGAAGCTGCCGGCGATCTCGCTCGGGCTGTGGCACAATTTCGGCGATGACACGCCGCATAGAACCAAGCAGGCAATCACGCGCAAGGCCTTCGATCTCGGCATCACGCATTTCGATCTCGCCAACAATTACGGCCCGCCGCCCGGCTCGGCGGAGCGGGCCTTTGGCGAGATCCTGCGGACGGACTTTGCCGGTTATCGCGACGAGCTGATCATCTCGACCAAGGCCGGCTACGAAATGTGGGCAGGACCTTACGGCGAATGGGGCGGCCGCAAATATGTGCTGGCCAGCCTCGACCAGAGCCTGAAGCGGATGGGGCTCGATTATGTCGACATCTTCTATTCCCATCGCTTCGACCCCGACACCCCTCTGGAAGAGACGATGGGCGCGCTCGATCACGCGGTGCGCTCGGGCAAGGCGCTCTATGCCGGCATTTCCTCCTATAATTCACAGCGCACCCGCGAAGCCGCCGACATTTTGAAGCAGCTCGGCACGCCTTGCGTGATCCATCAGCCGAGCTATTCGATGCTTAACCGCTGGGTCGAGGACGACGGCCTGCTCGATACGCTCGAGGGGCTTGGCGTCGGTTCCATCGTGTTCTCGCCGCTGGCACAAGGCATGCTGACCGACAAATATCTCGGCGGCATCCCCGATGGCAGCCGCGCCAGCCAGGGCAAGTCGCTGCGCCCGGCATTCATCAACGACAAATCGATCGCCAATATCGAGGCGCTGAACGTCATCGCCCGTCGCCGCGGCCAGACGCTGGCGCAGATGGCGCTGGCCTGGGTGTTGCGCCGGGGCAGGGTGACGTCGGCGCTGATCGGCGCCAGCCGGCCGGAACAGGTCGTGGATTGCGTCGGCGCGCTCGAGACGCTCGACTTCAGCGATGCCGAGCTCGCCGAGATCGACACCTTTGCACGCGAGTCGGACATCAATCTCTGGGCGACGTCGGCCGAGCGCAAGGGGCCGCCAAGGAAGTAGGCGGAGACGGTCCGCGGTCCGTTTTCATCGAAAGACGCGGCAGCGCAAACTGATAGCTGTCTTCGACACGGTGGCCAGCGGCTAACTTTCGGCTGCCTTGAGGTTCCGCGCGGCTTCTTCGAGTGCGGCTCTGTCGTTGCCGAGCCTGTCGATCAGCTCTTGCGCCTGATCACCGGTTATCCCGGTGCGCATCGCCAGTGCCTCGACCGTCAGAACGTCGGAACTGGCGATCGTTCCAGCCGGACCGTGCTCGGCCGCGTCATCGTCAGCCTGGCCGGTCATCGTCTCATCGTAGCCAAGCTCTTGCTTCGCCTGCTGCCAATGACGCTCATGCGCGCCATCCGGGCGGCCCTCGCGCATCCAGATTTCATAGGCTCGTTGCCGAATCTTTTCATGCCGATCGTTGTCCATGACGGCTCCTCCCTTGTGGCGTTTTCACCAACGCGGGGAGCGCCGGAACGATCCGATGTTCAAGCCGATTTCGCACACATGCCGGACAAATCCCGGGTTCTCACAGAACAAACACCGGACAGAATCGTTTTGCCGAGGAACCTGTACAGTGGGCCGACCGTTGAGCCGAGCCTTCCGCAAAGGAGATTACCATGGCCGACGACCCGAACGAATCCGCAGCACCGAAGATGACTCAACGTGAAGCTCAGGAAGCCCTGGAGAAGCAGGTCGCGCAGCTGAGGCGTGAGATCAACAAAATCAATCGGACCTTGGCCGAACGCGCGGAAGAGACGATCGAAGAGGCCGGCGACTGGTATGACAGCGCTGCTGACCGCGCGTCCCGGACGGCGCAAGCCCTGCGCAACAGGGCGCAAACGGTTTCCGGGGTCGTCCAGGAGAATCCTGGCACAGTATCGTCCGCATTCATACTCGGAGCGGCAGTAGGGGCGCTACTGGGCCTCACCTTGGCCGCCACAGACCAGCGCCGCGATCGCTGGTTCTAGTCCCGACCCCAGGTTTTGGGACAGAAACAGCGGGATTGCTCCCGCTGTTCATTGGTTCAGCAAGTGACGCCGGTCAGGGCGTCGCCGGCTTCTGCGCCGTGCCGAGGGCTTTGGGTGCTGCGGGCACGGGCGCTGCCGTTTTCATCTTCTCCTCGATCCAGCCGGTGTAATTGGCCAGCCGCGTGTAGATGCCGTAGGCGTTCTTGTGGCCGCAGGCGGTGCCGCCGTCGGCCGGACCTTCGCCCCAGCTGACGACGCCGACCTGCACCGGACCATCGGCGCCGGTCATGAACAGCGGTCCGCCGCTGTCGCCATTGCAGGCGTCGCGCTCGCCGCTGGCCGTTCCGGCGCAGATCATGTTGCCGGTCAGCGGATCCGCCATGTCGGCAGCAATCGCGTTGGCGGCCGCCTCGATGCCCCTTTCCGAATAACGCATGCGGCGGGCGAGCTCGCCGAGCGCTGCTTTCAAATCATGCGCATAAATCGCCTTGATGCCGCTGTTGCAGGTTGCGTTCGGCTGGAGGTCCAGGTCGGCGACCATCAGCGCGGTGGGAAATGTTCCGTCCTGCATCTTGCCCCAGCCGGTGACTGTCGTCTTGCCGGCGTCGGGGGTCGGCTCACTGGCAATTTTGATGGTCGGGGCATCGGCCGGCTCGGCCAGCCGGATCAGGCCGAGATCGTTGTCCAGCGTCTGCTCGCTGTAGCCCTCGTTGACGATGATCTCCACCGCCTTGTAGCGCTTGCCCTCGCTGAGATCGGTGGCGCCCGTGAGCACGGTGACCACATCAGGCGAAATCGGCTCGCCGTCGTCATTGAGGCAGTGCGCCGCGGTCAGCACCCATTGCGGCGCGATCAGGCTGCCGCCGCAGAACTGCGCATTCGCCTGCGAGGCCGGGCTTTTGTCCAGCTTGCCCGTGGTCAGCAATGCCACCTGGAACGGGTAGGCGCCCGTCTCGGCCTGCTTGCCGCCGTAGACGCGATCGGCGCCGTCGGGGTTCTCCGCCCTGGCCTTTGCCCTGGCCTCGGCCACGCGTTTCATCGGCGAGATCGCCGCCTCCGGCCGGGCGGCCGCGTCCGTGGCATGAACGGAATCAACGACCGGCAAGGCCGCCGCGATGCCGAGCAGCGCGGCGGCGGCAATCGGTCTGAACCTATGGATGATCTTCACCTCGAACCCCCTGAGACAATATTCCGACAGGTCAGCCACGGACGCATGATCCACTGAAATGGAACCGGCCGGTGAGATCATGCTCCAAGGCGGAGCGCGATCCGTCACAAAACCGAGCACCACTTTTGCTAATCGTGCTGTCGAACCAAGCCCGCCCAAATCCTATAGCCCCCCACGGGCTATGTGAAAGCAATTTGTCGTTGCCAATGTTGGATTAATTTAGGCAGTATACCGTTGCGAGCATTTTTGGCGGGGACCTAAACTGGCTGCACTGAATAATGGCCCGGTAAAGGCGCCGGCAACCAATTTCATTTTTCGTCACCACCACGATCTCGACAATATTTCTCTATCTTGATCCAGTCCTTGCTGACTTTTGGGAGAGTCTCACCATGACAAAACTGACACATAGCATTATTGCGTCCGCGTTGCTTTCCACCGCAATGTGGGCGGTTCCTGCCTTGGCTGCCGATCCAGGCTCCGCCAATGCTGGCAACGGCGAAAGCATGCGGGACGTGACATCGGGCGATTACAAGCCCGGCCGGGCGAAACCGATCGCCCCGCCGAAACTGACCGACGACGAGGCCAACCGCGCCGCTCCGCTCGCCGACGAAGCAACGGCAGTCAAATCTTATGGCATCGTCGGCCGCTCCGCCGATGGCAAGGACATCAAGATCGACCCGAACGAGACGCTGAAGGACCTTGTCATCAAGGAAATGAACGCGCCCGCCGACGGGCAGAAGTCCGATAATTCCGGACTAAGCGGAGGCGAAGAGGCCGGCCGCCAGGTGTTCGGGACGGACGACCGCGAGCAGATCAAGAATACCAAAACCTACCCGTTCACCGCGATCGGCTATCTCGAAGGCAAATCGAAGAGCGGCAGCTATGGCAGCTGCTCGGCGACACTGATCGGCCCGCGCACGGTGCTCACCGCGGCGCACTGCCTCTACAGCCACGAGGACAAGGCCTGGCTCGACGATATCCTGTTCGTGCCGGCTCTCAATGGCAAGACCGCCGACGACGCTCCGTTCGGCGCCTTCACCTATGAAAGCGCCTATATCGTCCAGGGCTTCATCGACAATTACCAAGGCTTTTACGGCTCTGTCGTGCCGTGGGATCTCGGCATCGTCACCCTCAAGCAGGATGTCGGCACCAATCTCGGCTGGCTGGGCTATGCCAACTATGTGGATCTCGGCGATTTCACCGCCAACATCATCGGCTATCCCGGCGACAAGCCGATCGGCACGATGTGGAAGGCGACCTGCGAAGTGCACGCCGAAAACATCGCCACCGAGTATTTCCAGTACGACTGCGACACGTATCCAGGTTCGAGCGGCAGCTCGGTCTATGCCTATGACAATGGCTCCAAGCAGCGCGTCATCACCGGCGTGAACGTGGCCGAGAGCCCGGATGCCAATACCGCCGTGCGCCTGAACGCCATCAACGTCCAGTGGATCAACAGCCTGTACAAATAGGCCTGCAGAGTGCGCGCCGCGATCATCGGGGCGGGTTATCTATTTTAGCGGCATTTCTGCGACGCCAAATGTGATCACACTTGGCTGCAAAATGCTCCAATCAAAGCCGGCGGCGGAGCATTTCCGTCGCCGGCTTTCGCATTTTCGGGGATTATCTGGATTGGGCCGGGGGTGGCGCCTGGCGGACATAGTTCTCGATTGGCAGGGCGAAGGTCGGCGAACCGGCCTTGCGCTCCTTGTCGATATAGCCGGCAAAATAGCTCCAGAACGAGGCGGCATAGTCGCGGAAATACGAGTCGGCGACCTGACGCGAGCAAAGCCTGCCTTCGACGCAGAAGGAAAGACGGTTGAGGAAATAGACGATGCGGTCGAAATTGTCGCTGAACTCGGCAAGCGGCATGTCGCCGCCGGTTGCGCTCATCGCCTCGATGCCGATGCGTTGCCGATAGACCTGTTCCTCGGTCGGCGTGGGATTGGCGCTGAGCAGATTGCCGTATTTGGCATTGAGCGTCGCCAGGCGTTGCTTGAGGGCCCGTTGCGCCTGCTGGTAATCCTTGCTTTCCCAGAGCTCGACCAGCGGCATCGTCTGTTCGACACGCTTCTGCTCCTGGTTTGCCAGGAACTGGTAGACCGAAAAGATCAAGGTGAAGATGATCGCCAGCCGTACCAGCAATCCGGACCAGGCATAGACAAGCATGCGCCAGTCGCGATCGGTGAACGGGTTCGCCTCCTTCTTGACCTCGTGATTGCTCACCCAAGGCAGGCCTTCGACGGTTTCCGGCAGTGACGCCGGCTTCTTTTGCGGTACCGGCGCCGCCCCTGCCTGCTGCGTTGCGTCGCTCCCTGCTTTCGTCATCCGCAGCTGTCCAGTTCGATGATAGCTGACGGATCGAGCACGATGCCCGGCGTCTCCAGCTTCTTCTTCAGGCAATCCAGCTGCGCCCGCGAAACGATGAACTGCACGTCAGGCTCCACCTGCGGCTTGCCCGGCGACGGCAACGGCTCGACCACGCCGCGTGAGGTGCAGCTGCTGAGATCGACGACGACGGCGGTGTTGCCGGTTTTGGCGATCTGGTCGTACTGATCGAGAAAGCAACTCGCCAGTTCGGAGTTGATGACGACCTCCTTGGCGCAAAGGCCGCAGATCTCGTCCGCCGAGGCATTGGCGGCCAGCAACAGCCCGGCGACAAGGCCGGCGGTTGTTGCGCGCCACGAAAATACCATCCTGTTCACGAACGCCCTCATCCGTTCCGTTCGGCCGCCGACAGCGGCGGTCGAAGAATGTTCATTATCAGCCGATCAGGCAAGAGGCCTGGCCGGGCGCTTGATCCCGCCTCAGGCGCGCGGCACCGTCTCCATCGGGAAGATCATCACGGCGCCCTTCGATGCCTTGTCGTCGGTGAGCCGCATGGCCGACCGCGTCGCCGGCGCCATGCCGATATCGGCCAGCATATCGGAGAAACTTGGCTGTCCCAGTCCGCGCGTTACCGAGACAACCCCCGCTTGCGCCAGGAAGCTCAGGTCCTGCTTCTCGCTCTGCGGCGGCGCCTCGGTCAAGACGGCGATCATCTGCTCCATGCCGAAGCTGGTGTCGGTGAATTTGAACAGGCCTTCCTCGAGCACGGCGCCCTCGGTCAGGCGCTCGGCAAGAAAATGCTGGATGGAATAGTCGGAGCCGACATAGAGCACGTTGATGTCAACCAGGTTGGTCGAGCCGTTCCTGACCAGCACATGCACCTGATCGTCGGGCGAAACACGCGGCACCGTCGACGGCTCGATAGGCTGCAGCGCGTCACTGTCCAGACGCTTGATCCGGAACTCGACGTCGACCTCTTCCGGCCGATAATCCGAAGCGGCGGCCAGCCTCGACAGGCCGATGGCGCGGAAGATTTTCGTCAGGTTCCTGGCCGCGGCGTCGATCAGCTTTTCGCGGCCGTCCGGATGAATGACGATCAGCGGCGGCTTGCTGCCATCCTTGAGCGTCATGTCGCCCGAAGCTGGCAGGAACCACAGCGCCGGCGCGTCGGTGGCGTCTTCTGCGGCGCCGGCAATGGCATTCTCGCGCAGCACGGCGAGACGCAGATCTGCGCTCTTGCCCGGCTCGACCAGCGCGATGTGGAACCCTGAGTTCTCCCTGGCCGCCAGATCGTCGAGAACCGAGTTCGCCAGCGCAGCCTCTTTCTCGAGGCCTTTGGCCGCTGCCGGCCGCGCGACCACGAGCTTGTAGTCGACGGCGAGCTCGGCGAGCCGGGCATAGGCATTGGCGGGGATGTCAGCCAGCTTGAGCGCCGGCTTGCCGCCGAACTCGACCGGCTGGACCCGGCTCTCCAGGTTCTTTGCCGATCGCACCTGGAGATAACCAAGCGCCTCGGACAGCGGCGACAGCGCCGACGGCAAGATTGCCAGCTTGCTGCCGGGGGTGAGGCGATGCAGCAGTCCGGCGCCGATCGTGGCTTTGTCGTCCTTGACGACGATCGGCCATTGCATGACCGCATCGGTCTTGTCGGTGCCGAAGACGCGTGCGTCGAGTTCTCCCTCGAACAGCGGCGTTGGCCGGGTGCGGCCGTCCGCCGAATATTGCTGCAGCACGGCCTGGCCGAGCTGGCGGTAGGTGATGTTGGGGTTCTCGGCCAGTTTCGACAGGATGGTGAAGGTGAACAGCCCGAAACGCGGCGCATCGGCCGTGCCCCTGGGCAGCGGCATCTCAGGCGTCGTCTCCACCGTCTGCGCCGCGTAGAAGGCGACCAATCTACCCTTGGTGGTCGGCTCGGCGCCGGTCGGCGCCAGCTTGAAGGCCGGCTTGCGCTGCCCGTCCTCGTCAAAGCCGCGCGGCGCGGCCGACGCAATCCCGTCATAGGCTTTCACCGCAGCCGCCCTGGCAGCATCGTCGCCGCCGACCAGATCGGCGAACTCGACCTTGCGTTCCAGCTCGTCGTCGACCTCGGCGGCGCGCGTCGCCGTGCCGGAATGGCAGCAGTCGAACACGGCCCAGATAAAGGCGCCCTTGTCGCGAATGGCGTCGAGCGCGGTGCCGATCTCGTTGTCGACCAGCGCATTGGGCACGCCCTGTTCGCGGTTGACCCATTTGTCGATGTCGGACGGCAAGAAAATTTCGTCGAGGCCGTCGGTCTCGTCGCCCTTGGTCGCCGCGGGCTGTTGCGCGCCGTGACCGGACAAATGCAGATAGACGAAATCATCACGCTGGACCTTGGCGGCAAGGTCGGCGAGTGCTGCCTTGATCGCCGCATGTGTCGGCGGTCCGTCGGCGCCTTCGACATCCTTGGCGAGCAGCGTGACGTTTTCGGCCAGGAATTTTACCGGCGCGGGCGTGTTCCCCAGGAGGTAATCGCGCACCAGGCCGGCATCGTTTTTCGGTCCGATCAGCCAGTTTTTCTTCGGCAGGTTCGGGTAATCGGTGCAGGCAACAAGCAGCGCATGGTAGGTGCGCGCCGCTGCGAATGCCCGAAACGGCACCAGGCCGGCAGCGGCCAGCGCAGACGTGCCGGCAAGCAGCGTCCGCCGCGTCACTTTGATCATGGTTGCTTCCCCAAGCCCGATCGAATTTCCAAGCACGGCCAGCCTGGCTGACGATTTTGTCAGTATTTTGAATATGGCGCCGCCGGCCAGCCGACCACCGGCTGCGAATAGAAACAGTAGCAAAAATAGCAGTTCGTCGCTATCTCAGTGCAAGAGGTCGAATTGCATGCGAACTGGCAGTGATCGGCACGGAGCGGCTTGGAACGGGATCATGGCGGCAAGGGATGTACTGACGAAGAACCAGCTTTGCGTTCTCGAGAAACTCGAGGCCGCCAGCGGGCCGCTCAGCGCCTATACGTTGCTCGACCAATTGCGCGAGCGCGGTTTTCGCGCACCGCTGCAGGTCTATCGGGCGCTCGACACGCTGGTGAAGTCCGGCTTCGTGCACAGGCTCGAAAGCCTCAATTCCTTCGTCGCCTGTGCCGAGCCGCACGACCACAGCCATTCGATGACGGCGTTTGCCATCTGCGACAGCTGCGGCCAGGTGACCGAGTTCTCCGACCACGATGTCGGCCACCGGCTCGACGAATGGGTGCGCTCGACCGGCTTCGCCGCCAAGAAGGCGGTGATCGAGTTTCGTGGGACTTGTGCGAAGTGTTTGGCTGAAGCGGCTTGAGGGCTTACTAAGCCGCGAGATGCTGGCGGGACAGCGCCCCCCTCTGTCCTGCCGGACATCTCCCCCGCAAGGGGGGAGATTGGCAGCTTCAATTTCACCGCCCATTTTTGCAACGCCGACGGTTGGCGAAAGCCGGGGCGACATCCGATCTCCCCCTTGCGGGGGAGATGTCCGGCAGGACAGAGGGGGGTGGGAAGGATCGCGACTTAGCCGGCTGCAGACGGGACGTTAATGCGCCTCTTCCCAGTTGTTGGCGGCGCGGGCGTCGACGTGCAGCGGCACCGACATCGATACCGCCGGCATGGCGGCGTTCTCCATGACGTGGCAGACGACGGGAATCGTCGCCTCGACCTCGGCTTCGGCCGTCTCGAAGACCAGTTCGTCATGCACCTGCAGCAGCATGCGGGCGGAAAGCTTCGCCTTCTCCAGCGCCTCGTCCATGCGGATCATGGCGCGACGGATGATGTCGGCGGCGGTGCCCTGCAGGCGTGCGTTGATCGAGGCGCGCTCGTTGAACGCCCGGATCGAGGGGTTTGACGATCTGATCTCCGGGTAGTGGATGCGGCGGCCGAAGATGGTCTCGACGAAGCCGTGCTCGCGCGCATAGGCCTTGGTGGCGTCGATATAGTCGCGGATGCCGGGGAAGCGCTCGAAATATTTCTTGATGTAGTCACCGGCTTCTTCGCGTGCGATCGACAGCTGGTTGGCGAGGCCAAAGGCCGAAATGCCGTAGATGATGCCGAAATTGATCGCCTTGGCACGGCGGCGCACTTCCGAAGGCATGCCCTCGACCGGCACGTTGAACATTTCCGAGGCGGTGATGGCGTGGATGTCGGCGCCGTCGGCGAAGGCCTGCTTTAGCTGCGGGATTTCGGCGACATGGGCGAGCACGCGCAATTCGATCTGGCTGTAGTCGGCGGAAACCAGCTTGTTGCCCTTGTCGGCGATGAAGGCCGTCCTGATCTTTCGCCCCTCGACGGTGCGCACCGGGATGTTCTGCAGATTGGGATCCGAGGACGACAGCCGGCCGGTCGTCGTCGCGGCAAGCGCGTAGGAGGTGTGGACGCGCTTGGTGTCGGGATGGATGAAGCCGGGCAGGGCATCGGTATAGGTCGATTTCAGCTTGGTCAGCTGGCGCCAATCGACGATCTTGCGCGGCAATTCGTGGCCTTCGGCGGCGAGGTCTTCGAGAAGCTGCGCCGAGGTCGACCATTGGCCGGTCTTGGTTTTCGAACCGCCGGGCAGGCCCATCCTGCCGAACAGGATGTCGCCGAGCTGTTTTGGCGAGCCGATGTTGATGCGCTCGCCGACCAGCTGGTAGATCTCGTCCTCGAGCCGCGCCGCACCTTGTGCCAGTTCGCCGGAGAGCCGCGACAGGATCTGCCGGTCGACGGAGATGCCGCGTTGTTCCATCCGTGCCAGGACTGGCACCAGCGGCCGTTCCAGCCGTTCATAGACCGAGACCAGGCCCTTGGCGGCAAGGCGTGGCTTCAGCACCTGCCAGAGCCTGAGCGCGACGTCGGCGTGCTCGGCGCCGTAAGCCGTCGCCTTGCCGAGGTCGGCCTGATCGAGGCCGACGAAGTTTCTTCCCGAACCGGCCAGTTCCTTCAGCGGAATGGTCGCGTGGCCGAGCCATTTATCGGCCAGCGCCTCCAGGCCATGGCCACCATGGGTGCCGGCCTCGAGCACATAGGAGATCAGCATGGTGTCGTCATAGGGGCCGATCTCGATGCCATGACGGCTCATGACGACGAGGCGGTATTTCATGTCGTGCACGATCTTGAGGACAGATTTGTCCTCGAGCAGCGGCTTGAGCAACGCTAGTGCGTCGCGGATCGAGATCTGGTTGTCGACCGCGCCGCCGCCGAGCAGGTCGCCATTGCCGTTTTTATGGGCAAGCGGCACGTAGGCGGCATGGCCAGGCGCGACGGCCATGGCAAGGCCGATCAGTTCGGCCCGCATCGGATCGGGCGAGGAGGCCTTAACGTCGAAGGCGACGATGCCTCTCTCCATCGCCTCGGCGATCCAGGCCTTCAGCGTCGCGGCGTCGCGGATGCAGGCGTAGGCGCCGGTGTCGATCTTGCGGGCGGTCGCAACCTCCAGGCGAAGCGCCGAAAGCAGCGATGGGGTGTCGCCTTGCTTGGCTTCGGCCGGGACTTCGGAAGCCGCTTCGTCCGACGGGGGTGCGCTCTCGGCGGCCGCGGGCATGCCAAAACCCATATCGGGGCCATGCGCGGTATCGGCACGCTCTATCGTGACGGCAGTGGCCGCAACGTCGCCCGCGTCGGTTCCGGTCGCTTCGGCGACGCGGCGGGTCAGCGTCGAGAATTCCATGGTCTTGAGAAAGCCGATCAGCCTGGGACCGTCCGGCGCGTGCAACACGAAATCGTCAAGCCCTTCGGTCACCGGCACGTCGTTCTTCAGCGTCACCAGATCACGCGAAATGCGCGCCTTGTCGGCGTTGGCGATGATCGATTCGCGCCGCTTGTCCTGCTTGATCTCGCCGGCGCGGGCGAGCAGCGTATCGAGATCGCCGAACTGTTCGAGCAATTGCGCCGCCGTCTTCGGCCCGATGCCGGGCACGCCCGGCACATTGTCGACCGAATCGCCGGTCAGCGCCTGCAGGTCGATCATCTTCTGCGGCGGCACGCCCCATTTCTCGATCACCTCGGGAACGCCGATCTGGCGGTCCTTCATCGGGTCGTACATGGCAACCGTTGGGCCGACCAGTTGCATCAGATCCTTGTCGGAAGAGATGATGGTGGTGTCGGCGCCGGCTTCGCAGGCAAGCCGGCAATAGGTGGCGATCAGGTCATCGGCCTCGTAGCCTTCCGTCTCAAGGCATGGCAGGTTGAAGGCCCTGGTCGCCTGGCGGATCAGGCCGAATTGCGGGATCAAATCTTCCGGCGGCGCCGAGCGGTTGGCCTTGTATTCGGGGTAGAGGTCGTTGCGGAAGGTCTTCGACGAATAATCGAAAATCACGGCGAAATGCGTCGGCACGATGCCGACATCGGTGTTGCGGGCGTCCTGGGTCAGCTTCCAGACCATGTTGCAGAAGCCGAGCACGGCACTGGTCGGCAGCCCGTCGGACTTGCGGGACAGTGGCGGGAGCGCGTGATAGGCACGGAAGATGTAGCCGGAGCCGTCGACAAGGAAGAGATGATCGCCTTTTTTCATGGCACGAGGGATAGCGCGGCGCAGCGCCGCGGTCCATGCCAAAGGCGGCTTGCGCCAAGGGTTCCGGCAACACCCTGACAAATGGCGTGTGAGCTTGGCCGGCCTGGCGGCTTGGCCGGAGCTTTGTTCGCTCACGCCTATGTTACAAAAGTGTAATTTTTGTGCCCTTGAATCGCCACGTTCGCAGACACAGATAAACGCCATCGGCAGTTTTCGCCGAAGTCCGGAGCAAGGCCCGTCCCCCGCCTATCCCGGACACTTGCGGCAGCCTATCCCCCCTCTCCGGGCTGCCGCATCGTTTCGAGTAAGGCCGCCGTGGTTCCCCCTCCACCACGGCGGCATTTTTTTGCCTTTCGACCCGATCCTGCCCGTGGCCCAACGTTCGCGGGCTTTCCGTTTGGCCGCATGGGCTCTAGATTCGCCGCCAGAATCGAAAGGCCCGCCTATGTCCGCAGTTTCCCCTGTCCTCGACCGCCTCGACAAGAACTTCGACCAGAGCCTGGAACGCCTGTTCGGCCTGCTCAGTATCAAGTCGATCTCCACCGATCCGGACTACGCGGCCTACTGCCGCAAGGCCGCCGAATGGCTGGTCGCCGAGCTCAAGTTGATCGGCTTCGACGCCAGCGTGCGCGACACGCCAGGGCATCCCATGGTGGTGGCGCATCACGACGGGCCAGCCGGCGCGCCGCATCTGTTGTTTTACGGCCATTACGACGTGCAGCCGATCGATCCGATCGAGTTGTGGGAAAGCGACCCGTTCGCGCCGGCGGTCAAGGAGATCGAGCCCGGCCACAAGGTGATCACCGGCCGCGGCGCGGCCGACGACAAGGGTCAGCTGATGACCTTCGTCGAGGCCTGCCGCGCGTGGAAGCAGGTGCATGGCGGATTGCCGTGCCGAATCACGATCCTGTTCGAGGGCGAGGAGGAGTCCGGATCGCCGTCGCTGAAACCGTTTCTCGAGGCGAATGCGGACGAGCTCAAGGCCGATTTCGCGCTGGTCTGCGACACCGGCATGTGGGACCGCGATACGCCGTCGATCTGCGTCTCGCTGCGCGGGCTGGTCGGCGAGGAGATCACGGTGACGGCCGCCGACCGCGACCTGCATTCCGGGCTGTATGGCGGTGCGGCCGCCAATCCGATCCGCATCCTGGCAAAAATCCTGGCCGACATCCACGATGAGGATGGTCACGTCACCATTCCGGGTTTCTATGACGGCGTCGAGGAAACGCCCTCGCAGATATTGCAGTCGTGGCTGTCGCTGGGCGAGACCGCCGAGACCTTCCTCGGCCCGATCGGCCTGTCGATTCCGTCCGGCGAAAAGGGCCGCTCGGTGCTCGAACTGACCTGGGCGCGCCCGACGGCCGAGTTCAACGGCATCATCGGCGGCTATACCGGCAAGGGCTTCAAGACGGTGATCGCCGCGCAAGCCTCGGCAAAAGTCTCCTTCCGCCTCGTCCACAAACAGGATCCGGCAAAAATCCGCGCCGCCTTCCAGGCATTCGTCAGGCAGCGCGTTCCGGCCGACTGCTCGGTTGAATTCCATCCGCACGGCGCCTCGCCGGCGATCCAGCTTTCCTACGACTCGCCCTTTCTCGCCAAGGCCAAGCAGGCGCTGTCCGACGAGTGGCCGAAGCCGGCGGTGGTGACCGGCAGCGGCGGCTCGATCCCGGTGGTCGGCGATTTCCAGACCTATCTCGGCATGGAATCGCTGCTGGTCGGTTTCGGTCTTGACGACGACCGCATCCACTCGCCGAACGAGAAGTACGAGATGAGCTCTTTCCACAAGGGCCAGCGCTCCTGGGCGCGCATTCTCGAGGCGCTGACACGCTGAAATTGCGTCACAATCAACTTTGTGTTGATTTTTCACCGGATCACGGCAAGGACGGGCACGGCCCGTCGCGTATCGCTGCACGGGGCCGCGACCGGAGAAGACGATGAGCGACATACGTTTCCACAAAAACGATTTGCCCGGCCTGCTGCATTACGATGTCGGGGCGGTCGCTATCGACACCGAGACGCTCGGGCTGAACCCGCATCGCGACCGGCTCTGCGTCGTGCAGATCTCACCGGGCGACGGCTCGGCCGACGTCATCCAGATCGCGCCCGGCCAGAGGAAGGCGCCGAACCTCGTCAGCCTGCTGAAGAATCGCAGCATCACCAAGCTCTTCCACTACGGCCGCTTCGATCTCGCCGTACTCTACAACGCCTTTGGCGTCATGCCGGAGCCGGTGTTCTGCACCAAGATCGCGTCGCGGCTGACGCGCACCTACACCGACCGGCACGGGCTGAAGGACATCTGCTTCGAGCTTCTCGGGGTCGGCCTGTCGAAGGCGCAGCAATCCTCGGACTGGGCGGCCGAGACGCTGTCGCCCGAGCAGCTCGAATATGCCGCCTCCGATGTGCTCTACCTGCACCGGCTGCGCGACGTGCTGAGCGCGCGGCTGGCGCGCGACAACCGGACCAGGGAGGCCGATGCCTGCTTCCGCTTCCTGCCGACGCGTGCGAAACTCGACCTGATGGGCTGGGGTGAGGAGGATATCTTCGCCCACAGCTGATGGCCTTCATGATAATTCTACTCCGGCGGCCATCTGGCGCAGGTTTCTCCGCTTCCGGTGCTCACGGACCCAAATGTCCGCTGCGCTCCGGTTCTCGAAAACCACGCCATATGTCTCGCCGGAGCGAATTCTTACAAAGGCCATCGGCCAGGAACCGGGCGCTTGTCCCGGCGTTCCGTTCGCTTCACCGGGAGGAATGAAAATGGCTGCGCGAAAACCGATCGAGACGGCACCGAAGGACGGCTCCAAGGTCACCGTCTACTGGCAGGACAGCGACGGCGTGATGAACGAGAGCATCGCGCAATACCGTTCGCTCGACCGGCTGAAGGCGGCCGGCGGCGACTGGGACGAAAGCGACGCCGGCTGGTGGGCCTATACGGAGGGCCATACGCAAAAGAAGATCGAACCGATCAGCTGGCGGCCGGCCTCCGACGACCCGGACGCGGACGACTGAGGGTTGTCGCAACCGCCGACCTGAAGTGATTATTCTGAGGCGAAGCGTATTTTGTTCTTGCTTTGTGCCGGCAGCTATGCTACTAATTCCACTATGGTGCTCATTGGCGCCAACGACCCGCCCGCCGAGGCGGGTTTTTCGTTTTGGCTTTGGCTTTGGCTTTGGCTTTGGCTTTGGCTTTGGCTTTGGCTTTGGCTTTGGCGCTGTCGCGGGCCGCGCGTGCTTCGCAAGTGATTGAATACAGTTTACTTCGATTTTTCCCGACTTAACCCGCCCTTAAATCGCCGCATCTAGTCTTCAACCCGAACGCCATAGGCATGGGGAAGACAGCACAGCGCATGGCGAACCGGAAAGACAGCCGCATCGAGCCCAGCTTCGAGGCATCGCCGGGGGCGAGATCCTCGGCCGGTTTTTCGGTAAGCGAGGAGGACCGCGTCGTGCCGAGCAACCGAAAAGCCGCTGCAAAGCGCAAATCGTCCAAGGCCAAGCCGTCGCGTGGCGGGCGCGGCAAAGGCCGGCGCGGCGTGTTCGGTGTGCTTGGCCGGCTGTTCTACTGGTGCTTCGTGCTGGCCATCTGGGGCGGCATCGCCACTGCCGGCATCGTCGTCTATTACGGCGCGAAAATGCCGGCGGCCACCACCTGGGCCATTCCCGACCGCGCCCCCAACATCAAGATCGTCTCGGTCGACGGCCAGCTGCTTGGCAATCGCGGCATGAGCGGCGGCGAGGCCGTCGGCCTGCACGAAATGTCGCCCTATATTCCCGAAGCCGTCATCGCCATCGAAGACCGCCGCTTCTATTCGCATTTCGGCATCGACCCGATCGGCCTTTCCCGGGCAATGATGACCAATGTGCTCGGCGGGCATTTTTCGCAGGGCGGCTCGACGCTGACCCAGCAGCTGGCCAAGAACCTGTTCCTGACGCCGGACCGCACGCTGGAGCGCAAGGTGCAGGAAGTGCTTTTGGCGCTGTGGCTCGAGCACAAGCATACGAAGGACCAGATCCTCGAAATGTACCTCAACCGGGTCTATTTCGGCTCGGGCGCCTATGGCGTCGAAGCGGCCTCGCGCCGCTATTTCGGCAAGAGCGCGCGCGACGTCACGCTGTCGGAGGCGGCACTTCTCGCCGGTCTGCTCAAGGCGCCGTCGCGGCTGTCGCCGGCACGCGACCCAAAGGCGGCCGAGCAGCGCTCGCAGCTGGTGCTCGCCGCGATGCGCGACGAGGGCAAGAT
Source organism: Mesorhizobium sp. M1295 (assembly GCF_040318135.1). Taxonomy (NCBI): domain Bacteria; kingdom Pseudomonadati; phylum Pseudomonadota; class Alphaproteobacteria; order Hyphomicrobiales; family Phyllobacteriaceae; genus Mesorhizobium; species Mesorhizobium sp. M1295. The sequence goes on from NZ_JAMYLU010000015.1 coordinate 111,086, forward strand.
AAGCGCCAAGGAGATGACCACGGCGATGAGCGCGCCGGCGACACGCGCGCCGTCCTACTGGACCGGCTCGGAAAACTATGTCGCCGATACGATCATGGAAGAACTGCCCGACCTGATCGGCGACGTGCGCCGCGACATCGTCGTCGACACGACCGTCGATCTGACGCTGCAGAAGCTCGCCGAGCAATCGATCCGGAGGCTGATCGACCAGAGCGGCAAGAAGCTCAATGTCAGCCAGGGCGCGCTGGTGTCGATCGACAATTCCGGCGCGGTGCGCGCCATGGTCGGTGGCTATGATTATTCGACCAGCCAGTTCGACCGCGCCTCGGAAGCGCGCCGGCAGCCCGGTTCGGCGTTCAAGCCGTTCGTCTATATGGCGGCGCTGGAATCCGGCCGCACGCCGGACAGCGTGCGCAACGACGCGCCGATCAAGATCGGCAACTGGACGCCCGACAATTACGGCGGCAAATATTTCGGCAAGGTGACGCTGGCGACGGCGCTGGCAAAATCGCTGAACTCGGTGGCCGCGCAACTGACCATGGAAGTCGGGCCGAATGCGGTGGTCGAGGCGGCGCACCGCATGGGCATCCAGTCCGAGCTGACGGCCAACACATCGATCGCGCTCGGCACCTCGGAAGTGACGCCGCTGGAACTGACCTCGGCCTATGTTCCCTTCGCCAATGGCGGCTATAGGCCTGACATCCATTTCATCCGCCGCGTCACGACGAGCGACGGCAAGGTGCTCTACGAAAACAATGGCGGCGGTGCGCCGCGCGTCGTCAATCCCGATGTCGTCGGTATGATGAACTCGATGATGACAGGCACGGTCGAGATCGGCACGGCCAGGAAGGCGGCGTTCGCCTGGCCGGCGGCCGGCAAGACCGGCACCAGCCAGAATTCGCGCGATGCCTGGTTCATCGGCTATACCGCCAATCTGACCACCGGCGTCTGGTTCGGCAATGATGACGGCAGCGCGATGAAGAAGGTCACCGGCGGCGCACTGCCGGCGCAGGCCTGGCACGAGTTCATGGTCGCCGCGCATGAGGGCGTGCCGGTGCGGCCGCTGCCTGGAACGTGGAAGTCGACGCCACCCGACACCATCGTCCCGGATGACATACCGTCCGACACGGCGCCGCCGGCGCCGGTCGCTTCCGTTGGCCAATCGGCGCCGCCTGCGGCAGCTACCCAGTCGGCTTCGCGTCCAGTGCGTCCTGCCGAGACGGTCGATGTCGGCGGCCTGGCCATGCCGGGGGTCGACGGCGCCACCGGATCGATCAAGCACCCGGTGCCGCCCGGTAATGTCGGCGGCCCGGTCAAGAAGCGGCAGACCTCGATCCTCGATATTCTGACAGGCGGCTGACTTTGTCGTTGTTCGCGGCAAAAAACGTGCTCACCCTTAGATCGGCAAGGATTGACCGGAGAAGCTTGAGCAATGGAAGCCGTTGGTAGGTTTAACCGTCTGAGCTTTGAACAATGGTCGCTGCTGATTGCCATGACAGCAAGCGCTATCTTGTTCCGACAAGCACCCAACCTCAGAACTGATCCGGCATATCTTCTCGACGAGAGGATCGGCGGAATGGTAGGCGCTTTCGTTGCCGGGCTTCTCATACCGTATGGTCTGGCGTGGCTTTTTGGACGCTTGATGCGAAGAAATCGTATCGTGTTCTTGACTGTTCTTTGGGTGCTGGCGCTCCTCATGTTCGTCGTAAATCTCAAACTGCGCTACGAATGCCCCACCTGCTATTGAAGATATCGTCTGTCATTTGGCATCGGTCGGCACGGCCCTCGCCACCGTAACGATATTCGGGTAGATCACGTCACTGGAGACGCGACATGGCCGAAACCGACACCAGAAAAACCATCGTGCTGACCGGCGCCAGCCGCGGCATCGGCCATGCCACGGTCAAGCGCTTTTCACGTGAAGGCTGGCGCGTCATCACCTGCTCGCGCCAGGCCTTTGCCGAGGACTGCCCGTGGCCGGCCGGCCCGGAAGACCACATCAAGGTCGATCTCGCCGACCAGGAAGATGTCGGCATCGCCATCTCCGAGATCCGCCACCGGCTCGAGGCCCATGGCGGGCAGTTGCACGCGCTGGTCAACAATGCCGGCATCTCGCCGAAGCTCAAGGACGGCAACAGCCGCATGAACTCGATCGACACGCCGATGCATGTCTGGCGCGACGTCTTCCAGGTGAATTTCTTCGCGCCGATCATGCTGGCGCGGGGCCTGTTCAAGGAGCTGGCGTCAGCCAAGGGTTCGATCGTCAACGTCACCTCGATCGCCGGCACCCGCGTGCATCCTTTCGCCGGCACCGCCTACGCGACCTCGAAGGCGGCACTCGGCTCGCTGACGCGCGAGATGGCGCATGATTTCGGTCCGCACGGCATTCGCGTCAACGCCATTGCGCCGGGCGAGATCGACACCGCGATCCTGTCGCCGGGCACGGAAAAAATCGTCGAGACCATTCCGCTGAGGCGGCTCGGCACCACCGCGGAAGTCGCCGACATCATCTTCTTCCTGTGCTCGCAGCAGGCGTCCTACGTGACCGGCTCAGAAATCCACATCAACGGCGGCCAGCACGTTTGAGCGGTTGGTTTTGATCAATCGTTGACGCTGCCCCTCATCCCCCTGCCGGGACCTTCTCCCCGTGAAGAACGGGGAGAAGGGGCTTGACCGCTACGCTGGCGGGGCAGCGCAGGCTTAGGCTGCCGTGGGCGCTTTCGGTGCTGCCAAAACCTCCTCGACGATCCCGCGGGCGATCTCGCGTTCACCCATGATGACGGTGTCGGCACCAAGGCCCTTGAGGTGCTCGACCTCGGCATCGGAATGGGCGCGGGCGATGATCTCGATTGTCTGATTGGCGGCGCGGGCGCGCAGCACGACCTGCCCGGCCTCGAAGGCGTTGGGGATGGCCAGGATCAGCCGCTTCGCGCCCTCGGCATTGGATGCGGCGAACACGTCGCCATTCGCCGCGTTGCCGGCCACGGTTTCGACGCCTTCGGCCTTGAGCTTCGCCAACGTCTTGTCGGCATCCTCGATGACGAGGAAGGGCAGGGCGGCCTGCTTCAGCGACGCGCCGACGAGGCTGCCGACGCGGCCGTAGCCGATCAGGATGGTGTGGCCGGTCAGCCTCGTCCTGGGCGGCGGGCCATCCTCCTTCGCGGGCGCCGCGACCGAAGCCACCTGGCCGGGTTCGGTCGCCGGGCCGATCGGCCTTGCTTCGCCGGACGGCGCCGTCCTGCCGGCGCGTGCTTCCAGCCAGGGTTTCATCCGGTCGGCGGCAAGAAACATCAGCGGATTGAGGACGATCGACAGGATGGCGCCGGCGAGGATGAGGTCGCGGCCTTGTTCGGGCAGCAGTTTCAGCCCGACGCCGAGTTCGGCCAGGATGAACGAGAATTCGCCGATCTGGGCAAGGCTTGCCGAAATCATCAATGCCGTTGCGACCGGATAGCGGAAAACGACGACGATGACGAAGGCTGCCAGCGACTTGCCGATAACGATGATGGCCAGCGTCGCCAGGATCGGCCAGCCATTGCTGATCAGGCTGAACGGGTCGAACAGCATGCCGACCGAAACGAAGAACAGCACGGAAAAGGCGTCGCGCAGCGGCAGCGATTCCTCGGCCGCCCGATGGCTGAGCTCGGATTCGCTCATGATCATGCCGGCGAAGAAAGCGCCGAGAGCCAGCGACACGCCGAACAGCTTGGCCGCGCCGAAGGCGACGCCAAGCGCAATCGCAAGCACCGCCAGCCGGAACAGTTCGCGCGATCCGGTATGGGCGACGTAGTGCAGGATCCAGGGGATAAGCCGGCGGCCGACCACCAGCATGACCACGACAAAGGCCGCGACCTTGGCCAGTGTGATGCCGACGACGCCCCAGACGCCGTAGCTCGCCGGCAGCGACAGCAGACCGCCGGAGTGCACCCCCACCTGCTCCTGGCCGCCGAGCACGCCGGCCAATGCCGGCAAAAGCACCAGCGCCAGCACCATCGCCAGATCCTCGACGATCAGCCAGCCGACAGCGATGCGGCCACGCTCGGTCTCGATCAGCCGCCGCTCCTGCAGCGCGCGCAACAGCACCACGGTCGAGGCCACGGAAAGCGCCAGGCCGAAGACCAGCCCGGCGCCCATCGACCAGCCGAGCATCCAGGCGAGGCCGGCGCCAAGGGCTGTCGCGAAGCCGATCTGCACGATGGCGCCGGGCACGGCGATGGCGCGGACCGACAACAGGTCCTTCAGCGAGAAATGCAGGCCGACGCCGAACATCAGCAGGATGACGCCGATCTCGGCCAGTTCATTGGCGAGGCCGGCATCGGCAACGAAACCCGGCGTGTTCGGTCCAACCAGAACGCCGGCGATGAGATAGCCTACCAGCGGCGGCACGCGAAAACGGTTGGCAAGTGCGCCGAAGACGAAAGCCAGCCCCAGACCGGCAACGATGGTGGCGATAAGGGGCGTGTCATGCGGCATTGTCTATGGAGCGCCTTCAGGAATTGCCATGTCGGACGTGCGCCGCCCGAAAGCCGCCGCCTCGGCAGTATGGGGGCTCGGACAGTCGCGAGACAACCCGCAATCCCCATGAAATCGATGGCAAAGAAGCAAAAGGCAGAGAGCCGGTAAGCGTTGCCACCCGGCGCGGCCTGCTCTAGGCAGGCGATTGATACGGAAAAGGGCTTATCCCGTTCGCGCAGGCAGACGCTGCTAATTGTGCATTGATAGAACTGGGATTCATCCGTTAGCAGACCGAAGCGGTCCTCGGGATGGAAGATGGGTGCGACGCATCAGGCACGATTCGCCAACCCGTGTCCTGTCAGATCGTGGCAGCCTCCTACTGCGCCACAGGCGTTTTTGAAGCCGGGCGCTTGCGGATGAGACAATCTTCGACAAAGACTTTGGGAAAGCGGAGAACCTTGGAGGAAGTATGGTTGAAATCGCCAATACAGCCGCAGAGCACATTGAGAGTTTCCATGCGGCTCTCGACGTTGTCGCGCGGGAGCGAAAATACCTGACCATGCTTGAAGCGTTCCCGCTTCCTGAGACACGCGATTTCGTTTTGAATATGATTAAGCAGCGAAACCCGCATATCGTGGCGACGGAAGGAGACCGCGTTGTGGGATGGTGCGACATCACCCGCCATTTCTTTCCATCTCACGCTCATCGCGGAAGTTTAGCGATAGGAATCATACCCGATTATCGTGGACAAGGATTGGGCCGTCGCCTTATCACCGCCGCCTTAGAAAAGGCTCGGCAAGAAAACTTCGTTCGCGTTGAACTCTCGGTGCACGCCGATAATAGCCGGGCCATAACGCTGTATGAGAAAACTGGTTTCGTTACGGAAGGTGTCCTCAGGCGTAGCGTTTGCATTGATGGTCGCTATGTCGACACCATCTGCATGGCCGTGATGCTCGACGGTCAATGACGATGCTGGCGCATCCCGACCGACAGTACGTTTTGTCGCCGTGATCCGGCCCCCGGTCAGCTTTGAACCGATTGGAACGTGGCGAAGGAGGCCCATTTCGACATCTTCCGGAGCGAGGCTTGGAGGGTGAACGTGCCGCCTTGTGTTTCTCTCCTCACCCTTGCGTCGGGGTGGGAGGGCGGAACGCTGCCCCTCATCCGCCTACCGGCACCTTCTCCCCGTAAGTGACAGGGAGAAGGGGCTTGGACGCAACGCTGGCAACCCCCTCTCCCCGTCTTTCACGGGGGGCCGAAGGACGGGCGAGACAAGCGGCTCGCCCCGGAATGGGTAAGGGTGAGGGGCAGCACAAACCTGATGCGATTGCCCTGGGCTGCTTCAGCCTCACGATCAATAAGGAATGTACGCACCGCCGATGCCCGATCAGGTCGCCTGCAGCAGGCTCTCGATATCGGGTATGCTGTGGTTGGTCAGCGTCTTTGGAATTTCGGCCGTTATCTTGTCGGTGACCTCCTTGTGCAGTTTCCGGCGCATGTCGCCCAGCACTGGCGGCGGTGCGATCAGCACGATCTCCTTGAAGGTGCCGCGATGCGCGAGCTTGTAGAGCCGGTCGGCAATCTCGTCGGCAAAACGCTCCTTGCCGAGGCGGTGCCAATCGGTGTCCTCGACCGCACTGCGGTGGACGGAAGGGCCGTCGCTGTAGCGGCCGGGGCGGTCCGTGCCTTGCTCTCGGGTTGCCGGATTTTCCTGCTCCATCTCGTGCACGACCTGAAGGTCGGGATATTGGACGTCTCCACGGTTCTCGAGGAACAGCGCCTTTTCGCCATCTGCCACCACGATCCACAGTCCGCGTTTCAGTCTGACGTTGCTCATGGGGCGCTCCTTTTTGATTTTTCAAGCCCATAGCCGGGCCTTTGCCGCAGGGGCATGACCGGGCTTGGCCCTATAGAGCAAACGCGTGCCGAGGCGTGAATGTTCCGGTACTCGGACCCGGTATCTCCGACAGGAGCCGGCGAGAGCGCCAGGCTGTCTTTGATGGCTCGGCTGGCATGCGGCGGCTTTAATCTACTAAATTGGTAGAAATTGGAAAAATCTGTTTTGTGGCTGGCTCGGCAAGCCGCTAGAAAGGCAGCGGATCAAGGGCCGCAACAGCAGCTTCAATCCGCTCCGCATCTGAATGTGGAATATTTTTCTCTTGGCCGTTATGCTTGCAGAAAAGAGATTGCCTGCTACGAAGCGATGCGCGAGTGGGTGCCTTCTGGTTTTTCGCGCCCCCGCGTAGAACTGGCAAACGGTTCCAGGATTCCGCTCGTCATGCCGCAAGCCAAGCCTAAGCTCAATGCCTTTCCCGTCTTCATGCGGGTCGAGGGCGAAGCCGTCGCCATCGTCGGCGGCGGCGAGGAAGCGCTGGCCAAGGCGCGGCTGCTCGCTCAGTCGAGCGCTGTGCTGCGCATCGTCAGCGATGCCGCAAGCGCCGATCTGCTGGCCTGCATCGCCGAGACGGGCGCCACCCACATTGCCGACGCCTATAATGCAGCACATCTCAATGGTGCGGTGATGGTGTTTGCCGCCAGCGGCGATGAGGCGCTCGACCGCCGCGTTGCCGGGGATGCGCGCCGGCTGGGCATTCCGGTCAATGCCGTCGACCGGCCGGAGCTCTGCGATTTCTTCACGCCGGCACTGGTCAACCGCGCGCCGGTCGCCATTGCCATCGGCACGGAAGGTGCCGGCCCGGTGCTTGCGCAGATGCTGCGCAGCCGCATCGACCGCATGCTGTCGCCCTCGCTCGGGCCGCTCGCGGCACTTGCCGCGTCGTTTCGCGGCGCCGCCGAAAAGCTGCTGCCGAAGGGCAATGCCCGCCGCCGCTTCTGGAGCGATTTCTTTGGCGGCGCGCCGGCCCGTGCCGTGGAGGCCGGCGAGCTTTCGCAGGCGCATGATGCCGCCGTCGGCCTGTTGCTTTCGAACGAACCGGCATCGGGCCATATCGCGCTTGTAGGCGCCGGTCCCGGCGCCGAGGACCTTTTGACGCTGCGCGCCCATCGCCTGCTGATGGAAGCCGACGTGATCGTCCATGACGCGCTGGTGCCGGAGGCCATCGTCGCCATGGGCCGCCGCGATGCCGAACGCCTGCCGGTCGGCAAGCGCAAGGGCTGCCATTCCAAGAGCCAGGCCGAGATCAATGCGCTGCTGGTCGAGCTTGGCCACGCCGGCAAGCGCGTCGTGCGGCTGAAGTCCGGCGACCCGCTGGTGTTCGGCCGGGCCGGCGAGGAGATGGCGGCACTTCGCGATGCCGGCGTCGCCTACGAAGTGGTTCCGGGCGTCACCGCGGCCTTCGCCGCCGCCGCCGATTTCGAACTGCCGCTGACGCTGCGCGGCGTGTCGTCGTCGATGGTGTTCACCACCGGCCACGACCTCAAGGGAAATTCGCTGCCCGATTGGGCAAAGCTCGCCATTTCGGGCGCGACGGTCGCCGTCTATATGGGGCGCTCGGTCGCCGCCGAGGTCGCCGGCCGGCTGATCGAAGCCGGCCTGTCGCCGGACACGGCCGTCGCCGTGGTCGAGAATGCCAGTCTTGCCAACCGCCGCCGTTTCCACGGCACGCTCGCCGACCTGCCGTCGCTGGAGGCGCGCGCCGACCTCAGCGGCCCGGTGATGACGATCATCGGCGACGCCGTCGCCGGCGCCAATTTCGAACGGTCCGAGCCGCTGGCCGCACACAGGCAGGACAGCGTGGCCCGTGCTGCCGCGGAAGGAGTGAACCAATGAAAGTGCTGACCGCGAACCGTCTCGCCGACGGCATAGCCGTCTGGTACGCCAATGGCGGCTGGGCCGAGATCATCGACCATGCCGACATCGCCCATGACAAGGCGGCCGAGGACCGGCTGGAGGCGATCGGCGCCAAGGCCTCCGCCGACAACGAGGTGGTCGACGTCAATCTGATCGACGTGACTGTGGTCAACGGCACTGTCGAGGCGGTCCGGCTGCGCGAAAAGATCCGTGCCGCCGGCCCGACCACCCGCCACGATCTGGGCAAGCAGGCCCGTCCGCAGGCCGCACGCGCGGCATAGATGACACAAGCATGATCCCGATCGTGCTCGAACGAAGAAAATAACGGGCGGACGCGCCCGGAAAGACCTGAAAATGTACCGTTACGATGAGTTCGACCACGATTTCGTCAAGGCCCGCGTCGCCGAGTTCAGCGACCAGGTCGCACGGCGGCTTGCCGGCGAGATCACCGAGGACCAGTTCCGGCCGCTTCGGCTGATGAACGGCGTCTATCTACAGCTGCATGCCTATATGCTGCGCATCGCCGTGCCCTACGGCACGCTGAACAGCAAGCAACTGCGTATGCTCGGCCACATCGCACGCAAATACGACAAGGGTTATGGGCATTTCACGACCCGCCAGAACATCCAGTTCAACTGGCCGGCGTTGTCGGACATCCCGGCGATCCTGGCGGACCTGGCAAGCGTCGAGATGCACGCCATCCAGACCAGTGGCAACTGCATTCGCAACGTCACCGCCGACCACTTCGCCGGCGCCGCCGCCGACGAGGTTGCCGATCCGCGCCCCTATGCCGAAATCCTGCGGCAATGGTCGTCGGTGCATCCGGAGTTTTCGTTCCTGCCGCGAAAATTCAAGATCGCGGTGACCGGCGCCGAGCGCGACCGCGCCGCCATCCAGACGCATGACATCGGCCTGCATCTGAAGAAGAACGCCGCCGGCGAGCTTGGTTTCGCCGTCTATGTCGGCGGCGGCCAGGGCCGCACGCCGATGGTGGCCAAGAAGATCCGCGACTTCCTGCCCGAAGCGGATCTGTTGTCCTACTGCACGGCGATCCTGCGCGTTTACAACCTCTACGGCCGTCGCGACAACAAGTTCAAGGCGCGCATCAAGATCCTGGTCCACGAGACCGGCGTCGAGGAGATCACCCGCCAGGTCGAGGCCGAATGGCAGGAGTTGAAGGACGCCGAGCTGAGGCTGCCGGAAGAAGACATCCGCGCCATCGACGCCTATTTCGCGCCGCCGGCGCTTGTCGATCGGCCGGAAGGCGACGAGGCGGTCAAGCTTGCCCGGCTCGACTCGAAGAGCTTTTCCGAATGGCTGGACCAGAATGTGGTCACCCATCGCCATCCCGACTACGCGGCGGTGACCATCTCGCTCAAGGGCATTGGCGAGACGCCCGGCGACGCCTCCGACAGCCAGATGGAAGCGGTCGCAGACATTGCCGAAAAATATTCCTTCGACGAGCTGCGCGTCAGTCACGAGCAGAACCTGATCCTGCCGCATGTCGCGCGTGCCGACCTCAAGGCGGTCTATGACGCGCTTGTCGATATCGGGCTGGCGACGGCCAATTCCAACCTGATCAGCGACATCATCTCCTGCCCCGGCCTCGATTATTGCGCGCTGGCGACAGCGCGTTCGATTCCCGTGGCACAGGAAATCTCGCGGCGCTTCGCCTCGCTGGAGCGCCAGCGCGAGATCGGCGAATTGAAGCTGAAGATTTCCGGGTGCATCAATGCCTGCGGCCATCACCATGTCGGCCATATCGGCATCCTCGGCGTCGAGAAGAAAGGCGCCGAGCTCTACCAGGTGACGCTCGGCGGCTCGGCCGACGAGAACACCTCGGTCGGCGAGATCATCGGCCGCGGCTTCAGTTCGGAAGAGATCACCGATGCCATCGAGCAGATCGTCGAGACCTATCTCGGGCTTCGGCTGGACAGAAACGAAAGATTTATCGACGCCTACCGCCGTGTCGGTCCCGCGCCGTTCAAGGAGGCGCTCTATGCTGGCGAAACCAAGGCCGCTTGACCGGATCATCGACGTCGAGGCCGGCATCGCCGCCGAAGCGGCGGGTCTCGACGCGCTCTATGGCCATCTAAAGCCGCTGGAGATTATCGAGCGGTCGGCCCGGGAATTCTTTCACGGCGAAATCGCCGCCGTCTCGTCCTTCGGCGCGGATTCGGCGGTGCTGCTGCACATGATCGCGGAGTTCGACCGCACGCTGCCGGTGATCTTTCTCGACACCGGCAAGCATTTCGAGGAAACGCTCGGCTATCGTGACGCGCTGGTCGCCGATTTCGGGTTGACCGATATCCGGGTGATCAGGCCCGACGATGCGGCGCTGGCAAGGATCGACCCGACCGGCAATCTGAACGAGACCGATACCGACGCCTGCTGCGACGTGCGCAAGGTCGAGCCGCTGGCGCGCGGCGTCGAGCCGTTCCGCGCCTGGTTCACCGGACGCAAGCGCTTCCAGGCCGCGACCCGGGCAGCGCTTCCGGTGTTCGAGGCGGTCGGCTCGCGCATCCGCATCAATCCGCTGGCGCACTGGACGACATCAGACCAGGCCAGCTACATGCGCGCACATGCGCTGCGTGAAAACCCGCTCGTCGCCTATGGCTATCTGTCGATCGGCTGTTTCCCTTGCACGCAGCCGGTGCAGCCGGGCGACGACGCGCGCAGTGGCCGCTGGGCCGGGCACGCCAAGACCGAATGCGGCATCCATTTGTCGGGGCTGGAGAAGTCGCTGACCGATGCCTCACTTTAGGATATATTGATATTCAGGGGATGCCGGCCTGCAAACGGCGGCTTCCTGCGCTTCCGGCGCTCACGTACCCAAAAGTACGCTCCGCTCCGGTTCTCGGAAGCCACGCAGTTTGGTCGCTTCGCGCCCGCCTTCGGCTCCGGCTCGGCCTGACCTGAATCTCAACACCCCCTGAGGTGTTTTGCACTTTAGAACCTTGTGGACTTGGGAATTTCTTGATGAGCGAATTGATAGCGGAAAACGCCACCCGGCTGTGGACGCCGAATGGTTTTTGCGAGGACGAGTGGGTTCATGCCGAAAGCGCCGAGGCGCTGGTCGGCAATGGCCGCTTCATCCTGCCGCTGCAGGCGTTTCTCGGCCTCGATCGGGAGGTGCGGCGGTCGGCGAAGGAACGCATCGGCGTGCTGCTGCAGCCCGGCGATCAGCTCGAGAAGATCGCCGGCCTGCTCGACCAGCTGTCGCTGGTGGCGCTGGCCTTCCCGGCGTTCAATGACGGCCGCTCGTTCTCCAAGGGCGAATTGCTGCGCAGCCGTTACCATTTCACCGGCGCCATGCGCGCCACCGGGCAGGTGCTTATCGACCAGCTGCCGCACATGCTGCGCCTCGGCTTCGACGAATTCGAGATCTCGCACCCGGTGCTGCTGAAGCGGCTCGAGCAAGGCCGCACCGGCGGACTGCCGCTGTTCTACCAGCCGGCGGTGAAGCCGGAGGCCAAAGGCCCGAAATATTCCTGGCGGCGGGTGCGCGCCAGCTGATCTGCTCCAGGGGACCAGAAGCACGATCTGGTCGGACCACATTGCCGATTCGATCTTTTATTTTGCCCGTCCCCGTCTTAGGATAGGTCCATTATTTTGCGATCCGAATAAATGTGGCCACAAGGGAGGAACCGGGTATGGCTGGCAAGAAGATATTGACGCTCGTTGGCGAGTTCAGCGAGGAATACGAGATTTTCGTCTTTGAACAGGCCATGCATGCGGTGGGCCATACGGTCCATGTCGTTTGCCCCGACAAGAAGGCCGGCGACATCCTGAAGACCTCGTTGCACGACTTCGAAGGCCACCAGACCTATACGGAAAAGCTCGGCCACGACTACATCCTCAACAAGACGTTTTCCGAGGTCAACCCGGCCGAATACGACGCCGTCTACGCGGCGGGCGGGCGCGGGCCGGAATATATCCGCATCGACAAGCGCGTGCAGGCGCTGGTGCGGCATTTCCATGAGGCCGGCAAGCCGATCTTCACCATCTGCCACGGCGTGCAGATCCTGATCGCGGTCGACGGCGTGGTGCGCGGCAGGGAAGTCGCGGCGCTGCAATATTGCGAGCCGGAAGTCACGCTGGCCGGGGGCATCTATATCGATGTTGCGCCGACCGGTGCCCATGTCGACGGCAATCTGGTGTCGGCCAAGGGCTGGCCGGGCCTTGCCGCCTTCATGCGCGAATGTCTGAAAGTGCTGGGCACCGAGATTCGCCAGGGAGAGATCCTGATGCGCGACCAACGCCAGGCGGCTTAAGCTCGGAATTTGGAGCCGCCGCGCCCCTAATGCATGTCGCGCAAAAGTGTGCAGCGGTTTTGCGATAACGGCATGCATAAACAAGAACTTAAAGCGCGTCGCATGAGGCCGGTCGAGCGCGACGCGCTTTAGGTGCGGCGGTGCGTCTACACGGCCATCCGCGCTTCGCGGAACGAGACCAGCTTGCTGCGGCTCTCGTCCCATAGCGCCAGCTTGACGCAGCGCAGGCTGTCGAGAAGCGTGACGCGGCCGATCTCACGCAACTCCGGATAGTCCCTCAGCACTTCCGGAAGCCGGTAACACGGCACTTTGGCCGAGAGGTGGTGCACATGGTGGACGCCGATATTGCCGGTGATCCAGTTCAGAACCGGCGGCAGGTCGTAATAGGACGAGCCGTGCAGGGCAGCGTGCTGGAATTCCCACTCGGAGTCCTTTGTCCACTCCGTTTCCTCGAACTGATGCTGGACGTAGAACAGCCAGATGCCGGCCGATCCGGCGAGAATGACGATCGGCAGATGCACGACCAGGAACGCGCCGGGGCCGACGAACCAGATGAGCAGAGCGGCGATGACGGCGATGGCGAGGTTGGTGGACATCGACGACACCCAAGGGGTGAGGCCGCCCCGCATCATGCCCAAGGGCAGTCTCTGCTCGAAAATGAAAATCCATATCGGACCAAGGCCAAACATCACCAGCGGATGGCGATAGAGGCGATAGGCGAGCCGGCGCCGCCACGACAGTTGCCGGTATTCGGCGACGGTCAGTGTCTTGATGTCGCCGGTGCCGCGCTCGTCGAGATTGCCGGCGCTGGCGTGATGGGTTGCGTGGGCGCGGCGCCAGCAATCGTAGGGCGTCAGCGTCAGCACGCCAAGGACGCGGCCGATCCAGTCGTCGGCATAGCGATTGGCAAAGAAGGAGCCGTGACCGCAATCGTGCTGGATCATGAAGATTCGCACCAGAAAGCCGGCGGCCGGAAGGATGAGGACCAGACCCCACCAATGGCCATAGGCATAGGCGGCCGAGGACAGCGCCCATAACGTGGCGAAAGGGATGAGGGTGATGGCGAGTTCGACAGCGCTGCGACGTCTGTCGGGCTTTTTATAGCGCGACAGGATTTTCAACCAGGCGCGCTTGCTGTTTGCCACAGCTTCGGGGGAAATCATGTTCATCATGAAACATAGGCGGAGCAGGGCGCTGCCGCAAGACGGAGATCACGCAAAGTTACTGCGCGTAAATGTCGCGCGATGGCAACCGGCCACAATTGCCGGTCGCGTCCCTGGCAACGGCGCGCTACCGACGGCGCCCGCCTGCGACCACCCTGGCTTCCACGCCGTCCAGGCGGTCGAGCAATTCCTTCAGACGGTCGGGAATATCGGACTCGGTGCGGAAGGCCGGCAAGGTGCGCAGAAAGCGCTTGGTCGCTTCGGTGCCGAGCTGGCGCCGGATATCGGCGGCGAGCCCGTTGCGTTTTTCGCCGTTCCTGCGGGGCATCATCTCAAAATCCTGTGTCGGCTTCGAAACTCTTCCAAGGGAGGAATGGTTCCCGCATTGTAGTAGCCTGGCAAGCAAAGCCGGCGGTTACGGTAAAGTTTGAATTAAAATCGAAAGGTTTGCGCCGTCCGCCATCAAGCCGCAACAGCGGCTGCAGTATCGCTTGCCCCTTGATTTTTGGCCGCTAAACCTCGATATCGGGCGCAAATCCACACCATTTGAAAATGACGGGAAACCGCGATGAGCGACCAGGCAAAAGACGAACGCGCGCCCGATGAAGCCGAGAAGACCGAGGCTGCCGCGGAGCCAAGGGAAGGCGGCGTCGACGGCGACTATGAAGCGCTTGTGCGGCTTCTGAAGGAAAACGAAGAGCTGAAGGATCGCGCGCTGCGCGTGGCGGCCGACATGGAGAATTTGCGCCGCCGCACCGCCCGAGACGTCCACGATGCGCGCGCCTATGCGGTCGCCAATTTTGCCCGCGACATGCTGTCGGTATCAGACAATCTGCGCCGTGCGCTGGATGCCATCCCGGAGGAGGCCAAGGCGTCGGGTGATGCCGGCTTCAAGGCGCTGATCGACGGCGTCGAGCTCACCGAGCGCGCCATGCTGTCGGCGCTGGAGCGCCACGGCGTGAAGAAGCTCGAGCCCGAGGGGGAGAAATTCGATCCGAATTTCCACCAGGCGATGTTCGAGGTGCCCAATCCCGACGTGCCGGCCAACACGGTCGTCCAGGTCGTGCAGCCCGGCTATTCGATCGGCGAGCGCGTGCTGCGGCCGGCCATGGTCGGCGTCGCCAAGGGCGGCCCCAAGCATGTGGCAAGCGAAGCGCCGGTGGAGCCGGGGCCGGTGAACGAGCAGGCTGAGAAGGATGCGTGAACTGGGAGTAGGGCTCCGTTAGCCAGCAACCGCCACCAAAGCGTGAGGGATGATCGACCGCCCCCAACCTATCCGATTTTCAGGGCGATCAAACAGTTCGCCGTGCAGGCTTTCCTGCCCTCAGCTCAGCAGTTCACAGCCATAGCGGCGGACCACGTCGGGGAATGTCTCCATGTCCGGCATTCCTTCGCCGTCCGGAGGAATGCGCCTGTCGGCGGTGGGCACACTGGTCGCCCTCAGAAGTTCCTCGAAACCGCCAGGCGTGAAGAAGAACAGCATCCGGGCCGGCCCACGCTTGACCGTATAGCGGTGCGGCACATCGCGTGGCCCAAAGAGAAACGAACCGGGTCCAGCCATAATCGCCTTACCGCCGATCTCGAACTCGATCTCGCCTTCCATCACCAGGAATGACTCGTCCTCGCGATGGTGCACATGCAGCGGCGCCTCACCTTCGCTCTCGAGCACTTCGATCAGCGTGAACTGGCCCGCGGTCTGGACCGCTGTCGCCTTGATCACCGCTAGCGAGCCAAGCCACCAGCGCGCCTCTCCTTCCAAGGCGTGACTGCAAAAGGCGTGGGGAGTGCTCCTGCCAGCTTCGCCGCCAGCCACGGCCGCCACAGAATGGTAGCCGACCTTGATCGAGGCGGAATTCACCATCGAGCAATAGTTTTTGATGCCGGGCAGGGAGGACCAGACCTCGCCAGCCGCCTTGGCGCTGTCCATGTCCGCCCATTCGAATATCTCCGTCCAGCCGCCTGCGGATTTGAGCAGGCGACGGTTGAGGAAACCCTTGAGCTTTCGCACCTCGTCATTCACTTCATCCCTAGTCTGCAGGAACATCTGCTCGGTGAATCCGGGCTTCAATGCAAATTCAGTGATTTCAACGACATTCGTGTCCATGACTTCCTCCCTTTGCCATCTGACCTTTGTTTCGCCTCCCGCATTCTGTTCGCTCAAGACGTGCTCGTCCGGCCTCTGCCTTTGAGCCAGCAGAGCGCCATTGTCGTTGCCGTTTCGACGGCGAGGTCCACCGTCATGCCGCGTATCCGCATGGCGTTGAACGTCGGAAAGTCGAATAGAAAGCTGATTGCCTGCACGACATCATCGCCCGGACCGTCGTGCGCCAGTGCCTCACGCACGAATCCGGCCACCATGTGTCGCAGGTATTCCTCCCATTCCCGCATGGCCGGAAGCTCGCGCTCGCGCAGGTCGCTTTCGAGATGCCGTCCGCCACGTTGGTAGAAGGCGAACAGCTCGTTGGCGACCCGGCGTAGCCGTTCTTCAGGATCGGTCGCGTCGCCGATTATCTCCGTCACTGCTTCGGGCGACGGAGGACGCAGGCGCTCCATCAGCAATTCGCCGCACGCCGGCACCAGGTCATCCAGAGTAGGAAAATGCTTGTAGACGGTGCCAACGGCGACATCGGCTTCCGTAGCGATATCCTTCCAAGTCGTGCCAAAGATGCCGTTCTGGGTGTGCAGCTTGATTGTCGCGTCGAGAATGCGCTGCCTCGTCTTGGCGAAGGCGGCAGTCCGGGAAGCCATGCTGTAGCGGCGAGGGGACATAGACGTCCACCCAAATAATTGAATGAATAATTCAATCATTTAAATTTATCTGGAGTCAATCCAGATTCGCAGGAGCCACTCGCTATTCCCCACTCGGTATTTCATTATTCCCTCCATGAACCCGATCGAGCTTCTCGACTATGCCGGCGTCGCCGTCTTCGCGGCGACCGGTGCGCTGGCCGCCTCGCGCAAACAGCTCGACATTATCGGTTACCTGTTTCTGGCTAGCGTTGCCGGCATCGGGGGCGGAACGTTTCGCGACGTCATCCTCAACGTGCCCGTGTTCTGGGTGGGAAACCGCGACTATGTGCTAATCTGTGCGGCGGTGGCGGTCGTCGTCTTCTTCAGCGCACATCGTTTCGAGTCGCGCTACAAATTGCTGCTCTGGCTCGACGCCATAGGTCTTGCCGCATTTTCGGTGATTGGCGCGGCCAAGGGGCTGACGATCACCGGGTCACCTGCAGTTTCGATCGTCACCGGCATGCTCACCGCAACCCTTGGCGGCATTCTGCGCGATCTGTTGACAGGCGAGCCTTCGGTGCTCCTGAGACCGGAAATCTACGTTACCGCAGCGCTTGCCGGCGCCGGCCTCTACACACTTGGCGATTTCGCCGGACTGCCGCCGCTTGCGTCGGGCCTGGCAGGTTTCATGGCGGCTTTCTGCGTACGCGGCGGCGCGCTGAAATTCGGCTGGGCCTTTCCGTCCTACAAAAGCAAGCCTGGCCGGCGTCCGGAAGATATTCCCTGATTTAAGGTGTCAGGCTGCAAACCGCTGCGCTTCCCCGCCATAATAATTGACGTAGCGGGCACCGATCTCCTTGACCGGCATCACCACGAACACGTCGACCGTCGAGAATTCACGGTCGATGACGCAACCGTCGCCGATGCGCGCGCCGACGCGCAGATAGCCCTTGACCAGCGGCGGCATCGCGGCGATCGCCGCCTTGGTGTTAACGGCTTCGATCGGCATCAGATCCATCGAACAATAGCGCCCGGCGACGGCACGCACGTCCCACGATGAATTCGTCCGGCAGTGGTGGGCAAGATAGGTCAGCGCCTCTGCATGTGCCGCCGGCACGGTGCCGTGGAACGACGCGCAGCCGGTCATCACGCCAATGCCGTAATGATTGATATAGGCCCAGATGCCTTGCCACAGCGCCTCGATGGTGCGCTTGGAGCGGTATTCCGGCAGAACGCAGGAGCGGCCGAGCTCGAGGAAGCGCTGGCCGGGATGTCGCGCGATCAGCTTGGTCAACTCGAATTCGCCTTCGGAATAGAAGCCGCCCGCCGCCGCGGCAATCTCCTGCCGCAGCAGGCGGTAGGTGCCGACGATGCGGCGATGCTCGGGACCGGAAAGCGAAGTATCGAAGACCAGCAGATGGTCGCAGAGGGGATCGAAGCGGTCGGCATCGCGGCGGTCCTGCATCTGGAACAGGTCCTTCCTGGCACCAAGCTCGTCGTAGAACACCCGGTAGCGCACTTCCTGCGCGGCGGCGATCTCGGCCTCGTTGCGGGCGAGCCGCACTTCGAGATTGCCGATGCGGCCGAGCGATGCGCCTTTTATGACGGCATCGGCGTTCCGGCCGACGAGCAAAGGCCCGCTGGCGTTCGGCCGAGCATCACATTCCGGCATGACTGTATGCACGAGTGATTCTCCTTCGAGCCATCCCTCTTGGCACGGGGATACGGTGTAGGTGCAACAGGATTGTGACAGTACCGTGATACGGCTCTGCGGGCAATACTTCGTCGGCTGGGTAATCTATCGACCGTCTATGTTGTGCCTCAAGCGGCCACTTGCCCTTCAACCGCATGAACCAGGGCATCAGGGTCGAGCGGCTTGGTGACGAAGCCGCTCGCACCGTGGGCGAGCACGGCGTGGCGGGTCTTTTCCTGGCTGTCGGCCGACAGCACCATGATCGGCACCGGCGGAACCGCGGTCTCCTCCTCATGGCGGCGGATGGCGGCGATGGCGTCCAGCCCGTCCATGACAGGCATATGCAGGTCCATCAGCACCACGTCGTAGCGGTGCTTATGGCCGGTGCTGATGACCGCCTCGACCGCGGCCTTGCCGTTGCCGACCACTTTCACCCGATGCCCGGCCTTCAGGAGGGTGGCGCGGGCCAGCATGGCGTTGATGTCGTTGTCCTCGGCGATCAGCACCGACAGGCCCTGCTGGCGGCCGCCAATGGCGTGCCCAGCCTGCGCGCCGCGCTTTTGCGGTTGCGGCTCGGCGATGACCGGTGCGTGGCTGGTCAAAAGCACGCGCAGCAATGTCTCGCCGCGCACCGGCCTCGCCAGGAAGGTGGCGTAACCGTTGGCACGGAACTCGCCAAGCATGCCGCGGTCGGTCGGCGCGATCAGCGTCACCGCCTCGCAATCGACAAATCCGCTCTGGCGCAGGCGCCTGAGCAGCCTGCCGTCGCTTTGCTCCATGGCAGCATCGACCAGAAGCACGTTGCAGCCCTCGGCGAAAGGGGCGGCCTGGGCGGCGGCGGCGGCCAGATCGACCGTTCCGCCATTGGCGCGAATGGTGCGGGCGATGGCTTCGGCCTCGACCAGGTTCTTCGACACGATTACCGCATGCCGGCCCAACAGCGCGTTCTGGCGGATCTGCAGCGCCTCGACGGCGGAAATAGCGGGAATCTCGAAGACGAATTCGGATCCCTGGCCAAGCCGGCTCGACACCGAGATAGTGCCGCCCATCGCCGTCACCAGGCGCTTGGAAATCGCGAGACCGAGGCCGGCACCACCATGCGTACGGGTCGAGGTGCCGTCAGCCTGTTCGAAGTCCTCGAAGATGCGCTCCATGTCCTCCTCGCGCAGACCGGGGCCGGTGTCGGTGATGGTGAAGCGGATGCGGTTGGTGGTTTCGGTGCGGACGCGGCCGATGCTTGCCAGGACGCCGCCGCTGTCGGTGAACTTGACGGCATTGCCGATAAGGTTGAGCAGCACCTGCCTGACCCTGCCGGGGTCGGCGGTGATCAGCTGCGGCACGTCGGGTTCGACATGGCAGCCGAGGCCGATATCCTTGGCAAAAGCCCGCGCCGCCAAAAGCTCGATGACATTGTCGGCGATCTCGCGCACCGACATCGGTTGCGGTTCGGGATCGAAGCGGCCGGCCTCGATCTTGGAATAGTCGAGCAGGTCCTCGATCAGCGCCAGCAGCGCGCTGGCCGAGGTCGAGATGGCGCCGACATAGGTCCGCTGCTCGGGCGAAAGGCTGGTGTCGGCGAGAAGCCGGGCCATGCCCATGATGCCGTTCATCGGCGTGCGTATCTCGTGGCTGACGGTGGCGAGGAAGCGCGATTTGGCCTGGCTCGCATATTCGGCCCGTTCGCGGGCGGTGATCAGCGAGGATTCGGCGCGTTTGCGGGCGGTGATGTCACGGGCGATGGCGCGATGCGAAACGGCGCCGCTGTCCTTGTCGCGCACCGACAGCTCGATCCAAGAGAACCAGCGTGGGCCGTCCGGCGTGCGAATGGCGACATCAGTGGAACTCAGGCATTCATGGTCGGAAAAGGCGGCGTCGGGAACGATGCCGACATCGATGCCTAGTTCCGCCAGGGTCTTGCCGGCGAGGTCGCGCTGGTCGGTTTCGACAAGGTCGGCGAAAACCTTGTTGGCGTAGACGATATGGCCGTCGCGGTCGCGGTGGACGACGAGATCGCCGAGTGCATCGATCAGACCGCGAAAGCGCTCCTCGCTCTCCTGCATCTCCCACATGCGGTCGGCCAGCGTCTCGATCTCGGCGCGACTGCGGGCGGTCGTGGCATCGAGCAGGGCCACCGCGCGACGCTGGGTGCGCCTGTTGCGCAGATGCATGGCGAGCCCGGCGATGGCTGTCGCCAAAAGGCCAATGGTGATGAAGATCGGCGCTCCGGTCAGATGCGACAGGCCTGCCAGCACGACGATGGCGACGAGAGTCAGGAAGGGCAGGCCGTGGCGGTTGGCGTCCGGCAATTCCGGCGCCAGCGGCGGCGCGGCGACAAGCTGCCGCCCTGACGCCTCGGGGGCCGCCCGGTCGGCCCGTTCGGCTGGTTCCGCCTCTCTGATGCCGGGTTCCGCAATCATACGGAATTCCTGCCAGACAGAGCTTATTGAAGGTTGTGGTTGATCGTTCGAATTTTAGCGGTCGCGCTCTTTTTTTCCCTTTGGAGCCTCACATGTCCACCACCACGCGGCCGCGGATCTTGCCCTCGACGATGTCATGCGCGGCGCCGATGATGCCGTCGAAGCCGATGCTCGTCGACAGGCTGGCAAGCTTTGCGTGATCGAGATCGGTGCCGATGCGGCGCCAGGCCTCGATGCGGACCGCCTTGGGCGCCATCACCGAATCGATGCCGAGCAGCGAGACGCCGCGCAGGATGAACGGGGCGACGCTTGCCGGCAGGTCCATGCCGCCGGCGAGGCCGCAAGCGGCAACGGCGCCGCCATAGGAGGTCATCGACAGGACGTTGGCCAGCGTGTGGCTGCCGACAGCGTCGATGCCGCCGGCCCAGCGTTCCTTGGCTAGCGGTTTTGCAGGCTGCGCAAGCTCGTCGCGTGAAATCACTTCCGCGGCACCGAGGGCGGTCAGATAGGGGCTTTCGGCACTGCGGCCGGTCGAGGCGATGACGTGATAGCCGAGGCTGGACAGGATCGAGACCGCGACCGACCCGACGCCACCGGCAGCGCCCGTCACCACCACAGGGCCGCGGTCGGGCACGATGCCGTGGCGCTCCAGCGCGATGACGCAAAGCATGGCGGTGTAGCCGGCGGTGCCGACCGCCATCGCATCATGCGGGCTCATGCCGTCCGGCAGCGGTACCAGCCAGTCGCCCTTGACGCGGGCGCGTCCGGCAAAGGCGCCGAAATGCGTCTCGCCGACGCCCCAGCCGTTCAATATGACCTTGTCACCCTCGCGCCAGTCGGGATTGGAAGACGAGATGACGGTGCCGGCGAAATCGACGCCCGGCACCAGCGGCCAGCGGCGGATCACCGGCGCCTTGCCGGTGATTGCAAGGCCGTCCTTGTAGTTCACCGTCGTCGCCTCCACCGCGACGGTGACGTCGCCTTCCATCAGGTCTGCCTCGGTGAGCTCGGTCACCGCGACCGACTGGTTTTTCTCGGCGTCGCGCGAAACGAGGATGGCTTTGAAGGCTTCGGGCATTTTTTCTCCTCGGGCTTGCAAATAAGAAATGTGCGGTGCCGGGCGAGTGAGGTCAATCGCTCGATGTTCCGCGCCACCAGCCAATGAGCTCATCGAAGACGACCAGCACGGCACCGACCGAAATGAAGGCATCGGCGAGGTTGAAGATCGCGAAGGACCAGACCGGCGTGTGAAACAGAATATAGTCGATGACATGGCCATAGGCAGCGCGGTCGATCAGATTGCCGAGCGCGCCGCCGACGATCAGCGCGAAGCCGACGCGGGCAAGCAGGTGGCCGGGCGGCGTGCGGGCCGCAAGATAGAGAACGAAAGCGACCACCAGAACCGCGACGACCACCAGGCCGGTGTCGCCGAAGGACGAAAACAGCGAAAACGCGATGCCGGTGTTGTAGGTGCGGTACAGCGCCAGGAACGGCAGGAGATCGAGCCTTTCCTGGAAGGCAAGGCCGGTCTCGACCAGATATTTCAGCCACTGGTCGAGCGCTATCGCGGCGACAACCAGAAAAGCGTAGGGGCTCCAGGACTTCATGGTTTGCAGTTTCACGGTTTGGGATGTCACGATCGGGCATCCTCCGGGCCGAGCTTCAGCGCGCCGCGCCGGATCTCGAACAGCATGACGCCGGTGGCCACCGCAAGGTTGAGCGAATCGGCGCGGCCTGCCTGCGGTATCCGCAGCAGCTTGTCGCAGCTTGCGGCAAGCTCGTCAGGCAGGCCTTGCTGCTCGTTGCCCATCATCAAAAGCACCGGGCCTTTTGAAAAATCGACCGAGCGGTAGTCGACCGCACCCTTAAGATGGGTGCCGGCGACGAGGCCGGGAAAGCTCTTTCGCCAGGCGAGAAAAGCCTCGGCCGACGCCTTGGCGACCGGCACGGCGAAGATCGAGCCCATGGTGGCGCGTACCGTCTCGACCGAAAAGGGATCGGTGGTCTCGCCGACCAGGATGACGCCTTTGGCGCCGACGGCGTCGACCGTGCGGATGACGGTGCCGAGGTTGCCGGGGTCGCGGACGCGGTCGAGCACCACCCAGACGTCGCCATCATGGGCGCGAATGTCCTTCAGCGGCAGCAATTTCTGCGAGAACACGCCGACGACCATTTGCGGATTGTCGCGGCGGGTGATGGCGACCAGCACGTTTTCCGAAACTTCAAGTACGGTGCCGCCGGCGGCAACCGTGCGCGCCGCAACTTTTTCAACCGCCGCATTGCCACGTCCGGCCTTGGCGAAAACCAATGTCCTGATAGACCAGCCGAGATCGAGCGCGTCGATGACCAGCTTCAGGCCTTCGGCCATGAAGGCATTCTGCTGGTCGCGGAATTTCTTCTGCGCGAGCGCCTTGATGTCCTTGACCAGCGGATTGGCGAGGCTGGTGACTTCCTTCACCTGCCCTGGCGCGCCCGCGTGCCGTTCGTACGCACTCATTCAGGCCACCCAGCGCGAGAACAGCGAGGTCGAAAGCGCCCGGCCGGCGGATTTCTCGCGGATGATCAATTCGCCGGATTCGACCGTGCCGCCCATGCCGGCGAAGGTGTCGCGCATCAAGGCGTGGATGGCGAAGAAAGAGGCGCGGATCGAATAGGCGGTCAGCACCACAGCGAGCGGCTTCGGCGTCAGGATCGCACGGCAGATGTCGGTCAGCGCCGGCAAATCTTCGAACAGATGCCAGACCTCGCCCTTCGGTCCGCGGCCATAGGCGGGCGGGTCGAACAGGATGATGTCGTAGCGGCTGCCGCGGCGCTCCTCGCGCTCGGCGAATTTCACGGCATCGTCGACGATCCAGCGGATCGGCCTTTGCGACAGGCCCGCCATCTCCTGGTTTTCGCGCGCCCAGCCGATCGCCTTCTTGGAAGCATCGACATGGGTGACCTCGGCGCCGGCACGCGCTGCCACCAGCGAGGCAAGGCCGGTATAACCGAACAGGTTCAGCACCTTCACCGGCCGTTTTGCCGCCGCAATCAGCCCGGCCATGTGGTCCCAGTGCGAGGCCTGCTCGGGAAAGACGCCGACATGGCGAAACGAAGTGAAGCGGCCGAGATAGTCGATGCCGTCATGCTTCATCGGCCAGGTCTCGCCGAGCGGCGTCTTCGGAAAGCGCCAGCGGCCGATGCCTTCCTCGTCGGTATCGCCGGTGAAAATGGCATCGGCGCGTTCCCAGTCCCTGGCCGGCAATGCCTTTTGCCAGATCGCCTGGCCCTCCGGCCGAACGATGCGGTAGGGGCCGTATTGCTCGAGCTTTTCTCCGGTGCCGCTGTCGAGCAGCGCGTAGTCCTGATTGGCGCCGACTTCGAGGATCAGCGGCAGATGTTCGGCAGGCAGCGCGCCATCGCGGCGCGAAAGAGGGCGCGGCGCTGCTTTCTGCTCGGACCGGCCCTGCGGTTTCGTCTCCGGACCAGCGGTTGGATTGGCGTCGCGCCGCCGTGGCTGCTCCATCCCGCCTTTCGAGGGCGAGCGGCTGTCGCGGCGTTTGTCGCGAAAAGGTTTCAAGAAGGCGCATCTCCGGACGGCGGCTGCGCCGCTTCTGCCACAGCGAATTGACCGGCGCAACAAAAGGGCTGCAGGCGTTTGCGAACGGATCAGCCACGCCTGATCGACAGCAGCCCGACTGCGAGCGCGATGAAACCGACGGCCTTGAAGCCGGTGACGACCATATGGCCGGCTTCCCAGCGGCTCCGGATAGCTTCGAAATTGCCCGGGATCGGTCCAGGCACCCAGGTGGCCAGGACATCGTTTGCCGGTTTGACGAGCGCAACCCACGCGACAAGCGCCATCAGATAAAGCATGGTGGCGGCCAACACCCACCAGAATGCCGGGCGGTCGCCGCGCAGCATCCATGCGAGGAGCCCCGGACAGGCGACGGCCGCCACGTCCAGCGGTGCGCCGACAGTCAAAAAGAACTGGAACTGAGCATTGAAGACCGTGGTTTCTCGCCAGAGCGACGGCGGCCATCTGGTCAGCCGCGGCACCGATTCCAGTACGTGGGCGAAGGATGGTCCGAGGCTTAGGGCAGCAACGGTGGCGGTCAAAACAGACCAGAACAACAGAAGACCGCGTATATCCATAATGGCCAGACAACGGCGTCAGGCCGCATACGTTCCGGTCGGCGATCATCCTGCTTGCCGCCGAAAGCGCAGGCGCACTATCGTCCATCCAAATTGGGCATCCATCCAAACCGGGTTGCGATCCATGTCCCGCGCCGAACGCCTGCTCGACTTGATCCAGATCCTGCGCCGGCATCGCCGGCCAGTCAGCGGCCGCAGCCTTGCCGGCGAAATGGGTGTGTCGATCCGCACGCTCTATCGCGATATCGCCACGTTGCAGGGGCAGGGCGCACCGATCGAGGGCGAGGCGGGGCTGGGTTACGTGCTCAGGCCAGGCTTCATGCTGCCGCCCTTGATGTTCACCGACGAGGAGATCGAGGCGATCGTGCTCGGTTCGCGCTGGGTGGCCAAGCAGCCGGACTGGCGGCTTGCCAACGCCGCCACCGACGCGCTGGCCAAGATCGCCGCCGTGCTGCCGGACGATTTGCGCGAAGAGCTCGATGCCTCGACGCTGCTGGTCGGGTCGCGCACCGAGGTCACCGAAGGCATCGATCTCGGCGTGGTGCGGCAAGCCATCCGCGAGGAGCACAAGTTGAGCTTTGTCTATCGCGATGCCGGCGGCGCTGCCTCCGAGCGCACCGTCTGGCCGTTTGCACTCGGCTTCTTCGACAAGGTGCGCGTCGTCGCGGCGTGGTGCGAGATGCGCCAGGATTTCAGGCACTTTCGCGCCGATCGGATATCCGGCCTCAACGCCACCGAGACGCGTTATCCGCGCCGTCGCCAGGTGCTGCTCAAAGAATGGCGGGCGACGCTCGACAAGCCAAGCTAAGGCTGCCGCTCAGTTAAGACTGCTGCCAGAATCTGGCAGTGGTGCACGCTATGCTGCTCCAGTCGAAACCATCTGGAGAGCAATTCATGACACCGCCCAATTTCGTCATCCTCTATGTCGACAAGCCTGAGCAAAGCGGCGCCTTCTACAGCGCGCTGCTCGGACGCGAGCCGGTCGACACCTCGCCGACCTTCGTGTTGTTCGTGCTCGACAACGGCTTCAAACTCGGCCTCTGGTCGCGTCATACCGTAGAGCCGGCCGCGGCGGCCGCAGGCGGTGGCGCCGAGGTCGTCTTTGCGTTGGATACGCCTGGCGCTGTCGACACCACCCATGCCGAGTGGGCCGACCGTGGGCTGACCATCCTGCAGAGCCCGACCGACATGGATTTCGGCCGCACCTTCGTCGCGCTCGATCCGGACAACCACCGGCTACGGGTTTATTGGCAAAAGGAGTAAGGCAGTAGGGCAGTAGGCGAGAGCAAAGTAGCACTAGGCGCGGCGCCGCACGATTAGCACGGTTTCCTACTGCCCTACTGCCCTACTGCCCTACTGCCCTACTGCCCTACTGCCCTACGCTTGCGCGATACACGGCAATGCCGGCGGCCAGGTCCTCGAGGGCCGCGCCGACCGACTTGAACAGCGTGATCTCGTCATTGCCCTGCCGGCCTTTTTTCTGGCCGCGTGCCAGTTCATAGAGGTCGGCGACGATGGCTTGCGGCTTCAGCACGCCGGAGGCCAGCGGCTGGACGATGTCGCCGGCTTCCTTGGTGGCGCCGGCGCGGGTGTCGACATAGACGCGGGCGCGTGCAATCGCGTCGTCGTCGCTTTCGCGCATCGCCGGCGTGAAGCCGCCAACCAGATCGACATGGGTTCCCGGTTTCAAGAGTACCCCTTTGATCAGTGGCGCGGTGGTGATGGTCGCCGATGACACGATATCGGCCTGGCCGAGTTCGACGTCGAGATCGCCTGCGGCGTCGGCCGCAAAACCCTCGGCACGCAATTTTGCCGCGACCTTTTCGGCATTGGCCGGCGTGCGGTTCCAGATGCGGATGTTCTTGATCGGCCGCACCGCCGAATGCGCCTTTGCAAGGAATGGCGACAGCGCGCCGGCGCCGACCACCAGCAGCCGTGATGCGTCTTCGCGGGCCAGATAGGACGCGGCCAGTGCCGAGGCGCAGGCGGTGCGCCACTGCGTCAGCCGCTGGCCATCGATCAAGGCCTGAGGCTCGCCGGTGGCGCCGTCCAGCAACAGGTAGAGGCCCATCACCGCAGGCTTGCCGACGGCGTTGTTGTCGGGCGACACTGTGACGATCTTGACGCCGATATGGCCATCGGCCGAGGTGCCGGCGTTGAAGTCGGTCCAGGCCGGCATCAGAAGCAGCGTCGAGGCGGCACCGTCGGGCCGCTCGACCGTGTGATGATGCCTGACCGGCTGCACGGCGCCGTCGCGAAAAGCGGCGCGCAATGTCTCGACCAGCCCGGGAAAGGTCAGCGCGCGGTCGACCTCGGCGGCGGAAATGGTCAGCATGATGGCTCCGTGGAGAAATAGGCCGGTTGCGCTTCCTGCCCGAGCCGCGGCTCAGTTCATCGGCTTCGGCAAGGCCGGGCCCTGCGCCGCTGTGGGCGCGCGGCTGACTGCCAGACGCAGGTTCTCGGCCTCGGCGGCGCGCTGGCGCGCCAGCTTGCGGTAGCGGCCCTGCTTGATCCAGGTCGCCAGGCTGCCGACGATCATGCCGATGGCCAGCGCCAGGAACAGGAAAATGAACAGCGGCACGGTCAGCGTCAGCGCCGGATTGCCGGGATTGAACGGATCGAGCGTGAAGGCCACCGGTTCGCGGTTGGCGACGGCCAGCGCAATCAGGATGACGGCCAGCGGCACGAAAACCACGATGAGGATGAAGCGATTGAACATGTTTTTCCGTTCGGAAGAAAAGGCAGCAACGGGTCGGCGGGCGCCGCGCCTATTTGCCTCCGTTCAGCCTTTCACGCAATTCCTTGCCGGTCTTGAAGAACGGCACCCATTTCTCCTCGACCTCTACGGATTCGCCGGTGCGCGGATTGCGGCCGGTGCGGGCAGGGCGGTTTTTCACCGAAAACGCGCCGAAGCCGCGCAACTCGACCCGGTTGCCCTCGGCAAGCGCGTCGGTGATTTCATCGAAGATGGCGCCGACAATGTTTTCGACATCGCGCAGGAAAAGATGCGGATTGCGCGTGGCGATGATCTGCACAAGTTCGGATTTGATCATGAAAAGGCTCCCCGTGAAAGCAGTGCCGCCGAAATTATCAGAATGATTTTATTTGCTTTTTCACTCCCAAGCGGCTCCTCAAGGGTGCCAGACGGAAACGAGACCGTCAAGAAACAAGCGGTCCGCTCCAATTTCGTGAAGGACGTCGCCGCCATGGCCAGGCAGGCCAAGCGCAGCGCCGACGGTCTGCGCCATCGCCTTGGAGAACAGGAAACCACCGCGTTTTTCCGTGTCCTTCCATTCCACCACCTTGAGCTTGGCATCGACACCCTTGCCTGCAAGCCAGTCGATCGCTTCGGCCTCGCCGCCGACCGCGTCGATCAATCTGTTGGTGACCGCCTGCCGGCCGGTGAAGATCGACCCGTCCGCGAGCGCCAGCGCCTCCGGCTTGGTCATGTTGCGGCGCTCGGCGACGATGCCGACGAACCAGTCGTAGCTGTCGAGAATGAGTTTGCGGACCATGGCGCGTTCATCGTCATTGGTCGGCTTGAAGGGGGAAGGCGAGGCCTTCAAGGGCGAGGATTTCACCTCCTCCAGCTTGACGCCGAGCTTGTCCATGAGGCCGCTGACGTCCGGGTACTGGATCAGAACGCCGATCGAGCCGACGATCGAGGATTTGCGTGCGACAATATGGTCGGCCGCGGTGGCTATCATGTAACCCGCCGACGCCGCGAGCGTGCCGACCTCGGCCACCACCGGCTTGTCGGCGGCGAGCTTGCGCACTGCCTCGTAGATCGACTCGCCACCGACGGTGGTGCCGCCGGGTGAATCGATCGACAGGATCACAGCCTTGACGCGCGGCGACTGACGGATGGCTTCCAGCCGCTTGATCAGTTCTTCGTCTTCGGTGATGGTACCTTCGATCTTGACCTTAGCGATGTGGTCGACAGCCGCGCCGGTGAATTCGTCACCATAAATCCACGCGGAAAAGGCGATCAGCCCGGCTGCGGCGACAAGAATCGCCGCAACACGCCAGAATGTCAGCTTGCGGCGCAAGCGGCGGCGGTCGATCAGGTCGTCGGCTCTCAATGCCATGGTCAGCCTCGTAGTCGGTGGGAGCAGATGCTTTTAAAGCAACCATTCGCGCCCGGCTACCGTTTCCTGACGGCCTTCGCCAAAGCCGTCTTCGGCGTTCGGGCAAGCTTCAACCTGTCGCGTTCCACAGGCTCTAACACTGTGCGCCCATATCTGGTATGAGGTTCAGGCTGCGCTGGGGCCATTTTCGTTGTATAGGGGCGGCTGTCATATTTTTGCGGTTTTCCTCGGCTTGTGCTTGCTTGAGGGCGCCGGCACCCCACCTATAGGGCGGCCTGGCGGGCAGGGGTTTAGAAGAAGCAGTCATGTTAGCGGGACCAATCGAACCGACCAACACCGAGACGGAGTTGGCTCCCAAGGCCGCAGGCCGGGCGCGGGTCGACGCCTTTGACATCGCGCAGCGTCATTCGCGCCGGGTGCGGATCCTCAAGCTGGCCGTGCCGCTGGTCGCCGCCCTGATCGCGGTCGCGTTTCCGGTCTATTCCTATCTCATGGCTCCCGCTGCAATCGAGGTGCAGGCCGACGGCGGCTCCTTTGCCAATGGCAAGCTGGTGATGGCCAATCCCAAGCTCAACGGCTTCACCAAGCAGAACTTGCCCTATTCGATGACGGCCCTGCGCGCCATACAGGACGTCAGCAAACAAGGCATCATCGATCTGGAAGGCATCAAGGCCAGGCTGCCGATTGCGGCCGACAACACGGCCGCCATCGATGCCGCGCGCGGCACCTATGATCGCGACGGCAACACGTTCAGCCTGACCAGCGACGTGACGGTATCGACCACGGATGGCGTGGTGGCAAAATTCAAATCAGTCTATCTCGACATGGGCGAAGGCACTATGAAGACAAGCGAACCCGTCGATGTCAGCCGCGGCGGGTCGCGGATCAGGGCGGATTCGATGTCGGTCCAGGACAATGGCAAGGTCCTGGTTTTCGAGAACAAGGTGCGCGTCGACATCGATCCCGCCAGTTTGAAGGCGGCAGAGGCAAAGAGCGGAGAGACCAATGCGGTTCAGTAGTTCGGCACGGCGCCTCGCCGCGGTTTCGGCGTTGCTGACCCTCGGGCTGCCATTGGGGCTCACCCTGGGGACGGCTTCGTCGCTGGCGCAGTCCAGCGCCACCAGCCAAATGTCCGGCCTCAGGCTGTCGGGCGACAAGCCGATCCAGATCGAAAGCGACAAGCTCGAGGTGCGCCAGGCGGAAAGCGTCGCCGTCTTCACCGGCAACGTCAACGTCGTCCAGGGTCCAACCGTACTCAAGGCCGGCAAAATGACGGTCTATTACGTCAGGGATGCAGCCGCCGCCAAAGGCGCCGAGCCGGCGGGTGCCGCGGCGATGACCGGATCCGCCAACATCGACCATCTCGTGGTCGACGATAAGGTCTACATCAAATCGGACAATCAGGTTGCCACCGGCGACCGCGGCACCTTCGACATGAAGACCGAGGTGCTGGTGCTTTCGGGCAGCAAGGTCGTGCTCTCGCAAGGCGACAACGTGCTTGTCGGCTGCAAGCTTACCGTGCAGATGAAGAGCGGCCTTGCCCAGGTCGACGCCTGCGGCGGCCGCGTCATGATGTCGATCACGCCGCAGGCGAAGTCTGGAGCAGCGAAACCCTGATGACCGGCATATCGTCGCTGCTGGCGCGTCTTCCAGGGCGCGCCGCCAGCAAACTTGCGGCACCGGCCAGGGTCACCGTCGAAGCGGCAAAGTTCAAGGGAACCTTGATCGCCAAGGGGCTGACCAAAAGCTACAAGGGCCGCAAAGTCGTCAGCGGCGTGACGCTGGGCGTGCGCGCCGGCGAGGCGGTTGGGCTGCTCGGCCCCAACGGCGCCGGCAAGACGACCTGTTTCTACATGGTGACCGGGCTGGTGCCGGTCGATGAAGGCACCATCGAGATCGACGGTTTCGATGTCACGTCGATGCCGATGTATCGCCGCGCCCGTCTCGGCATCGGCTATTTGCCGCAGGAAGCGTCGATTTTTCGCGGCCTGAACGTCGAGCAAAACATCCGGGCCGTGCTCGAAGTGGTCGAAAAGAGCCGCAAGGAACGTGAGCGCCTGCTCGACGAATTGCTCGAGGAATTCCACATCAGCCATCTGCGCAAGGCTCCGTCGCTGTCGCTTTCCGGCGGTGAGCGGCGGCGCCTGGAAATTGCCCGCGCCTTGGCAACCCGCCCCGCCTACATGCTGCTCGACGAACCGTTCGCCGGCATCGACCCGATCGCCGTCGCCGACATCCAGCAGCTCGTTCGCCATCTGACGGCACGTGGCATCGGCGTGCTGATCACCGACCACAATGTGCGTGAGACCCTTGGCCTGATCGACCGCGCCTACATCATCCATGCCGGCCAGGTGCTGACCCATGGCCGAGCCGACGAAATCGTCGCAAATGCCGATGTGCGGCGGCTTTATCTTGGCGAGGGATTTACGCTCTAAATGCGAAATTCCGCTTCGAACGGGATTTCCGGCGTAGTCCGGCAGCTTTTTCTTCGATTTTCTGCCTGAAAAACGCGCTGGCAGGCGAGTTTTTCCGCACCTCGCCTTGACAAGCAAAAGCCGGGCCAGTTTCTATGCTGGCCTGGAAAATTCTTTCCGGCAGTGCGGGTGCGTAGACGGGGCGTTTGAAACCGAACCATGGCGTTGGCGGCAAAACTACAGCTACGACAGTCGCAGTCGCTGGTGATGACGCCGCAGCTGATGCAGTCGATCCGCCTGCTGCAGTTCACCCACCTCGAGCTGGAACGCTTCATCGACGACGAGATCGAACGCAATCCCCTGCTGGAACGCGCCGAACCGCAGGACGACGCCGCCAGCGACCAGGCGCAGAAGAGCGACGCCGCATCGGAACCGGCCGCCGACGGCGACTGGTTCGAAGCGGAGACGGCGTGGAGCGCCGAGGCGATCTCGGAAAAGCTCGATACGTCGCTGGAAAACCTGTTTCCCGACGATCCAGGAACGAGCGAGCGGCTCGGCCCCGACCTGACGGCGCAATGGAAATCGGCGTCCGGCAATAGTTCCGCCTCTTCCTCCGACGGCTTCGATGTCGCGGATATGGCGGCGGCTGCCATCACGCTGCGCGACCATGTCGGCGAGCAGGTGGCGCTCGCCTTCGCCGATCCGGCCGCGCGCCTGATCGCCAGCGAGCTTGCCGACGGCCTCGATGAGGCCGGCTACATGCGTGCGGACATGGCCGAGATCGCGGCCCGCCTCGGCACGGACCCCCCGGCGGTGGCAATGGCGCTGGCGATTTGCCAGACATTCGAGCCCGCCGGCATCTTCGCCCGCGACCTCGCCGAATGCCTGTCGCTGCAGCTTGCCGTGCGCGACCGGCTCGATCCGGCGATGAGGGCATTGATCGCCAATCTCGAACTCCTGGCACGGCGCGATTTCCAGACGCTGAAGCGGATTTGCGGTGTCGACGAGGAGGATCTGCTCGACATGCTGGCCGAGATCCGGGCGCTCGACCCGCGGCCGGGAATGGCGTTTTCGCGCGGTGCCAGCGATGCGATCGTGGCCGACGTCGAGGTGCGCGCAGCCAATGACGGCAGCTGGACGGTCGAGCTCAACGCCGAGACGCTACCGCGCGTGCTGGTCGATCACATCTATTTCGCTCAGGTCACGCCGCATGCGAAAAACCAAGCGGAAAAGGATTTCCTCGCCGAATGCCTGCAGAATGCCAACTGGCTGACGCGCAGCCTCGACCAGCGGGCGAAGACTATCCTGAAGGTCGCCTCCGAGATCGTGCGCCAGCAGGACGCTTTTCTCGTCCACGGCGTGCGGCACCTGAAGCCGCTCAACCTGCGCACGGTGGCGGACGCTATCGGCATGCACGAATCGACGGTCAGCCGGGTCACGGCAAACAAATACATGCTGACGCCGCGCGGCGTGTTCGAGCTGCGCTATTTCTTTACCGCCTCGATCGCTTCGTCGGGTGGCGGCGATGCGCATTCGTCGGAAGCGGTGCGCGACCGCATAAAGCAGCTGATCGACGAGGAGAAAGCCGTCGATGTGCTTTCCGACGATGCCATCGTGGACATGCTGCGGGAAAGCGGCGTCGACATTGCCAGGCGCACGGTTGCCAAATACCGGGAAGGCATGAACATACCCTCTTCGGTGCAACGGCGGCGCGAAAAACGCGCTTTGGCCAGCGCCGGCCGTTGAACTCCGGCAGAATTTCCACAGCTTTCGCGTTCATTGACAAGCGGCAACGAAGTGGCTAGAAGCCCGCCCGCATGAGACGGGCTGGCGAGTGGATTTGAGTTCGCTGATGCCCGCACGAGAGATGGTCCGTCACGACGTAGGCCACGGACGGCCAAGAAGGCGGCTTGTGATCAACCGGAAAGTTCGGATTTAAAATCGGCGCAAGTGACGCCGCAAAGCTTGTGCGCACGGACCACGAGTATAAACTCGGGACAGTTTGAAGCCTGAGCAAGGAAGGTCAGTTTTCAGATGACATTGCGCATATCGGGAAAACACATGGATATCGGCGATGCGTTCCGTACGCGCATCAACGACCGTGTCGGAGAAGTGATCGGGAAATATTTCGATCGGGGCTTTTCAGGGCAAATCGTAGTCGTCAAATCGGGGTCGCGCTACACGGCCGATTGCATGATCCGGCTGGATTCCGGTGCTTCGCTGCAGGCGACCGGCGATGCCCAGGATCCGACGCTTGCCTTCGATGCCGCGGCGGACCGTCTGGAAACCCGCCTCAGGCGCTACAAGCGCCGGCTGAAGTCGCACAATTCAGGCAATAGCAATGGCGAACTCACCGACGTCGCCTATACGGTGATGGCCCCGCTTGCCGATGACGACGAGGAGATACCGGAGAATTTCGCGCCGGCCATCGTCGCCGAATCGACCATGACGCTGCGGACCATGTCGGTGGCGTCAGCCGTGATCGAGCTCGACACCAAGGACAGCCCGGTCCTGGTCTTCCGCAATGCCGGAAACGACCATCTCAACATCGTCTATCGCCGGCCGGACGGGAATATCGGCTGGATCGACCCGTCTACGGCCAAGGTCGCGCAGGGGTAAAAACCAGCCGCACGCAAGCGTGGGGACTGGCGACGGCAGGCGAACAAGGGATTTCAAGCATGGATCTGAGCGATCTCGTCAACGTTCCGGCAATCATGCCGGCGTTGAAGGCGAACTCCAAAAAGCAGCTGCTGCAATTGCTGTCTGAAAGGGCGGCGGCAATTTCCGGCATTCCGGAGCGGGAGGTGTTCGACACCATCCTGCAACGCGAGCGGCTGGGTTCGACCGGCGTCGGCAACGGCATCGCCATTCCGCATGGCAAGCTGGCCGGGGTGAAGCGGATCGCTGGAGTTTTTGCCCGGCTGGAGACACCGGTCGATTTCGAGGCCCTCGACGATCAGCCGGTCGACCTGGTGTTTCTGCTTTTGGCCCCCGAAGGTGCCGGCGCCGACCACCTCAAGGCGCTGTCGCGCATCGCGCGGGTGCTGCGCGATGCCGACACGGTTGCCAAGATCAGGGGCACGCGCGATGCCGTGGCTATCCACGCGCTGCTGTCGGATACACAGGCCTCGCACGCCGCCTGAGTTGATTGGACCCGTTGAAGGGCCGCCGTGAGCGGCCCTGTCCGTTTCAGCCAGATCGGCGCGCCGTGTTGTTAGTGGATAGCGACGGGGGTCAGATCGTTTTCCAAGGCGCCGGCCAGCGCCCGGTCGCGAGCATCCGAAAGCAGGATCGGCTGGCCGTTGGCGGCAAACAGGGCCCACAGTTCCAGCCCGGGCGCGATTTCGCCGAGGCCCGGGAAACGGCCGCGCAGATCGTCGCTCGACACTTTCCTGAGATAGGCGACCGAACCTTCGCCGAGATGAGCGAATTCGCCGCTGGTCATGATGATATTTTCGTCAGTTCTGGTCATTTCAAGCCTCCTTGCCGCGAGACGCCGCTCAAGGCCATCCCGCATGAGAGCTATCGGCAAAACTCAGTCTTTCACCGATATGTTTATTTTTCGTACCAGCCGTTCGGACTCCGGCCGATCGAGATCGATCGACAAGAGGCCGTTCTTCAATTCCGCCGCAATCACCCGCATGCCGTCGGCCAGCACGAAACAGCGCTGGAACTGGCGCGCGGCGATGCCGCGGTGGAGGAATTCGCGCTCGGTGTCGTCGTTCTGACGGCCGCGCACGACCAACTGGTTCTCCTCCGTGGAGACATCGAGATCGCTTTCCGCGAAACCGGCGACGGCGAGCGTGATGCGCAGCCTTTCGGTTTTGCCGTCGGCACCGCTGAGGCGCTCGATGTTGTACGGAGGATAGCTGTCACCCGACTTCGCCAAGCGCTCCAGTGTCTTTTCCATGGAATCGAAACCGAGGAGAAGCGGGCTGGAAAAAGGCGTCATTCGGCTCATGTTACAGTGTCCTCTCAAGAGCGACATAAAGTGGAAAAACCCGGATGGCATTTTTCCCGATGGTCTTGATATGGTCCGCCGCCCGGCAGACTTCAAGCCGTCACACGTCCCGCCCAAAAAGACTTGCCAAAACAAGGAATTGAAATGCCCCAATCCCGCAGGATCATCATCGACACTGACCCCGGCCAGGACGATGCCGTCGCCATATTGCTGGCGCTCGGCAGCGCCGAGCTGGAGATCGTCGGCATCACCGCGGTGGCCGGCAACGTGCCGCTGAAACTCACCGAAAAAAACGCACGCAAGATCTGCGAGTTGGCCGGCCGGCCGGATGTCAAGGTCTATGCAGGCGCCATCCGGCCGCTGGCGCGTGAACTCGTCACCGCCGAGGAAGTGCATGGCAAGACCGGCCTCAACGGACCGCAACTGCCTGAGCCAAAGATGAAGCTGCAGGATCAGTATGCGGTCGATTTCATCGTCGAGACGCTGATGAAGGAGGAGACCGGCACGATCACGCTTTGCGCGCTCGGGCCGCTCACCAATGTTGCGCTGGCGCTGATCCGCGAGCCGAAAATCGCGCCGCGCATCAAGGAGATCGTGCTGATGGGCGGCGGCTTCTTCGAGGGCGGCAACGTCACGCCGACTGCCGAGTTCAACATCTATGTCGACCCGCATGCCGCCGATGTCGTGTTCAAATCCGACATTCCGATCGTGATGATGCCGCTCGACGTCACCCACAAGGCGCTGACCACCGCCAAGCGCACGAAGGCTTTCCGCAAGCTCGGCACCAGGGTCGGCACGGCGACGGCGGACATGCTGGAATTCTTCGAACGCTTCGACGAAGAGAAATACGGCACCGATGGCGGCCCGCTGCACGATCCTTGCGTCATCGCCTATCTGTTGAAGCCGAAGCTGTTCAAGGGCCGCAACTGCAATGTCAGCGTGGAAACTGCCTCGGAGCTCACCATGGGCATGACGGTGATCGACTGGTGGGGAGTGACCAAGCGGCCGAAGAACGCCATGGTGATGCGCGACATCGATCATGATGCGTTTTTCGCGCTGTTGCTGGAAAGGCTGGGGCGGCTTTAGTGCCGCTCAGTCATTGAGCAGGCGGTAGGTGCTGGTGCCGTTATTGCGGTGCTGTTGTTCGATCGAGACTTCCGATCCGATCATGTGGGGCGTCTCCACCTCACCATCGATAAATACCAGTGCGTTGCCGTCATGGAGACGGACTTCATATCTATAATAAAGTCCATGGCCGACGGAACCTTTCGGATTTAGAGGCATCGTCGCAACATCTTCGACGATGCCTCCTATGCGTTGCGTGCCCATGATCGGGCTATTCTGTCTTGTTACAATCGCCACGGCGGCCACAAGAGCGAATGAGCAAAAGAAAGCGACGCCAACGACTGTATCGCGAAACTCTTCCCGAAGCAGAAGAAGGCGGTTTCTAAGAGAAAGATTCGTCGGCCCCATCACTTAGAGTTGAATAGCGTAAGGGCTTTGTTCAAGAGCGATTTCTTCGAAGAGAGCTCTGTCACTCGTTTACCTTCGAAAACAGCTTCATTGATCGATCGCCGTTCAATTTGGAAATCGGTAGAAGACAAAGCCATTGTCGCGCGTGACGCGCTCGATGCCGACGTGCGAGCCGATCAGGCGCGGACGATCGTCGTCGATGAAAACAGATGAACCGTCTTCAAGGACCAGCATGTAGACACTTCGGCCTTTGCCCCAATGGGTACTTTTGACGGCTGCATCGATTGGGTCCACCGAGCGGATCGGGCTGGCGTTATTCGTCCACTTGAGCGGATCGAGGGCCAACACCGCCGCAAACAAAGCAACAATCAGGATCACGCCGATCGCGTGCCTTTTCACATCCACAAAAGTCCATGGCACCGGCATGAATCCCCAACTGTCGATTCATGTGGTGCACAGAAGGCTGACTTTCAATCGGGCTTCCTGTTCCAGGAGATTGCTATTTGCGTCCCGGCTCGCGGCTGTTACTTCGCCTTGGAAAACGCCAGCCACAGGCCGCCGCCCACCAGGAAGCTGCCGCTGATTCGCGACAAGAGCTTGACGCGGCCGGCCGAGAGCAGGCGTCCGGCGCGGCCGGCGGCCAACGCGTAGGTCGAATCCGAGACGGCGGCGAAGATCATGGCGGTGAGACCCATGACGCCGATCTGTAACGCGTAATTGCCTTCGGGGGCGATGAACTGCGGAAAGAAGGCGCCGAAGAACACCAGCGTCTTCGGATTGCTGATCGCCACCAGCAGGCCCTGCAGGAAGAAGCCGCCGCGCGGCTTTTTAGCCGATCCGTCGGCGTTCAGCTTGCCTTTCGAGCGGAACATCTGCACGCCCATCCAGATCAGGTAGGCGGCGCCGATCAGCCGGACCCATTCGAACCAGTGGCCCATGCCGGCGATAAGCGAGGTCAGCCCGATGCCGACGATGGCGATCATGATGGCCAGCCCGGCCTGGGTGCCGGCGACATTGGCGAGGCCGGCGCGCGAGCCGTGGCGGATGCTGTTGGCGATGATCAGCGTGACCGTCGGCCCCGGCACAAGAATGATGACGATGCAAGCGACGACGTAGGTGGCGTAGAGTTCCAGCGACATTTTTCCCTCCGCAGAATGCCGCTCGTGCGGCGCGCTGTCGCGATCAATGCATGGCGATGAGTTGCGTGCAAGCCGGCGAGGCGCCGACAATGCGGAGCTGATTTCAGCAGGCGCCGGCCTGCCATGGTAGCGTTGCCTCATAGGCGGCAGCCGCCCCCAGCACCGAGAGGTCAGCGCGTGGCCGCCCGATCAATTGCATGCCCATCGGCCTGCCCTTGGGGTCGAAGCCCACCGGCACATTGATCGCCGGGCAGCCGCCGAGCGTGGCGAACGCTGAAACCTGCATCCAGCGATGATAGCTGTCCATGGCACGCCCGGCCACTTCCCTTGGCCAGTGGGTGGAGACCTCGAAAGGGAAGACCTGCGCGGTCGGCAGCGCGATGAGATCGAATCGATCGAAGAGCGACAGCAGGGTTTTGTGCCATGACGAGCGCCTCACCGTGGCGGCGTGGATCTGCGGTGCGGTGAGGCCCAGTGCATGTTCCACTTCCCACACGGCCTCCGGCTTGAGAAGGCGGCGTTTCAAGGGATCGTCGTAATGCACCTTGAGCGCACAACCGCTGCTCGCCTGGCGAAGCGTTACAAAGGCCTGCCACAGCGCTTCGAACTCGAATTCCGGCATCAGCGGCTCGGCCTCGAAGGATAGATCCGCTAACCGGCCGAGTGCTGCCTCGCAAAGCTGTAGAATGCCTGCTTCAATCGGCAGATGACCGTCAAGATCGCCGAGCCAGGCGATGCGCCCGCCGGCCGCCCGCGATTCCAGCCCTTCGAGGAACGAGCCTGGCTTATCATGCGACAGCGGCGCGCGAGGATGATAGCCGGCCTGAACGTCGAGCAGCAGGGCGATGTCGCGCACGTTACGCCCCATCGGCCCTTCGACGCCCATTTGCGCATGAAACACATCAAGATCAGGGCCGGCCGGTACCAATCCCTGCGACGGGCGGAAGCCATAGACATTGTTGTAGGCAGCGGGATTGCGCAGCGAACCGCCGAAGTCGCTGCCATCGGCAATGGGAATCATGTCGAGCGCCAGCGCGACCGCCGCGCCGCCGCTCGAGCCGCCGGCGGTCAGCGCTGGGTCGAACGCGTTGAGCGTCTGTCCAAACACGGTATTGTAGGTGTTGGAGCCGAGCCCGAATTCGGGAACGTTGGTCTTGCCGATGATGATGGCGCCGGCCCGCCGAACACGCTCGACGAAGAAGTCGTCTTCCTCAGGCACGAAATCGGCGAAGATCGGCGAGCCGAAGGTGGTTCTCAGGCCTTTTGTCAGCGCAAGATCCTTGATCGCGATCGGCAGACCGAACAGCGATCCGGTATCTGCTCCTCGCGCCAAATGAGCGTCTGCCTCGTCGGCCTCGCGCAGGATGTCGGCACGCTCACGCAATGAAACGATGGCGTTGACCTGTGGGTTCACCGCCTCGATCCGGTCCAGGAATGCAGCGATCACTTCGCGCACCGAAAGCTGCCGGCGCCTGATCCTGTCGGCCAGTTCCACGGCGGACAGGCGGCAGATGTCGCCGGCGGGCGGCACGGCATGCCTGGTGGTCGGGCGCGTGGCTGTCATCGCGCTTCAGCCGGCAGATGTCGGCATGGCGGCGTCGACATCCCTGGCCAGCGGGATGGCAGGCTGGGCGCCGGCTTTCAGGCAGGCCAGCGAACCGGCTGCGGCAGCGCGGGCAAGCGCCTGGTCGAGCGGCAGGCCTGCCG
Source organism: Mesorhizobium sp. M1295 (assembly GCF_040318135.1). Taxonomy (NCBI): domain Bacteria; kingdom Pseudomonadati; phylum Pseudomonadota; class Alphaproteobacteria; order Hyphomicrobiales; family Phyllobacteriaceae; genus Mesorhizobium; species Mesorhizobium sp. M1295. The sequence goes on from NZ_JAMYLU010000015.1 coordinate 150,485, forward strand.
CCAGTCCGGCAGCAAAATAGCCGCAGAACGTGTCGCCGGCGCCGACCGTGTCGAGCGGAGTGATCTTCAGCGCCGGAACCATCAGGAGATCGTCCGGCGTCGCGGCGAGAACGCCGTCTGGGCCAAGCGTGACGACGATGGTGCGGCCAGTTCTCGAGGCATAGTCGCGCATCCGTGCCGGGCGGTCGCGGCCACTCAACGACAGCGCCTCACCATAGAGGTCGAACTCGGTCTCGTTGGCGACGAGATAGTCGGCCTTGCCGAGGAAGCCGGCCGCGTCGCCGTGGAAAGGTGCGGTGTTGAGCACGGTGACCGCGTTGGCCGTCCTTGCCGCGTCAAGCGCTGTCTCGACCGTTTGCAACGGGACCTCCAACTGCAGCAGCACGACATCGCCGTTTTTCAGGAAAGCCTTGGAAAGGTCACCCGGCACGACCGAATCATTGGCGCCCGCCACGACGGCGATCACGTTCTCGCCGTCGGCGCCGACCATGATCAACGCGGTACCCGTCGAGGCAAAGGTCTCGCCGACGCCGGACAGGTCGATCTTGCCGTCGCGCAGCAGCGCCAAAGCCTCGCCGGCGAAGCTGTCCTTGCCGACCGCGCCGACCATGCGCACCTTGGCGCCGGCGCGGGCGGCGGCCAGCGCCTGGTTGGCTCCCTTGCCGCCGGGGGCGGTGGCGAAACCGGAGCCGCGCACCGTTTCGCCGGGACCGGGCAAGCGGTCGACACTGGCGATGAGGTCGAGATTGATGGAACCGATGACGACGATCAAGAAGTGCCTCCCGCTAGCGCATGTCACTCTAATTGCGCGGGAAGCTACTCCGTAAGATCGCTGCTTGTCACCCTCGGGGCCCTTCGCTCCTATCGTTCCATTCGTTGGCTATTCAAGAAGAGACTTGTCCCGCCTCCCAGCCGAGGATGGCGCGTTTGCGCGTCAGGCCCCAATGGTAGCCGGTGAGCGCGCCGGACTTGCCGAGAGCCCGGTGGCACGGCACGACGAAGGACATCGGATTGGCACCGACCGCGGCACCGACAGCCCGGCTGGCGCTCGGTGCGCCGATGCGCGCGGCGATCGAGGAATAGGTGCAGGCCTTGCCCATCGGAATGCGCAGCAAGGCCTCCCAGACGCGGACCTGGAAGTCGGTGCCGATCATGACGACGCGCAGCGGCTGGTCGGCGCGCCACAGCGTCGGATCGAAGATGCGCGCGGCATAGGGCGCCGTCGCCGCCATGTCCTCGACATAGGTCGCATTCGGCCAGCGGCTGGACATGTCGGCAAAGGTCGCGCGCTCGCCGCCGGGGTCGTTGAAGGCGAGGCCGGCAAGGCCGCGGTCCGTCACCATGATCAAAGCGATGCCGAAAGGCGAGATATGATAGCCGTAGCGGATGGTGAGCCCTGCGCCGCGGGTCTTGTAGTCGCCCGGCGACATCGCTTCATGGGTGACGAACAGATCGTGCAGCCGGCCTGGGCCGGACATGCCGAGTTCGAACGAAGTTTCCAGCAGCGGCATGCCGGAATCCAGCAGTTTGCGCGCATGATCGAGGGTGACGGCCTGCAGAAAAGCCTTCGGCGACAGGCCGGCCCAGCGGGTGAACAGCTTCTGCAGCCCGGTCGGCGTCTCGCCGACCTCCTCGGCCAGCACTTCCAACGAAGGCTGGTCGCGATAGTCGAGGCTGATCTTTTCGATGGCACGACGGACGATTTCGTAGTCGCCGCCTTCAGGCGTGATGTCTTTCTGAAGGATTGCTGTCGTTTTGAGAGGCATTTGGGCGTTCATGGTAGTATCTCCTTGAGTGCGAATATCGTCCTTCGCGGCGCCGATCACCACCCGAAACTTGCTTTCCCGCAGCATGTACCCAGATAGAGTTGGCTTTGAATGGGGAGGACAATCATGGCCGGCGAGAAGATGCAGCTGACCAAGGAAAAAGAAACGCTGCTGATCACCGTCTACGGCAAGGCGCTGGAAAGCCGGCTTCCCAACTCGCTGCTGAAAGACCGCTTTGCGGACGAGGCGGTTCGCCGCATCGACTACGATTTCTCGCGGCTCAAGGTCGACAACAATCTCGGCGTCGGTCTGGCGATCCGGCCAAGACGCTGGACGACTGGGTTTCGGCTTTTCTGGCGAACAACCCGAACGCCATTGTACTGCATCTCGGCTGCGGGCTGGACACACGAATATTCCGTATCGACCCGCCAGCCGGCGTCGACTGGTTCGACGTCGACTACGCCGAAGTCATCGAGCTCAGGCGCAAGCTCTACCCGATGCGCGAGCATTACCACCTGATCGGATCATCCGTCACGGAGCCTGGCTGGTTGGATGAAGTGCCCGGCGATCGCCCGGCGATGGTCGTGGCGGAGGGCCTGACCCCCTACCTTGCCGCTGACGAGGGCCCAAGACTGGTTTCGCGGCTTGTGTCGCATCTGGCCAGCGGCGAATTTATCTGCGATGCCTACAGCGACCTGGGTCTAAAGCTCGTGCGCCTCAACCGGTCGTTCCGCGCCACCGGAGCCGAACTCCACTGGGCGATCAACGATCCGCGCGACTTGGAACGGTCAGTGCCCGGCCTGCGGTTGGTCGAGGAAACGATGGCGTACAAACCCGAACATGCCGCCCGTGTGAGCTGGTTCGCCGGACTGGTCTTTCGCCTCTGGAGCCACGTTCCGGCTCTTCGGAGGGTCGGCAGGCTGTTGAGATTTCGGTTTTGATCGTCAGCGCGCCTTGGCGGTCGCCAGAGCGCGCGAAAATGCGGTGGCAAAACTTTCGCGGTCGTCGGGGTTGAGGAAGCCACCGAGCGAGACTGTTTTTCCTTGCGCCTCGACCGCCATTCTGGTGATGCCGATTTCGGTGTGGCGGGCGATCGAAAAGCGTGCCCAGAACGGATTGAAGCGATGTGCTTCCGATTTGCCTGACGGGGCAGTCTTGCGGATATCGAGGCTGGTGCGAGACACCGACACCTCCTCGCGAGCCCGAGCGGCACGATAATTGGCGCGGAAGGCGATATAGATGGCAATAACATCGAGGCCGAAGAAGCCGAACACCGGCCAGGCGCCGCGCGACAGGAAAAACGCTCCGGTCACCAGCCACCCGAACAGGAATGCGCCCATCAGGATGACAAAGCCGGTCTTGCCCAGCGACCGGTGCGGTATCAGCAGCGCCTGGAAGAATGGCTCGTCGGCCTGAAATGAGGCGTTTGTGTCGCTCATTACAGAATATTATAGGAAAGCAATGACAAGCCCCAAGTCCAAAAACTCTTCGGCGCTAAAAAAAGACCTGTTGCCCGGCCGCCGCGACGGCTCGAACGCCAAGCCGCGTCCGCGGCCGGCGAGGTCGCGGGCGCTTTACAGCCCGGCCGAGGTGCATGAGATTTTCCGGCGCTTTTCCGTTCAGCGGCCGGAACCGAGAGGCGAACTCGAACATATCAACGCCTTCACGCTGCTGGTGGCGGTGGTGCTTTCGGCGCAGGCGACGGACGCCGGCGTCAACAGGGCGACGCGGGCGCTGTTCAAGATCGCCGACACGCCGCAGAAAATGCTGGCGCTGGGCGAGACCAGGCTCGGCGACCATATCCGCACTATCGGGCTGTGGCGCAACAAGGCCAAGAATGTCATCGCGTTGTCGGAAGCCCTGATCCGCGACCACGGCGGCAAGGTGCCCGATGATCGCGATCAACTGGTCGAGCTGCCGGGTGTCGGCCGCAAGACCGCCAATGTCGTGCTCAACGTCGCCTTCGGCCAGCATACGATGGCGGTCGACACGCACATCTTCCGCATCGGCAACAGGCTCGGCCTGGCGCCGGGCAAGACGCCGGAACAGGTCGAGCAAGGATTCCTGAAGATCATTCCGGACGAATATATGCGACATGCGCATCATTGGCTGATCCTGCACGGCCGCTATGTCTGCAAGGCGCGTAAGCCGGATTGCCCTGCCTGCGTCATCGCCGATATCTGCAAGGCCAAGGAAAAGACGACCAGCGTGCCTGCACCACTGGTCGAGATCGCGCCGCTCGGGCCAGTAGAGGCGGCTACTGAATCAGTGCCAGCCAAGTGACTCTGAAGTTCCTCCTATGTGGCGCCATCCACGTTCAGGAGCTCTCTTCGACAAACACCTCCTCGCGCTTCTTCCTGACCGCGGGGAGAAACACGATGACGAGCACGGCGAGCGCGATGAGGAGCAGGCTGGCGCTGATCGGTCTCGTCACGAAGGTACTCGGATCGCCGCGAGAGAGGATCATGGCGCGGCGCAGGTTTTCCTCGAGCAGCGGGCCGAGCACGAAGCCAAGCAGCAGCGGCGCGGGTTCGCAGCGCAGCTTGGTCAGGAGATAGCCAAGCAAGCCGAAGAGTGCGACTGCATAGAGGTCGTAGACGTTGGTGTTGACGCTGTAAACGCCGATCGAGCAGAACGCCATGATGATCGGGAAGAGCACGTAATACGGGATCGTAAGCAGTTTCACCCAAAGCCCGATTAGCGGCAGATTCAAGACGATCAGCATCAGATTGCCGATCCACATCGAGGTGATGATACCCCAAAACAGTGCAGGCTGTTCGATCGCAACATTGGGGCCGGGTACGATGCCCTGGATGATCATCGCGCCGATCATCAGCGCCATTACCGGGTTGGCCGGAATGCCGAGCGTCAGCATCGGGATAAAGGAGGTTTGTGCGCCGGCATTGTTGGCCGATTCCGGTCCGGCGACGCCTTCGATTGCGCCTTTGCCGAATTCCCCCGGACTTTTCGAGACACGTTTTTCGACGGTGTAGGAGGCAAAGGCGGCAAGGATCGCGCCGCCTCCCGGCAGGATGCCGAGCGCCGAACCGATGATTGTTCCGCGCACGATGGGGGCCGCCATGCGCCGAAAATCTTCGCGGGTCGGCATAAGGCCGGAGATCTTTCGGATCAGCACGGAACGCTCATGCTCGTTTTCGAGGTTGCGCAGTATCTCGGCGACGCCGAAGACACCGACCGCCACTGCGACGAAATTCAGCCCGTCGGCATATTCGCGGATGCCGAGCGTGAAGCGGGGCGTGCCGGTGTAGATATCCGTGCCGACAAGTCCGAGCAGCAGGCCGAGCACGACCATGGCCAGTGCCTTGACGATCGAGCCGTGGGCGAGCGCGACGGACGAGACCAGGCCGACAATCATCAGCGAAAAATACTCGGCTGCGCCGAATCTCAGCGCTATCGCCGTCAGCGGTGGGGCAAAGATGGCGACGAGGAACGTCGACACCGTGCCGGCAAAGAACGAGCCTATCGCCGCGGTCGCCAGTGCCGCCCCGGCGCGACCGTTCCTGGCCATTTGGTAGCCGTCGATGGCGGTGACGGCCGACGAAGATTCGCCGGGCATGTTGATGAGGATGGCGGTAGTCGAACCGCCATACTGCGCGCCGTAATAGATGCCGGCGAGCATGATGAGGGAGGAAACCGGATCGCCGATCTGGAAGGTGATCGGCAACAGCATGGCAATGGTTGCGGTGGCGCCGATGCCGGGCAGGACACCAATCAGCGTGCCGAGAAGGACGCCGATCAGGCAGAAACCGAGGTTTGCCAAAGATGTGGCCGTCGAAAAGCCGAGTGCGAGATTGTTGAGGAGTTCCATTTCATCTCCTCACAATGATAGGGGCAGCCACGGGCCGAAACGCCGGAACGGCAGGCCGAGTGCGTAGCTGAAGACGACGAATGCGAACAGCGTCAGGCCGGCCGACAGCACGAGCGCGGTCAGCGGCTTCATACGGCCGCTGCCGAACGATGCGATTAGCGCCGTCAGGAAGATCGAGGGGATAAAGCCGAGGCCGCGCACCGTCAGGCCGAAGAAGATCGGAGCGGGCAGAATGAACAGCATGCCGCGCCACGCGATGTGGCCGATCGGGTCGCTCTCGAAACGCACCGCTTGGACGAGGATGACGGCGCCAAGCAGGATCAGCACGATCGCCAGCACCAGCGGGAAATAGCCCGGTCCCATACGGAAGGCGGTGCCGATTTCGAGGCCGAGCGACTGCAGCGCGAAAAATGCGCCGAGGAAGATGAACAGCGCTGCGCAAATGCCGTTGGTTCTGTCGATTGCGAACGGTTTCATGACGTCCTCCCGGGCCGCGCCGCGGGCTTGCCCATGCCGTGTAAAAACGGGGCGCTGGTGGCGCCCCGTTCAAGCTTTAGTCGGCGTACTGGCCGGCCGCTTCGATGATAGGCTTCCACCGCGCGATCTCACTTTCCAGCTTGGCCTTGAGCGCGGCCGGCGTGGCGTCGGCCTCGGGCGACGGCTTGGTGCCGAGTTCGGCAAAGCGGGCGACGACGTTCTGATCCTTCAGCGCCACCTGCAGCGATTTCGACAGGCGCTCGGTGATCTCGGCCGGCGTGCCCTTGGGTGCATAGATTCCGTGCCAGATGCCGACCTGCACCTGCGGAAGGCCGGCTTCCGTCGTTGTCGGCACGTCCGGAAGCACGTCGAGGCGTTGCGCCGAGGTTACGGCATAGCCCTTGATCGTGCCGCCCTGGATCTGCTTGGTGGTGTTGGTCGTCTGGTCGCACATGATGTCGACCTGGCCGCCGAGAAGGTCGGTCATGGCCGGGCCAGTGCCTTTGTAGGGAACGGTGACCAGCGGCGTGCCGATGGCGCTCATGAACAGCATGCCGCACAGTTGCGAGGCCGCGCCTATCCCGGCATTGGCGACGGTGACGGTGTCCTTGTTGGCCTTGGCATAGTCGACCAGTCCCTTCAGATCGGTCGGCTCGAGATCCTTGCGGCCGACGATGGTCATCGGCACTTCTGTGACGAGACCGATATATTCGAACGCGTTCAGCGTGTCGTAGGCGAGGTTCCTATACAGCGTCGCGCTGGTCGCCATGCCGATGTGATGCAGGAGCAGCGTATAGCCGTCAGGATCGGCATTCGCGACGCGGCCGGCGCCTAGCGTGCCGCCGGCGCCGCCGACATTCTCGACGATGACCTGCTGGCCGAGGTCCTTCGACATGGCTTCCGCGACAAGACGCGTGACGGTGTCGGTTGGGCCGCCGGCCGAAAACGGCACGACAACGGTGATGGTGCGTTCGGGGTACGTCTGCGCGCCCGCGGCCAACGGGTAAAGCATGGCGACCGCAACGGCAGCCAGCGCGGCGACGAATTTTCTCATCGTGATTTCCTCCCAGAATACGAATTACCAACCGCTGCGCGGAGTTCCTCTCAAACCGAATGTAGATGGAGCAATAACTAGCGCAACCCGACAAATGACAATCGCCTCAAACGGCAAACTGCACGTTTGTCCGCGCAAATGAGTGGAAAGGTCGGGCCGCGCGATGCCCTTCCTCCGACCTATCTTAATAGCCGTAGCCGCGCGCCATCGCCGCCGCGAACACCGGGATCAACAGGAAGATGAATGCCTCGGTGCGGACATAGGTGCGAACGGACGCTAGCTCCGCCGCAGGCACCTGGAAGCCGGGACTGGCGCTCGCCTGCCTGCTCCAGGACAGGAATCGGACGGTCGGGATAATCGACAACAGGCCGACAATTGCGAAAGCGGCCATCTTTGCCCAGAACATCCAGTTGTAGACGTAGAATTCCCAGCCCTTGAGACCATAGATGACGCGGCCGATGCCGACGACGATGATCAGCATGGCAATGATGCCGTAATGGCGATCGATACCGACAAGCCGCTTCAGCGTCGCGGCGGACAGGTCGCTGCGGATCAGGACGAATTCGGCGCCGATGATGCCTGCCAGCGAAAACACCAGCAGATGATGGAAGATGGTAAGCACAAGGTCGGTGGTGTCCATGCTGTTTCCCCTCTGTCGGACGGCAGCGCCGAAACCGAACGCAGTGAACCAAATACTGGCGAAAAACTAACACCGCTTGGCGGGATTCACATCAGCCTGGAAGATGATCTACACAGCCTTGGTTCTTGTTTTACGCAACGGATTTTGATTCCCCATTTTATGCATGTCGCTGTCCTAACCGTTGGATGACCGGCATTAGGCACCGGCAACACAACCGAGGCATGACCATGACCAGTCCGCAGACGATTGTCGCCCCAGTGATTGAGACCTCTCGCACGGTCCTGCGACCGCACCGGCTGGACGATTTCGACGCCTATGTCGCAATGTGGGCCGATCCCGTCGTCACCCGTTTTATCGGCGGCAAGCCGCGCACGCGGGAGGAAAGCTGGATGCGTTTCCTGCGCCATGCCGGCCTGTGGTCGCTTCTGGGCTACGGCTTCTGGGCGGTCGAGGAAAAGGCGACCAGCCGCTTCATCGGCGAGGCCGGCTTCCACGATCTGAAACGCGACATGACGCCGTCGATCGAGGGCATTCCGGAGGCCGGATGGGCTCTGGTTTCGGGCGTGCATGGCCAGGGGTTGGCCAGCGAAGTCGTCGCACGGGTGCTTGCCTGGGGCGATGAGGCATTTGCAGCCGCGAAGACCGTCTGCATCATCGATCCGGAAAACACCGGCTCGCTGAACGTCGCGGCAAAATGCGGTTATGGCGAAGTGCTGCGAACCGTCTATCAAGACAAGCCGACCATCCTGCTGCAGCGGCAGCCCTGACCGATGCTGTCTGGGCACTGCCTGCCACATCGTAGTCGGGCGTCGAGTTCGCCAGCCTGAACATCGCACGGGCCGATTGTGGCGCATGGGGAGTGTTCTGTCTTTGACAGGATGACGCAAACTCTGCATGAATTTTATCGAGCGGGTCTGAATTCAGGCTACGTTTCTGGCAGGCACCGGAGGAGGTGTCGCGATTTGGAGGAATCCCATGCTGAACAGACGCAGATTCTTGATGAGCACCGCGGCGGCAGGTGCTGCCGGGCTCGCGGCATCGCATTTTATCCCCGCTTTCGCGCAGGACGCACCGCAGCTGCAGATTTTCGTGCCGGCGGCGCCGGGCGGCGGCTGGGACCAGACGGCGCGCGCCATGGACCAGGTGCTGCGCAGTGAAAAGCTGATCTCCGGCTCGCAGATCACCAATGTCGGCGGCGCCGGTGGCACCGTCGGCCTGCCGCAGTTCGTCAACCAGTGGAAGGGCAAGGGCAATGCGCTGATGGTGGCTGGCATGGTCATGGTCGGCGCCATCATCGCCAACAAGGCGGCCAACAACCTTACCGAGGTCACCCCGATCGCCCGCCTTACCGGCGAGTTCGAGGCGCTTGTGGTGCCGGCCGCCTCGCCGTTCAAGACTGCGGCCGACTTCGTTGCCGCCCTCAAGGCCGACCCGACGCAGGTTCCAGTCGCCGGCGGTTCGGCCGGCGGCTCGGACCACATCTTGTTCGGCCTCATCGCCAAGACCGTCGGTGTTCCTGCAACCAACCTGTCCTATGTGCCGTTCGCCGGCGGCGGCGAGGCGCTGTCGGCGCTGCTCGGCAACCAGGTCGCGGCCGGCATCTCGGGCTATGGCGAGTTCGCCGAACAGGTCAAGGCGGGCGCGCTGCGGCTGCTGGCGATATCTGCCGACAAACGCCAGGAGGGCATCGATGCTCCGACCATGAAGGAAGCCGGCATCGACGTCGAGCTGTTCAACTGGCGCGGCGTCTTCGCGCCGCCCGGCGTCTCGGACGCCGACAAGGCAGCAATGATCAAGCTGATCGAGACGATGGCCAAGAGCGACGCCTGGGCCACCGAATGCAAGAACCGCAACTGGACGCAGATCCTGCTCACCGGTGACGACTATGCGAAATTCGTCGCCGAAGACACGGCCCGCATCGGGACGATCCTCAAGGACCTCGGCCTGGCGTGATGCTCTCGGCAAGGGGCGGCCTGCGCCAACCCTTGCCGACTTTCGCCAGCCGCATGGACATACGCGGCGCCGGAGGTGAAACTACGCCGAGATCGGCCGAGTGAGACCGGTCCAAGGAGAACCGGCCCCAAGGGACCGACATTGGGAGGACGATGATGAGCACCAGCGACCAGCAGGCGCCGCCGCGCCTTGCAGTGCCCGAACTGCTGATCGGCGTTGGGCTCCTCGCCTGTGCGGGTGCGGTTGCCTGGCAGACGCTGGCAATCCCGGTGTCGCCGCTCTATTCCAAGGTCGGTCCGACCGTCTTTCCCTACATCACCATGACGGGGATGGTGATCCTGTCGCTGCTGCTCATCATTGCCGCCTTGCGGGGCGGATGGCAGCCGGAGGACGAAAAGGAGACGCCGACCGACTGGAAGGCGATGGGCATCGTCGTCCTCGGACTGATCGCCAACCTCGTGCTGATCCAGCCGCTCGGCTTTACCGCCGCATCTGTCATCATGTTCGTTCTCATCTGCCACGGTTTCGGCAGCCGGCGTCCGCTGCGTGACGTGCTGCTCGGTCTGATCCTGGCGCTGGCCGCCTATTTCGGCTTTGCCAGGGCACTCGGCGTCAATATCGGCGCCGGCTTCATCGAAAACCAGCTGAACGCGATCGTCGATTCGGTCGTTGCCGTGCTGAGGGGCTGACGCCATGGAAACGCTCGGCCATCTCGCGCACGGATTTTCGGTCGCCTTCTCGCCGATCAATCTCATATGGTGCCTGGTCGGCACCACGCTGGGGACTGCGATCGGCGTGCTGCCCGGCCTCGGGCCGGCATTGACCATCGCGTTGCTGTTGCCGATCACCTACCAGGTGGCGCCGGAGGCGTCGTTCATCCTGTTTGCCGGCATCTATTACGGCGCCATGTATGGCGGCTCGACGACATCGATCCTGCTCAACACGCCTGGCGAAAGCGCCACTATCGTCACCGCGCTGGAAGGCAACCGGATGGCCCGCTCCGGCCGTGGCGGTGCGGCCTTGGCAACCTCGGCGATCGGCTCCTTCGTCGCCGGCACGCTGGGCACGATCGGCGTTGCCTTCCTGGCGCCGATCGTCGTCAAATTCGCGCTGGCTTTCGGTCCGGCCGAATATTTCTCGCTGATGGTGCTGGCCTTCATCACGGTTTCGGCGGTGCTCGGCTCGTCGTCGGTGCGCGGCCTGACCAGCCTGTTCGTCGGCTTCGTCGTCGGCATGATAGGCGTCGATCTGCAGACGGGGCAGCCGCGCTTCACCTTCGGCATGAGCGAATTGTTGGACGGCGTCGACGTCATCGTCGTCGCCGTTGGCCTGTTCGCCGTTGGCGAGACGCTTTACATGGCCTCGCGCCGCTATGCCGGCAAGGACGACATCGTGCCGTTGAAAGGGTCGCTCTACATGACCGCGGCTGAATGGTCGCGCTCGTGGAGGCCATGGCTGCGCGGCTCCCTGATCGGCTTCCCGATCGGCGCCATGCCGGCCGGCGGCGCCGAAATCCCGACCTTCCTCTCCTATGCCATCGAGAAGAAACTCTCCAGACACAAGGAGGAGTTCGGCACGGTCGGTGCCATCGAGGGCGTTGCCGGGCCGGAAGCGGCCAATAATGCATCCGCCGCCGGCGTGCTGGTGCCGATGCTGACGCTCGGCCTGCCGACCTCGGCGACGGCCGCGATCATGCTGTCGGCATTTCAGAGCTACGGCATCAATCCGGGGCCGCTGCTGCTGACGACGCAGGCCGACCTGGTGTGGGGGCTGATCGCCAGCCTGTTCATCGCCAATGTCATCCTCGTCGTCCTCAACCTGCCGCTGATCGGGCTCTGGGTGCGATTACTGAAGATTCCGGCGCCGCAGCTCTATGCCGGCATTCTGGTGTTCGCCACGGTCGGCACCTACGGCATTTCGCAATCGCCGATCGACCTCATCATCCTCTATCTGCTCGGTGCCGCCGGCTTCCTGATGCGGCGTTTCGATTTCCCGACCGCGCCAGTCATCATCGGCATGATTCTCGGGCCGCTTGCCGAAACGCAGTTCCGCCGCGCGATGACCATCTCGAACGGCGATTGGACGGTGTTCTACAAGCATCCGCTGTCGCTGACGCTGCTGACGCTGGCCTTCATCGGGTTGGTTGGACCGCATATCTGGGCTTACATCGAGCACAGGCGCATGCGCGGACCGGAGCACGTGCCGGGCGATGCCTGAGCTGTTCGTGACGTCATGACAGACCTGCTTTCCGGCATCCGCATCCTTGACCTGACCAATGTGCTGGCCGGCCCCTATTGCGCCTACCAGCTGGCATTGCTCGGGGCCGACGTCATCAAGGTCGAGACGCCGCAAGGCGGTGATCTGGCGCGCCAGCTTGGCGCCTCGCCGGAGCTCAACCGGGTGGGCATGGGCGCTTCGTTCCTGGCGCAGAATGCCGGCAAACGCTCGGTGGCGCTCGATCTCAAGCAGGAGGCCGACCGCGAACGCTTCCTCGATCTGGTCGCTTCGGCCGACGCGCTGGTCGAGAATTTCCGCCCCGGCGTCATGGACCGGCTGGGGCTTGGCCATGCCAGGCTGAAGGAGGTCCGGCCAAGCCTTGTCTATTGTGCGATATCGGGCTTCGGCCAGACCGGGCCGATGCGCGACAATCCAGCCTATGACCAGATCATCCAGGGTCTTTCCGGCATCATGAGCATCACCGGTACACCGGAAACGGCGCCGCTGCGTGTCGGCTATCCCGTCGCCGATACGCTTGGCGGGCTGGTCGGGGCGTTCGCCATTACCGCCGCGCTGGTCAAGCAGAAGACGACAGGCGAGGGTGCGTTCCTCGACGTCTCTATGCTCGAATGCACGCTTTCTGCGCTCGGCTGGCCGGTGTCGAACTATCTGACGGCGGACGTCGAGCCGCAGCCGATGGGCAATGAAAATATGACGGCCGCACCGTCTGGCGCGTTTCGCACCGGCGACGGCTTGCTCAACATCGCAGCCAACAAGCAGGAGCAGTTCGTCACACTGTGCCGGTTGATCGATCGGCCGGAGCTGGCGTCGGATGTCCGCTTTGCCGAGCGCGAAACGCGCAAGCAGAACCGCATTGCATTGAAAGCGCTGATCGAGGATGCCTTGGCGAGCGGCTCTGCCGCCGCCTGGGAGGAGACGTTCAATCGCGCCGGCGTGCCGGCAGGCCGGGTGCTGACAATCCCGCAGGTACTGCAAGAGCAACAGGTGATCCAGCGCGGCATGACGGCGCGCTTCCAGGCTGTGTCCGGGATGGACCGGCCGCTGACCGTGGTGCGCGGCGGCTTCATGGTCGATGGCGAGGCACCTTTGCCGAGCAGGCCGCCGCCGGGGCTCGGCGAGCATATGGACGAGGTTTTTGCCGGTTTGCCGCCACGCGCCAAGAAAAGAGCGAAGGTATGAGCGGCACGGAAAAGAAGGCATGAGCGACACGGAAAACAAGACTGGCCGCGCGCGCGGCGAGGAATGGTGGCAGACCGGCATCATCGAGATGCGGCCCGGCGTCATCCGGCTGCGCGGCTATGAGATCCAGGATCTGATCGGCCGCGTCAGCTTTCCGGCAATGATCTGGCTGATGCTGCGCGGCGAACTGCCGAGCGAGGAGCAGGCGGCGCTGCTTGGCATCGCGCTGGGTGCCGCCGTCGACCATGGGCCGCAGGCGCCGTCCATCGCCATCGCCCGCATGGCGATCACGTGCGGTGTCGGCATCAACAGCGCCATGGCGTCGGCCGTCAACGTGCTTGGCGACGTGCATGGAGGCGCCGGCGAACAGGCGCTCTCCTTCTACGGAGACATCGCCGCCGAACTGGACGCCGGCGTGCCGCTCGCGGACGCGGTGTCGGCGCGGGTTGATCGTGTCCTTGCTGGGGAAGACGGCTATGTGCCGGGGCTGGGCCACCGCTTCCACCCGGTCGACCCGCGGGCGCCGCGCCTCATCGAACTGACCCGCGACTTTGCCGCGCGCGGCGTCGTCAGCGGGCGCTTCGCCGACATCGCCGAGATGGTCGAGGCGGAAGTTGCGCGGGGCAAGGGCAAAAAAATCCCGCTCAATATCGACGGCGCCACGGCCGTCATCTACGGAGAGCTCGGCTTCCCGCCGCCGCTGACGCGAGGCCTTTTCGTACTGTCGCGCTCGGTCGGCATCCTGGCCCATGCATGGGAACAGTCGCAGGAAAGCGACCGCAACAAAGGGCCGCTGCCGCGCGAATGGCTGTGGGCCTATACCGGCACGCCGGCGCGGCCTTTGCCCGAGGAAGACGAAGGCAGTCAGTGAGATGTCGGTTCAAGCGACAGCGGAGGGCGCTGGAGCCAATTCCCGATAGAGTCGGGATAGACCCCCATGGTTTATTGAGCGTGATCTTTTCCGAAAGCCGGATTCTGCTTTTTGGGGGTATGCTCCAGCTCGGGACTCCTGATGTTCCTCACCAACGTCGAAAGATCCGGCTCGTCGATGAGCAGCGCCGCGTCGGCCGGTGCCAGCCATGCCCGCTGCCGCCTGTTGGCTTCTTGCCAGTCGGCAAGTTCCTCGGTTACCTCCAGCAAATAGACGACGACGTCGACGCGGACGAAGCGGTTCGCCAGCCGCTTCCAGTAGCAATAGGTGCCGGCCGGCTGTTTCAATATCCTGCCGAGGACGCCGGCTTCTTCCTGTGCTTCGATGGTGGCCGCCTTGCGACCGCCCTTGCCCTTCATCGGCCAGCCTTTCGGCACGATGAAGCGCCTCGTCGTTCGCGATGTGACGAGCATAACCTCGACATCGCCATGCTCGCTCAGCCGAAAGGGGATCGCCGCGACCTGGCGAATCCGGGCGCCCTTCCTTGCCTTACGGACGACCTTCTTTCTGCTGGCTGCCATTCAAAAATCCAGTCGAAGCGGTGCCCAAAGCACGAAGGGCAGCATTGCTAAATCCAAACCGCCTTCGATGTTATCTCAGGTGCGGCGGCATCCAAGCATAATAAGTCGGCTAAATAAATGAAAACGTTAGCGGCAAGTGCTGACAAAGCCGCTCCCTGACGGCAGCAACTGACAAGTCGGCTTCATCTGCGGCACCACCTGCGGTTGGGGCGCCGGGATTTGGCGGTCCTGCGCACGGTATTGCTGTTGCTGCTGCTGATATTGCTGCCGCTGCAGCCTGTTCTCCAGCATCTGCAACTGGTTTTGCTGGATCAATGCGTTGCGGTCGGCGGGGCTGACGATCTGTGCCGATGCGGCAGAATTTACGCCCGACAGCATCACCGTTGCCAGCATTGCCGACCCTAAAAACGTCAATAGACGAAGCTGTGACATTCATTAATTCCCGCACAAAACCGACCTCAGATTAATATAGGGGTTTTGCCCGGCGATGCCATGGCCGCCGCTGATTCGCGGCGAATTGCTACGTCGTCCTGCCGGCTTTGAGGAGGCATTGCGGTACGCGAGGCTGGCTCTCCCATTTCACTCGACTTCGCGCAGCCGATATCCGACGCCGGTCTCGGTGGTGATATAACGGGGCTGGTCGGGCATCTTTTCGATCTTTTGCCTGAGTTGCCGGACATAGACCCTGAGATATTGAACGTCGGTGGAATCGCCCCAGACCTGCTTCAGCAGGAATTGGTGGGTGAGAACCTTGCCGGCGTGCTGTACGAGGATGCGGAGGATGTCGTATTCCTTCGGCGAGAGCTTTATCTCCTTGTCCTCGACCTTGACGATGCGCTTCACCAGATCGACGGAGAGGTCGCCGGTGTGGAACACCGGTTTCTCACCCTGCTGCTGGAACTTGTGGCGCAGCGCCACGCGGATGCGTGCCACAAGCTCGTTCATACCGAACGGCTTGGTGACATAATCGTCGGCGCCGAGTTCGAGGGCCGAGACGATGCCGGCCTCATCAGTGCGGCTCGAAAGAATAACCACGGGAATGTCCAGGCCATCATCCCGCCATTTGCGCAGCAGCTCATGCCCGCTCATGCCGGGCAGGCCGAGATCGAGGAGGACCAGGTCCGGCTTTTCCGTCTCCATGAGTTCAATCGCCGCGCTGGCGTTCGGCGCCTCGCTGATCGCATAGCCTTGGCTGCCGAGCCCGACGCGAAGCAGTTTCCGGATCGGCGGCTCGTCGTCGACCACCAATATCCTGACGTCCAAATTCGTCATGACAGGTGGTCCATGTTTCGATCGTCAGCATCGGGTTCACCGACATCGGGGAGTTCTGCCGGCACCGGCATTCTTATGGTGAAAACCGCGCCCGAGCGGTCGGTCCTGTTCGCCGCCGAGAGCGTCCCGCCCATCGCTTCGATGAAGCCGCGGCAAATCGACAATCCGAGCCCGGTGCCGGCACGCACCTGGTCACCCTTGCGCACACGGTAGAAAGTGTCGAAAACGCGCTCCAGGTCCGCTGGCGGAATGCCTGGTCCCTCATCCATGATCTGCAGGATGACGCTGCCATTGTCGGCCCAGGCCTGCAGGCGGATCGTCGAACCTGGCGGCGCGTATTTTGCAGCATTGTCGAGGAGATTGAACAGCACCTGCTCGAACAGAACGGGGTCGAGCCGCAACATCGGCAGATCCGATGGAATATCGGTCTCGGTCTTATGCTCGCCGACGATTTTGCGGGCCCGATGCAGGGCTGAGCCGACAATGTCGCCGACATAGTGGAATGCATAATTCGGCTCCATCGTGCCGGATTCTATCTTGGTCATGTCGAGCAGATTGGCGATGAAGCGGTTCAGCCTTTCCGATTCATCAAGCACGGTCGACAGCAGTTCCGCCCGGTCCTGCTCGGGCAGTGCGGCCTCGAAGTCCCTGAGTGTTCCGGCCGCGCCCATGATGGCGGCAAGCGGCGTTTTCAAATCGTGGGAAATGGAGGTGAGCAAGGCCGAGCGCAGACGGTCTGCCTCGGCCGCAAGCTTGGCCCGGTCAACATCGGCGACGAGCTGGATGCGCTCGATGGCGACCGCCGCCTGGTCGGCGAGCGCATCGAGCAGACGTTGCTGCTCGGGTGTCAGCAGCGGACCTTGCTTGTCGTTGTCGAGGCCGACGACGCCCACCGCCGTGCGTCCGGTCCGCAAGGGCAGATAGAGGCGTTTTGCTCCGGGCAGCGTGTCGGCGCCGCGCCCGGCGGCGCGGTTATGCTCCCACGCCCAGCGGGCTGCTGCGATGTCGGCCTCGGCCAGCGTGTCGTCGGGTGGGTAGCCGGCTTTGACCGCGATTGTGCCGTCCTCGGGCAAAAGCAGCACTACGCGCAGCTTCAGCATCAAGGCGATCTGGAAGGCAGTGGCCCATAGCACGTCGTCCAGGGTACCGGCGCCGGCGAGCTTCTTTGAAAACTGATAGATGTCTTCCGTGGCGCGCGCCCGTGAGCTGGCAGCGATCGCTTGACGCTGCACCCGCGCCGTCAGATTGCTGGCGATAACGGCGACAACAAGGAAGACGGCAAGCGCAACGATGCTCTCCGGATCCCTGATCGTCAGTGTGTAGCGCGGCTCTAGGAAAAAGTAGTTGAATGCAAGGGCGCTGACGACACAGGCGTACAACGCTGGCCAGAGCCCGCCCATTACAGCCGATGTGAGCACCGCCAGCAGAAAGACAATGGCCAGATTGCGAACGTCGAGAAACTGGTCGAGAACAGTGCTGAAGGCCAGCGAGCCCATGACATAGGCTGTAGCTAGCAGGTAGGGCCTAACCTGAAACTGCTTCTGCTCGGTTGCCGCGCTGACATTTTTCGAGGGTGCGTCGGTGCCCTGGTCGGTTCCCGAAATTACATGGACGCTGATGTTGCCGGCGTCGCGGATGAGATCATAGGTGAGCGAGCCTTCGATCAATTCGCGCCAGCGTGATCGGGTCGGCCTGCCGATCACGATATGGGTGAAGTTGTTCGCCGTCGCATGGCGAACGATGTCTTGCGCGACATTCTGACCCGGAATGGTCGTCACCTCGGCACCGAGCTGCTCGGCAAGGCGCAACTGCGTCGCCAGCCGATCCTTGTCCTCCTCGGGCATGGCGGCTGAGCGAGGGGTGTCCACATGAAGCGCCGTCCAGGGGGCACGGAGGCGGTCGGCCAGCCTGCGCGCATAGCGTATGCGAGCCGCTCCGCCAGGACGCGCGTCGACGCAGACGAGAACCCTTTCTCCGGCCGCCCACGGTCCCGGGATCGCGTGTGCCTGCATATGGTTGAGCAACTGCTCATCGACCCGCTGGGCGGTGCGGCGAAGCGCCAACTCCCTGAGCGCCGTCAGATTGCCCGGCGAGAAATAGTTCTCGATGGCGCGCTGGGCGGTGTTGGGGAAGTAGACCTTGCCTTCCTCCAGCCGCTTGATCAGGTCGTCGGGGGTGAGGTCGATGATCTCGACATCGTCGGCTTGATCGATGATGGAGTCGGGGACGGTTTCACGCACCCTGACGCGTGTGATCTGGGCCACGACGTCGTTCAGGCTTTCGACGTGCTGGATGTTCAGTGTCGTGTAGACATCGATCCCGTGCGTCAGGATTTCCTGGACGTCGAGGTAGCGCTTGGGGTGGCGGCTGCCGGCGACGTTGGTGTGGGCGAGTTCGTCGACCAGAACCAGCGCCGGGCGCCGGGCGAGGATGGCGTCGAGATCCATCTCCTCGAGGATCCGCCCCTTGTAATCGATCTCAAGGCGAGGAATGACCTCGTAGCCTTCGACCAGCGTCTGGGTTTCCTTGCGGCCGTGCGTCTCGACGATGCCGATCACCACGTCGACTCCGTCGGCCAGCCTGGCGCGGCCTGACATCAGCATCTCGTAGGTCTTGCCGACACCGGGGGCGGCGCCGAGAAATATCCTCAGCCGACCGCGCTCCTCCCGCTCGGCGTGCGCGAGCAGCGCGTCGGGAGAAGGCCTGGTTTCGGCGGTGCGGCTGTCGTCTGGCATAAGGGTCAATCATGAACGGCGCCGGCTTCGGTGTCGATCCCGGCGCCGCCCTTCATTGTTTCATCGCATCGTCCAGCGCAAGGTTGAGGGCCAGCACATTGACCACCGCCTCGCCCATGAATCCCAATTCGCGATCCTCGATATGGCTGTCGACGAGCGATTTGATCCTGGATTCATCGACGCCCCTGGCCTTAGCCACCCTGGCGACCTGAAAATAGGCCGCATCGGGGCTGATATGCGGATCGAGGCCGCTGCCGGACGTGGTGACCAGATCCATCGGTACCGGCTGGTTCGGGTTTTCGGCTCTCAACTTCTCGGCGTCGCTCTTGATACGGTCGATCAGCTTCGGGTTGGTCGGGCCGAGATTCGAACCTCCCGAGGCGGCGGCATTGTAGCCGTCGCCGGCAGCCGACGGACGGCCATGGAAGTAGCGGTCGCTGGTGAAGGCCTGGCCGATCAGCTCGGAACCGACGAGTTTGCCGTCCTTCTCGATCAGGCTGCCATTGGCCTGGCGCGGAAACAGCGCCTGGGCAATGCCGGTCATGCCGATCGGATAGACCAACCCCGTCAGAACGGTGAAGAAGACGATCATGACGATCGCAGGCCTGATTTGATTGAGCATCGACGTGGTTCCTTATGCGAGACCGAGAGCAGTGATGGCCATGTCGATCACCTTGATGCCGACGAAGGGCACGACGACGCCGCCAAGGCCGTAGACTATGAGATTGCGGCTGAGCAGCGCACCGGCGCCGACAGCGCGGTATTTGACGCCCCTCAGCGACAGCGGGATCAGCGCGATGATGATCAGCGCGTTGAAGATGATGGCCGAGAGGATAGCGCTCTGCGGCGTTGCCAGATGCATGACGTTGAGCGCTTGCAGCGGCCCGGCGGTTTGGCCCGGGGCGATGTAGAAGACGGCGAATATTGCCGGGATGATGGCAAAATACTTTGCGACGTCGTTGGCGATGGAGAAGGTCGTCAGCGAACCACGCGTCATCAGCAGCGCCTTGCCGATTTCGACGATCTCGATCAGCTTGGTCGGATCGCTGTCGAGATCGACCATGTTGCCGGCCTCGCGTGCCGCGACCGTGCCGGTGTTCATGGCGACGCCGACATCGGCCTGCGCAAGCGCCGGCGCGTCGTTGGTGCCATCACCGCACATCGCGACCAGCTTGCCCTTGGCCTGTTCGTCGCGGATCAGCTTCAGCTTGTCCTCGGGCGTCGCCTGGGCAAGGAAGTCGTCGACGCCGGCTTCCGCCGCGATCGCCGCCGCGGTCATCGGATTGTCGCCGGTGATCATCACCGTGCGGATGCCCATGCGGCGCAATTCGGCAAAGCGTTCTGCGATGCCGCCCTTGACGATGTCCTTCAGGTGGACGACGCCGAGCAGGCGCCCATCGCGCTCGACCGCCAGTGGGGTGCCGCCGGATTTGGCGATCTCGTCGGCGATGGTTTGAAGGTCGCGGACGGTGTCGCTGCCGGGGCGCGTACTGCCTGTGGCAATGGTCGAGAGGTTGACGTGGGCAACCACCGCATCGACTGCGCCCTTGCGGACCGAGGAGCCTTCCAGGTCGACGCCGCTCATGCGGGTTTGCGCGGTGAAGGGCACGAAACTCGCGTGCAGGCTTGCCATGTCGCGGGCGCGGATGGCGTATTTCTCCTTCGCCAGCACGACGATCGAGCGGCCTTCCGGCGTTTCGTCGGCAAGCGAGGCAAGTTGGGCGGCGTCGGCCAGTTCCTGTTCGGTGACGCCGCTGACCGGACGGAATGCCGTTGCCTGGCGGTTGCCCAGCGTGATCGTGCCGGTCTTGTCGAGCAGCAGCGTGTCGACATCGCCGGCCGCCTCGACGGCGCGGCCCGACATGGCGAGCACGTTGAAACGCACCAGGCGGTCCATGCCGGCGATGCCGATGGCCGACAGCAGGGCGCCGATCGTGGTCGGGATCAGCGTGACGAACAGGGCGACCAGCACCGTCACCGAGATATAGCCGCCCGAATAGGAGGCAAAACTCGGGATCGTCGCTGTCGCCAGCACGAAGATCAGCGTCATGCCGACGAGCAGGATGTTGAGCGCGATCTCGTTGGGTGTCTTCTGGCGCTCGGCGCCTTCGACCAGCGAGATCATGCGGTCGAGGAACGTATGGCCGGAAGCCGCGGTGATGCGCACCCGGATCCAGTCGGACAAGACTTGCGTGCCGCCGGTCACCGCCGAACGATCGCCTCCGGATTCGCGGATGACAGGTGCGGATTCGCCAGTGATGGCCGCCTCGTTGACCGAAGCCACGCCTTCGACCACCTCGCCATCCGAGGGGATGATGTCGCCGGCTTCGACAAGCACGATATCGCCGACCTTCAGGCTGGTGCCGGGCACCAGCTTGAACTTGCGGCGGTCGCCGCCGTTCAACAGCTTGGCTTGCGTCTCGGTTCGCGCCCGACGCAGCGAGTCTGCTTGCGCCTTGCCGCGGCCTTCGGCCACCGCTTCGGCGAAGTTGGCGAAAAGCACTGTGAACCACAGCCAGATGATGATCTGCAGCGTGAAGCCAAGATCGCCGCCGCTGGTAACGAGATCTTTGACGAACAGCACGGTGGTGAGCGCCGAGACGACGGCGACGACGAACATCACCGGGTTTCGCATCAAGGTGCGCGGGTTCAGTTTTCTGAAGGATCCGCCGATGGCGGGCAACAGAATGCGGGGATCCATGATGCTCACGGATTTCGACTGGCTCATTTGGTGGCTCCAGTGTCGATGTTGGTGACCGGTCGATCGTGTGCCGAACGAAGGTGCGGCGGCCCGTAAGCCAGCAGCCAGATAATGATCAAGGCTGCCGCAATAGCGAGGAATGTGGACAGGGTCGGGAAAGGAGGAGGCGTTTTCTCCCCCTCCGGCTCGGGACGATGCCGGGCCTTCCGAGATATGATCTTGAACCAGGGCATGGCCGTTTCAGAATGTCTGACGGTGAATCATCGCCAGGTGCTCGACGATCGGTCCGACCGCCAGGGCCGGGAAGAAGGTCAGGCCACCAACGATCAGGATGACACCGACCAACAGCCCGACGAACAGCGGACCGTCGGTCGGGAAGGTGCCGGCGGAGGCAGGGACGGTCTTCTTCGCCACCAGCGATCCAGCAATCGCCAGCGCCGGAATGATGACCAGGAAGCGGCCCATCAGCATGCCGATGCCGAGCGTTATGTTGTACCAGGGCGTGTTGCCGCTGAGACCGCCAAAGGCGGAGCCATTGTTCGCCGCGGCCGAGGTGTAGGCATAGAGGACCTCGGAGAAGCCGTGCGGGCCGGCGTTGGCGATGGAAGCAACGCCGGTCGGCAGCACCACCGCGATGGCGGTGAAGACCAGCATCGCCAGCGGCAGGCAGAGGACGGCCAGCATTGCCATCTTGACCTCCTTGGCCTCGATCTTCTTGCCGAGATATTCGGGCGTGCGTCCGACCATCAGCCCGGCAACGAAGACGGCGATCACGATGAACATCAGGATACCGTAGAAGCCGGCCCCGACGCCGCCGACAATGACCTCGCCGAGCTGCATGTTGATGATGGGGATCATGCCGCCGAGTGCGGTGAAGCTGTCATGCATGGCGTTGACCGCGCCGCAGGACGCGGCGGTGGTGATGACGGCAAACAGTGCCGACAGAGCGATGCCGAAGCGGCTTTCCTTGCCCTCCATGTTGCCGCCGTCGATGCCCAGCGCATGGACGAGCGGATTGCCGGCGGCCTCGGCCCAGTAGCAGACGGCAACGCCGGCGATGAACAGCACGCCCATCGCCGACAGAATTGCCCAGCCCTGGCGCTGGTTGCCGACCATGCGACCGAAGACATTGGTTAGCGCCGCGCCGAAGGCGAAGATCGTCACCATCTGGATCAGGTTCGAGATCGCGTCGGGATTTTCGAAGGGATGCGCTGCATTGGCGTTGAAGAAGCCGCCGCCATTGGTGCCGAGCATCTTGATGGCAACCTGCGAAGCGACCGGCCCGACCGCGATCGTCTGTTGCGCGCCTTCCAGCGTCGTCGCGTTGACGTAAGCACCAACCGTCTGCGGCATACCGAGATAGACATAGACAAGCGTCAACACGATGCAGAACGGCACAAGCAGATAGAGCGTGCAGCGGGTCATATCGACCCAGAAATTGCCGATCGATTTGCCTGAGGCTCTAGCAAAGCCGCGGATCAGTGCGACCGCGATGGCGATGCCGGTCGCGGCCGACAGAAAGTTCTGCACGGTCAAGCCGGCCATCTGCACGAGATAGGACATCGTGCTTTCGCCGCCGTAGTTCTGCCAGTTGGTGTTGGTCATGAAGCTGGCGGCGGTGTTGAAGGCAAGCCCAGGTTCGACGGCGGTCATGCCGCCCGGATTGTAGGGCAGGCCGCCTTGCAGCCGCTGCAGGAAATAGAGCACCAGGAAGCCGGCCAGGTTAAAGAACAGCAGGGCCGCCGCATAGGAGGTCCAGTGCTGCTCCTCGCGCTCGCTGGTCCCGGACATACGGTAGAGCCCGCGCTCGAGCGGGGCCAGAATTGGCGACAGGAATGTGCGCTCGCCGCTGAAAACGCGATGCATGTAGCCGCCGAGCGGCTTGGCCAGCAAAACGACGATCCCGCAATAGACGAGGATCTGCAGCCATCCGTTGATTGTCATGGGGTTGGCTCCTTGCCAGCGGAGATCAGAAGCGTTCCGGGCGAACGAGGGCGTATGTCAGGTAAGCGAGAAGGAACAGGGTCACGGCGCCGCCGAGGATATAGTCGAAGAGCATGTTTCGATCCCCTAAACTTACAGCCCGTCGCAGGCTTTGATGTAACCGAAGCATAGAGCAAAGAACGAGATTCCTATCCCGACAACAATGATGTCCATCGTGCAATTTCCTATATTGAGTTTGTTCTTTTCAACTTGGACAAAACTGTCCAAGCCCGCTCACCGCTTCACATCGGCGGCCGGATACATCGCTCTGCCGAATATGGATCAAAGTGCCATAAAGGTTCGAGACGGGACGCGGAGCAAAGAAATCAAAATCCCATAAGGATTTCGCCGCCTCGGCGCTGGCCACAGCTTCAGGGGGAGGTGCGCACCGGCGCGCGAAGCTGCCGGGGATCAGTCTGCGCGGGTATAGATCAGAGCGTAATCGTCCGCATAGGCCCGCTTCCAGCCCAGTTCGTCGAAGAACGGAATGCGGCTGTCGTCGGCGGTCAACAATGCCCAGCCTATCGCATATTTCTCGAGCTGGGCTTTCAGGATCGGCTTGCCCCGGCTGTGCCCAGTCTGCTCATCCGTTTCCGTAAAGCCGTTCAGGAAGAGCTGATCCGCCCGGCCGTCGATAAACGTCTTGATGCCATGGAAAATCAGCGTGCCGCCGAAATTGTAGGAATTCAGCAGATTGCCTGACAGATTATGGGCTTGGGCGAAGGCCAGCGCATCCCTCGCCGAAGTCTTCTGGCTCGGCACGACCGGATAGGCCAGGAAGACCGCGGCCGCCAAAACCAGCAAAACGGCAAGTCCAGCGCAAATTCTGGAAAATTGCCGCGCGAAAAATTGTTCAAGTCCGTCGCGCTTTTCCGCGGCCCATGTAGGGGCTGAAAGCGCTGGATATTGTTGCGCAACCTCGACGGCAAGGACGACCGGGACAAGAAGAAAGAACAGGTACATGAACCGTATGTGGGTGAGATAGACGTGCAAGGTGAAGACAAGGAACAGCGCCTTGGCCCAGCCAATACGCAATCTCGACGCGAGCAGCCCGAAAAACGCCACCAGCAGGGCCACCTCCTGGAGGGTATGCCGCGAGGCGTCGAAGGGTTGCCACTCCGCAATGTAAGGCACCGCCTCATTGCCATAGGCCACGGTGAATGTGGCGAGTATGGCCTTGACGCCATAGGGATTGAGCAGGCTGACCAGCGGGCAAAGCAGCCCGAAAGCGATCCACTTGGCCAGCAGCCGGGGGTTCGACAAGCGCGTGCGCATGACGAGATCGAGGCCGGCGAAGGCGGCGATAATGAAACCGAAGGTGAAGGTGGCATGGAGATTGGCCCACAGGCAAAGCAGCGCCAGCAGCCATAGAGGCGGCGCTTTCTCGTTGCGTGCGGCTTGGAAAAGACCGGCGGTCCAGACGACGATAATGGGCAAGGTAAAGATGTGGGGTCGGGCGACATAGATTGGCCCGATCAAGAGCGCGAGCACCAGTGTCAGTGCTATCGCCAGCGTCGGCTTCAACGACGCGCTGAGATACCACGACGTCAAGAAGGCCGTCAGCGCGATTACCGCAGTCGCCAGCAGTACCACGCCGTTCCAGCCGCCGGCTTCGAAGGCAAGGGCAAGGAGAACCTGGCTAAGCCATTCCTTGGCGATCCATGGCTGGCCGGCAAAAGTGTAGGAGTAAATGTCGACGGAGGGGAATGTGCGGCTTGCCAGCATATCCATGCCGACCTTGATGTGCCACCAGCTATCGGGATCCTGCAGGAGGGAGGTGGCAAAGGCGAGGAGCGCCGTCGCCATCACGACGGCCGCCAGCAGGCAAAACACCAGCCTCACATGCCGTATGTCGTCTATCGACGGCCTCGCCTCACCAGACATCCCGCGCATATGGCATCCCTGAGCCGCGATAGCGGAAGGGATAGCCCGAATTTGTTAGAAAACCGATAAGCTGCAGGATTGCGGCCACAACCCTGTGCCGCGCGTCTAACCGGCTGGGCACGTTGAGCAGCGACTACTAAGTTGCGGGTGAGGGGCAGACCTCCGGCCGTTCAGCCCTCGGCCTTGAAGTTCTTGGCTTCCTTCTCGACTTTCGGGCTGTCCTTGCCGTGCTTGCGCATCAGATCCTTCGCCTGCTTCGGCGAAACGTCGGTGGTTTCGGCCAGGTGCAGAGCCTTCTTTTCGTCCGGATCGCGCGTCTTGCGGTCGGCCATTGCGGTTTTCTTGTTAGCCATTACGACGCTCTTATGCTCTCGGCGATTTCGTTCAGCACCTTGCGGTCGGTGCCGTGGCGCTTGATCAGCGTGCGTGCCTGATCAGGGGTAATGCCCGCTTCCTCGGCGAAATGACGTACCTCATAGTCTTCGCCGCCCGCCACTCGTGAGCGGTCGCGACTGTCGGTCCTGGTTTTGTCGTCGGCCATGGCAGCTCTCCTCATCTCAACGAGAGCATAACGGGCAAGATTTCAGCGAGTTCCTTCGAGCGTGTCGCCCAGTTGCCTACCCTCGGGCATGACCCGACATGAGCGGCGGTTTTTGCTCAAAGCAAGGGCACGGCGCCAGGCTGGCCTTCGCGCACAAAAAGGCTCGCTTCCTTGGCCGCACCAGTAAATTTCCGCCGCGCGCTGCCAACCGCCCGCCACTGCTCCTGGGCGCAGCCTGGTATTCGTTGCGGATTGCTAAGGGTAGCGATGGTCGAACACGACCCCCATGGTCCTACCAACGGCCGTCATGACGATAATCTCGACCAGATCGTCGTCACTGTCACCGCAGGCCGGGGCCGTCCGGCGAACGATGTCCAGCATCGCCCTCGTCGATATGGTGTCGCCGGCGCCGAATCTTGAAAGCGCAGATGAAACAAGCTCTTGGGCCGTCAAGTCGGCGACAGTCACCCTCTGCACCACGTTCATTGGCTTCCTCCCACCATGAACCCTCTCCCGCGAGAATGATACGCCGAACGTCGGGTTTCGCCAGCGAAATGGTGGTCCTACCAGCGCGCGGGGCAGCGACCGAAATCGTCGGTTTTGCGTGAGGCAATCCGGGCGCGAGGCGGCAGCACTTTTGTGCCATGCGACTTCGCCACAGACCCATCCCGGCGGCCGGGATGGGTCTCAATTTATTTACTTGGCAGTTTGATTGCTTGGCAGTCGGGTCTGCTCGGTTGCGGTCGAAGTCAGCGCAGCAAGAACCACGGTGCGGGCAGGACCAGGACGGTTCTTCGTTTCACGGAACGCCGAACCGGTCTGTCTTTTTTGTTTGACGCAATTCCGGATGGAAAACCGTTCACACGTTTTCCTGGAATTGCTTGTCTTATGACTCTAGGCGGCCAGATCGCTCGGAAGCTTGCCGCCATTCTCGACCAGCTTTTTCATCAGTGCATCATGCAGCCACAGATTCATCGTTACGGTGTCGTTCATGTCGCCGGTGTAGTTCAGCTCGTGAGCAAGCTCCTTGCGGGCGCCGAGGCTGCTATCGATATTCAGAGCCTTCATCAGGTCGACGATCGAATTCTTCCAGTTGAGCTTTTGCCCTTTCGCGGCCACCGCCTTGTCGAGAATGGCAGCGATGTCAGGAGCAGAGGACGGCGCGGATGGCGTTGCCGGAGCCGGGGTTGCAGCCGGGTCGGGTCGGGTAGGCGCCGTCGGCTGGGTGGCCGTGCTCGAAGCAGGCGCGGGAGACGGTTGCGCCGGCGGCGCTTCGGCCGCAACCGCGTTTCCGAAAATCGCACCTTTGATACTGTCGAAAATGCCCATTGCTATCTCCTGGGTTGCCTTCACGGTGTGTTGCCTTGACGGTCGGTGAGGCGACCGTTGCCGAATTCGCATTGAGCGCCCTGGTTGTACCGGACCACGAACGCAACGCAGGGGCAACTCCAAACTGGCTGAAAGGTAAAGGCTTGGTTGCATGGTGAAATCGGCTCAGTGATACGATCCCAGAGTAGAATGGTCAGATCGCGGCACGACAAATAGTTACGCGCAATGGGCGAGGAAACGGTTGGCAGCCAGTTTTGCTGACGCAGACCAGAAAAATCATCTAGATTCGTGTTCGCCATTCGCTGAGAGGAACGAAGCCATGACAGCAGTCGTCGCATCCGACAGGCTCGAACGTTCGCTGGTTTGGGCAGAGGACGATCCGTCGGTCAAATGGGCCGGCGCTTTCGCGGTTTACGGCGGGCACGGCACCACCCAGTCCTCAGTCATTGTCTACGAGATCGAGCCCGGCAAGCGGCTCGGCTGGCACACCGACGCCACCGAGGAGACGCAATACATCATCGCCGGCACCGGCGAGCTGCACATCGAGGGCGGCAGCATCCACCCGGTCAGGCCCGGCAGCGTCCTGGTACTTCCGACGCCGGTCCGGCACGACCTCGTCAACACCGGCACCGAAACCCTGCGCGCCGTCGCTTTCTTTGCGGCGGCGATGTTCACGCAGACATTCGACGACGTCATGCTGCCGCCGAAATCCCATGTCCTCGGCACGCCCAATCGCGCAGGCTGAACGCGTGCCAGCGGGAATCATCCGGCCTGCGGATTGCGGACTTGGAGCTGAGATGAGCGCGCGCGCGGCCGGCAAGCGGTTCGGCGTCGTTACGCGCCTGTGTCACGGGCGGACCGGCTGATGGCGCCCGTCAAGGTCGACCCGGCCAAGGTGCGCGAGTTCAGGGATGCCGAAAGCTTCCATGCCTGGCTTGGCGAGCATCACGACAGCGAGGACGAAGTCTGGATCAAGATCCATAAGCGCGATTCGGGGCTGCCGTCGATCACGCCGAAGCAAGCCATCGACGTGGCGTTATGCTGGGGCTGGATCGATGCGGTGCGCAAGGCCCTGGACGGCAAAAGCTATTTGCAGCGTTATACCCCGCGCGGCAAGAAGAGCACCTGGAGCCAGATCAACGTCGACAATGTCGCCCGGCTGATCGAGGAGGGCCGGATGACCGAGCATGGGCTGAGGCAGGCCGAGGCAGCCAAGGCCGACGGCCGCTGGGCGCGCGCCTATAGGAGCGGCAAGGAGATGAAGATCCCCGACGACCTCCAGGCGGCAATAGACGCCGAGCCCAAGGCGAAAGAGATGCTGGCGAAGCTCAGCGAGCAAAACCGCTTCGCGCTCGCCTTCCGCACCCACAACATGAAGACCGAAGCCGGACGCAAGAAGAAGATCGCGGCGTTCGTGGAGATGCTGAAGCGCGGCGAGACCATCCATCCGCAACGAAAACGCGATTCTGGCTGAACATTCTGACCGCGCTTGTCTCCGGCATCTTGTGCTTGTCCCGAATGCGGCCGGATCGCTGCTCAGCCTTCGATCCTGGCGATGTCGCCGACGATTGTTTTCGGCGAGCGTCGCCTGACATTTCGACAACATCTCTCATTCGTTTGATCGATGCAGGAACAAAGCTCCGTCCTCACAGTCGGTATGGTATATTAGCAGACGCTGTTATGAGGTTTTTGCCCGTTCAGGAGCCGACTGGCACGTGGGCCGTGTTTGATGCGACCGTGGACGTGCCTGCGGATTTCGCGGGCAGTTGCCTTATCGGCTTGCCGCGGGAGCGGGCGGAGTGGCTCGCAGCAAGAGCCAATCGAGATGCTGCAAAAGGCACTTCGACTTGGCGGTTGTCAGCTGCCGGACCGGCAAAAGCCGCGGTTCTTAGACTTAGACCGTTAGGAGAGATTTCGATGATGCACGAACAGGTAATGGAAGCTGCGTTGGCAGCCAGAAATCAGGAAGTGGATATTTGTGGTGTCTTCGACATCACCAACAAAACCGATGCGCCAATTGGCTCTCGCCGATTGGGCGAGGCTATCCACTTTGTCGCCAATGCACCTATCGTTGGCTATGATGTTCACGCCGCCGTCATCCGATATGGCCCACTCGGAACCCCCAGCCTCAGAGCAACAGATTGCACACAGCTGTGGGAGAAGTTTGGCGAGGCCTTGCTGCAACACTGACAGGCTGACCTTTGGCGCGTATGGCACCACCATCGTGCAGGACACTTCCCTTGTGAGAACGACGTGGAAGCCTGGCGGGTGATATTGCAATCAAATTAGCGTGAGCGCATATTTTTTACCGGCTGGACTCGCAACCGGCCAGTCTCGGTGGCCGGCCGCCAACGGGCCGTCAGGCCGCCAACAAATGGTTCGGCAGGCCCGACGGTCCCCCTTGGCAAGGTCGCCGGAAACAAAGCATGATGCGGCGGCAAAACGGGTTTGGGAGAATGACATGCCTAAGGTTTCGGAGCTCTTTTTCAAGACAGCCATCGTCTTTCTTATTCTGGGAATTGCAGCTGGCCTGCAGATGGCAATTTCAGGCGATCACGGCGCGTTTCCGGCTCACGCGCACATCAACCTGCTGGGATGGGTCACCAGTGCAATATTCGGCGGCTATTATGCGCTGAACCCGGCGAAGGCTGCCCGCAGGACGGCGATGATCCACTATGGCGTCTACAATCTCGGCCTGGTCGTGATGTTGCCGGCGCTTTACCTGATGCTGCAGGGAAATCCGGCGCTCGAGCCGATCGTCGCCACCGGCTCAATGATTGTCGCTGTCGCCGTGCTGATCTTTGCCTTCGTGGTTTTCTCCGGCGAAACAGAGCGCTCGGTCTCGGGAATACAAGCGGTTCCGCGCTAGACGCGTAGCGACACTAACGAACCTGTCGAAGCCCGCGCTCTGGTGGAGCGCGGGTCGTTCGGCTTGTGGGCTGATCTGGGGTAAGGGGTGCGGCGCAGATGGAGCCGCTCAGTAGCGATCCTTCGCGCCCTCTGCAAATTACGAATTACGGTGACAGTGCACCATCTTCTTTTTCCCGCCTGTCGCGTTTCCCAATTTCACTGCTCTTTCCGGTTTGCTCGGCAATCACGGTCGAGAAGTGCTTCGCTGCCCATCGGTTGCGCGACATCGGCGGCGCGGTAATGCAAGTCGAGCCATGCGTTCAATTTACGCACAGCGACAGCCGAGCAAACATGACAAATAGTGCACTGTCACCGTAATTCTGTCGCCGTAATTCAAAGTGCACTGTCACCGTAATTCAAACGTCCGCTTGCTGACCCTTAGCTGACTCTCACAAGCTTCTTGCAAAGTGCAATGTTGTACGGAACGCATCCTTGCGACCCAAAGAAATGCCGCGCGTCGAGATTGGCTGCCCAGATGCCCATAGCAATTTCGTCGATACCTTCGCAAGCAGCTCGCTGTTCAACATGGCACATCAAAGCTGCGGCAACTCCACGACGACGAGCTTCCGGCATAACCGAGATGTGGTGCACATAGATCAGGGGCCGAGGGAAAGTGAACGGCGTTTCTGGCAGCGACTGAATTTCAAACCAGACGTAGCCGACTGGAGCGCGATCAATCTCAGCAATCGCGATCGAGCTCTTCGGATCAGCCAGCCTCGCTGCGAAGAATGTCCTCACCGCAGACGGATCGGCTGCCTGTTTGAAAACGTCTGGATGCAATTCAGCATGGAGACTCTGAACCACCTGATTGAGCCGAACGAGCGCGTCAAAGTCTGCCTCCGAGGCAGCCCGGATTTCCACTGACATTGAGACACCTCCCCGTTTGTAGACGACGCTGCGACGGTGATGTCTTTCTGTCAGCGAACGTCGGTCTTCCACCCATCTCGGCCATTGGCGGAGTTTTGACCCTAGTGATTAGTAGGCTGGTTAGTAGGCTACTAACCGAACCTTACCAAACGCCCGGAAAATAAAGGGTTTCTCGGGATTAGCTGGCGGAGAGAGCGGGATTCGAACCCGCGTTACGGTCTCCCGTAAACACACTTTCCAGGCGTGCGCCTTCAACCACTCGGCCACCTCTCCGTCCTTTTAGCATCTTCGACGCGGCCGGTTTCGCCGTGCGGGTTGGGGAGATGCATCTCCTTTGGGATTCCGGCCCGGAATTCCGGCCGTGGGCGCCGTCAACCAGCGGATACCCTTTCCCCGCACCCGAGCCGTCAAAGCAACAGGCGCGGGGCTCATCTAGTCGATCCGGTGCCGAATGCCAAGACACTCTATTCGCTTTGCCGGATAGGGATGCTCAGCCCATGGCATCAGTGTGCTCGTTGGGCGCCTACAAACCAGTCGGCCGCGGCGTCTTCGCCGTCTGGCTCGTCAGCCGGCCCAGGTGCAAGCCGCCGGCGTAAGTTCAACTTCGCGTGTCGCGATTGCAGACGAAGCAGGTAAATCCTATTTAACAGTCCGACACGACATTCCGATAAACTCCTGGGGAGGAAGGGTCTGGATGTTCCGCTTCGTCTTTCGTCTCGCTGCAATGGTCGCGCTTTCGGTTTCGGTCATCATGGCCGTGCTCGACGCGACCCGGTCGGTGGCGGCTTCGGCGCTGGTGATGACCCCGCTCAACACCAGCTGGCTCGCCGTCTCGCCGGACACGCGCAGCGCCTTTGAAAGCTTCGTCCGCGACAAGCTCAATCCGCTGCTGTGGGACGGCGCCATCGCCTGGGTGCTCAGCCAGCCCGGCTTTGCCGTGTTCGCGGTGCTGGCCTTCGTTCTTTATGCCATCGGCTACAGGCGGCAGCGCCCCAGCGGGCGGTTCGCCGCGACCTAAAATTCCTGCGTTCCCGGATCCAGCGTTCCCCGGATCGGGGAAGGCTCAAGCAAGAAGAAAAGGAAATCGCACATGTTTCTCAGCGATATGCTGAACAAGAAGCTCAACCTGCCGAAGCCCTCCGAGGCGTTGCCCGGCCGCGACCGGCCGATCCCGACGGCATCGAAGCATTTCGTCTCGAACAGGCCGCTCAAGGGTCCCTATCCCGAAGGGCTTGAGACGGCGATGTTCGGGCTGGGCTGTTTCTGGGGTGCCGAGCGCCTGTTCTGGCAGGTCGATGGCGTCTGGGTCACGGCGGCCGGCTATGCTGGCGGCGTCACGCCCAACCCGACCTATCAGGAAACCTGCACCGGGCTCACCGGCCATGCCGAAGTCGTGCTCGTCGTCTACGATCCGAAGATCGTGTCCTATGCCGAGCTTTTGAAGCTGTTCTGGGAAAGCCACGACCCGACGCAAGGCATGCGCCAGGGCAATGATGTCGGCACCACCTACCGTTCGGCGATCTACACGTTCAACGACGCGCAACACCAGGCGGCGCTCGCTTCGCGCGATGCTTACGAGGCTTCGCTGCGCGGTGCCGGACGCGGCAAGATCACCACCGAGATCGCGCCGGCGCCGGAATTCTACTTCGCCGAGGAAGACCACCAGCAATATCTGGCGAAGAACCCCTATGGCTATTGCGGCCTGCACGGAACCGGCGTCTCCTGCGCCATTCCGGCCGCCGTCTCCGCCTGATTTTGCGCCCCTGACGCAAGGAATATGCTGTGGGGGGGGGGGGGGGGGGGGGCCCGGGCGGGCCGCGCGGGGGGTGCTGGGGGGGGGTGGGGGGGGCGCGGCGGAAAGCGCGGGGGGGGAGGGCGGTGGGGGGGGGGGGGGTGGGGAGGGGGGGC
>NZ_JAMYLU010000016.1:0-181701 GCF_040318135.1 Mesorhizobium sp. M1295
GCCATCGCGATTCCCTCAGACCGTCCACCTCAGAGAATCACAATCAGCGAATTACGCAACAGGCCCCTTGTGGGAGAAGGTGGATTGGCGCGCAGCGCCAAGACGGTTGAGGGGCGCTGGACGAAGTGCGGTTTTGCCAAGCTGGAACACCCCTCATCCGACCGAGCTACGCTCGGCCACCTTCTCCCACAAGGGGAGAAGGAAAGACCGCACCCGTTGGCAGCGCCAACGAAGCTCGACTGTTTCACAAGCGCAATGTGCACAGCGTCACAAACCGCTTGACGTGAAAGCGCGTTGGGTCAATCTTCACTGCCAAGAATAAAATACTACTGAGCGGAAAACGCCTGGGCAGTTCAACGTGAGCGTCGATGACGCCTCGCGAGATTGCGGCTGTTGCCGATAGGGAACATCAAAAATGGGGAATCCACGTAAATGAGCACGATAGTCACCACCTTGGTGCCGCCTGCCGAAGGGCAGCTGCACCGGAACATCGATTGGCGCGGCGCCTTTTGGGTGGCAAGCGGCGTTCCGGCCCTTGTCCTGTTTTCGATCGGCGGCATTGCCGGCACCACCGGAACGCTGGCCTTCATGATCTGGACCGCATCCATGATCATGGGCTTCCTGCAATCCTTCACCTATGCGGAAATCGCCGGCCTGTTCCCGAACAAGTCCGGCGGCGCCTCGATCTATGGCGCCACCGCGTGGCTGCGCTATTCGAAATTCATCGCGCCGCTTTCGGTGTGGTGCAACTGGTTCGCCTGGTCGCCGGTGCTGTCGCTCGGCTGCTCGATCGCCGCCGCCTATATCCTCAATGCGCTGGCGCCGGTGCCGCTGTTCACCGACACTTCGCCGGAAGTTGCCGCCTATATCGCGGCCCATGCCGGAACCAGCGCCGCCGACGCCATCACCGCGGTCACCACTGCGGCGACGCCGGCGATCCGCAACTGGACGCTTTACGGTCATACGCTTGGCCCGGTTTCCTTCACCTTCAATGCCACCTTCTTCATCGGCGCGGTGCTGATGCTGATCATCTTCTCCATCCAGCATCGCGGCATCCTTGGCACCGCCAACGTGCAGAAATATATCGGCCTGCTCGTCATCATCCCGATGCTGATCGTCGGCGTGGTGCCGATCGTCACCGGCCAGATCGACTGGGCAAACTTTTCGCCGCTGGTCCCGCTCGCGGCAGCCTACGCGCCGGAGCCCGGCGCGTGGAACATCGCAGGCTGGACGCTCGTTCTCGGCGGCATGTTCATCGCGGCATGGTCGACCTACGGTTTCGAGACCGCCGTCTGCTACACCTCCGAGTTCAAGAACCCGGGCACCGATACCTTCAAGGCGATCTTCTATTCCGGCCTTCTGTGCATGCTGCTGTTCATCCTGGTGCCGTTCACCTTCCAGGGCGTGCTCGGCTTGAACGGCATGCTGGCGACGCCGATCGTCGACGGCTCCGGCGTTGCCGATGCGCTGGCTGGCATGGTCGGCGGCGGACAGCTGATCCACAGCCTGCTGGTCATGCTGATGATCCTGGCGCTGGTGCTCTGCATCATGACGGCGATGGCCGGCTCTTCGCGCACGCTCTACCAGGGTTCGGTCGACGGCTGGCTGCCGCGCTACCTCAGCCACGTCAACGAGCACGGTGCGCCGACGCGGGCGATGTGGACCGACTTGATCTTCAACCTGATTGTGCTGGCCATCGCTTCGGCCGACGCGACGAGCTTCTTCTTCATCCTCGCCGTGTCGAATTGCGGCTACATCATCTTCAACTTCCTCAACCTCAATGCCGGCTGGATCCACCGCATCGACAATGGCCACATTGCGCGGCCATGGAAGGCGCCGAGCTGGCTGCTCGGCCTCGGCGCTATCTTTGCCTATGTCAACGCGGTCTTCATGGGCGCCGGCGCCAAGGTCTGGAACCCGATGGCATTGTGGGCCGGGCTGATCACGGCCGCCTTGATCATCCCGGTGTTCTGCTTCCGGCACTACATCCAGGACAAAGGCAAGTTCCCCGACCACATGCTGGCCGATCTCGGCATGAACTCGTCCGACCTCGCAGTGCGAAAGGCGGGCATGCTGCCCTACCTGACGCTGATCGCCGGCGTCGCGGTGATGCTGCTCGCCAACTGGCTGTTCGTCATCTGAGGCTTGCCTTGAGAGCAATTCCAGGAAAAGGTGTGAACGGTTTTCCGGCCGGAATTGCCTCAAAACAAAAAATAGAGCGGTTCGGCGTTTCCGTGAAACGATGAACCGTTCTACGGATTGGGCGCGCGATGCGCGCTCGATCGCTTGCATTTTGTTCTTGCTTTGTGCCGGCAGCTATGCTACTAATCCCGCCATGGTGCTGATTCGCCCCGAGACCCGCCGCTGAGGCGGGTTTTTCGTTTCTGGGCCTATTCTGGCTCAATCGATCTTGATGAACACGCCCTTGGTGTTGAGATATTCGTCAAGGTGTTCGGCGCCGCCCTCGCGGCCGTAGCCGCTCATCTTGTAGCCGCCGAAGGGCACGGCCGGATCGATGGCGTGATAGGTGTTGACCCAGACCGAGCCGGCGCGGATCTTTTGCGACAGCCGGTGGGCGGTGGCGAGATTTTGGGTGAAGACCCCTGCAGCCAGGCCGTAAGGCGTGTTGTTGGCCCGCTCGACCGCCTCGTCCAGCGTATCGAACGGCAAGGCTGAAATCACCGGCCCGAAGATCTCCTCGCGCGCGATCTTCATATCGTCCGAGACGCCGGCAAAGACAGTCGGCGCGACGAAATTGCCGGCGGCAAGCGCGCCTTCCACAAGCCGGGTGCCTCCGGTGACGAGTTTCGCCCCTTCTGCAGTACCGGCCTCGAGGTAACCGGTGACCCGTTGCAACTGCTTTTCGGAGACGAGCGGGCCGATCTCGGTCGCCGGGTCGATGCCGTCGCCGACCCTGAGACCCTTGGCGTATGCCGCGAGACGCTCGATGAACTCGTCATGGACCGCGCGTTCGACGAAAAGGCGCGAACCGGCGATGCAGATCTGGCCGGAATTGGCGAACACCGACATCGCGGCCACCGGCACCGCTTTGTCGAGATCGGCATCGGCGCAGACGATGACCGGCGACTTGCCGCCAAGCTCCAGCGAGACGCGCTTGAGGTTGCCGGCCGAGGCGCGCACGATCGACTGGCCGGTCGCCGTCGAGCCGGTGAAGACGATTTTGTCGACGCCCATGTGCTCGGCGAGTGCGGCGCCCGCCTCGGTGCCGGTGCCGGTGACGATGTTGACGACGCCTTCCGGGACGCCGGCCTCGTTCATGATGTCGGCGATCAGCAGTGGCGTCAGCGGCGCCTCTTCCGATGGTTTCAGCACGATGGTACAGCCGGTCGCCAGCGCCGGGCCGATTTTCCAGATCGACGCGGCGGTCGGCGCGTTCCAGGGAATGATGGCGCCGACGACGCCGACCGCCTCCTTGCGGGTGAAGGAGACGATTTCGCCGGGCAGCGAGTTCTCGATCGTCTCGCCGTGCAGCGCCGTCGCCATGCCGGCATAATAGCGCAGCATGCCGATGACGCGGTTGCGATTGGCGCGGGTGCGCACGATCGGCATACCCATGTCGGTGGTGTCGGAGAGGCTGATCTCTTCCCAGTTCTTTTCGAAGAGATCGGCGATCCTCAGCAGCAGTACCTGCCGCTCGTAAGGTTTGAGCCGGCTCCACGGTCCCTCGAACGCCTTGCGGGCGGCAGTCACCGCCAAGTCGATGTCGAGGCGGTCTCCGCGCGGCACCGTGGCGATGACCGCGCCGGTGGCAGGATTGCGGGTCTCCATGGTCCGGCCGGAGCGGGCATCGACCCAGCCACCGCCGATGAACATCTGGCGATGGCGTCCGTCGATCGGCAGCCGCAGCGGTGCCTGAGCTATGGTCATGACGGTCCTCCTCCGGCACCTACGCCTGGTGGGCGGATTAAACCGCCGGAGGTCACATTTGCCAACAGCTCTATTCGGCCGCCAGGGCCAGTTGCGGCCTTTCGTTCTTTTCTTCCGTCTCGGCCGGCTGCTCCACCACCTTCTTGGGCTCCCGGCCGAAGAACAGCGCGTAGGCTGCCGGCAGGACAAGGATGGTCAGCACCGTGGCGACCAGGATGCCGCCCATCATGGCATAGGCGAGCGGCCCCCAGAAGACGCCGCGCGAGATCGGGATCAGCGCCAGCACCGCCGTCAGCGCCGTCAGCACGATCGGCCGGAACCGGCGAACGGCCGAGCCGATGATGGCCTCGGAGCGCTCCACGCCGGCGGCGATGTCCTGGTCGATCTGATCGACCAGGATGATCGAGTTTCGCATGATGATGCCGAGCAGGGCGATAACACCGAGGATGGCGACGAAGCCGAACGGCGCACCGCTGATCAAAAGTGCCGCCGCCGCACCGATGATGCCGAGCGGACCGGTCGCCAGCACCAGCATCGCCTTCCCGAAATGCTGCAGCTGGATCATCAGCAGCACGACGATGACCGCCAGCATGACTGGAGCTTTCGCCGCAATCGAGGCCTGGCTTTCGGCCGCATCCTCGGCGCCGCCCTGGATCTCGATCTTGTAGCCGGGTGCGAGGCCGGCGCGCAGGCCCGACATCTCGCCATACATTTTCATGGCGACATCGTTCGGCTGCACGCCATCCGGCAGCGTGGCGCGTACGCTGATGGTCGGCAAGCGGTCGCGCCGCCATTCGACGCCTTGCTCCAGCACCGGGACAATCTTGGCGACCTGCGACAGCGGCACGGAGCCACCGAAATCCGTCGGGATATAGACGGAATCGACCGCCGACAGCAGGTGACGGCTTGCCTCCGGTTCGCGGGCGACGATCGAAACCGTCTCCTCGCCGTCGCGGAAGTCATCGAGCGGCGCTCCCGACATGGTCGCCTGCAGCATCTGGCGGATGCGCTGCGAGGTGACGCCGAGCGCACGGGCGCGATCCTGGTCGATCACCAGCTTCATCGCCGGCACCGGCTCCAGCCAGTCGTCGTGGATGGCGCCGAGCAGCGGATTTGCCTGGAACTTCGCCTTCACCTCGTCGGCGATGCGGCGCACCTCCTGGCGATCCGGACCCATGACGCGCATCTGCACCGGCCAGCCGGTCGGCGGACCAAGGAACAGGCGGTCGACCTTGGCGCGGATCGACGGGAAATCCTCGGCCAGGATGGTGCGCAGCTTGACAATCAGCCGCTCGCGGGCCGGTTCGTCATTGGCCATCACCAGAAGCTGGGCGAAATTCGGATTGCGAAGCTGCTGGTCGAGCGGCAGGAAGAAACGCGGCGCGCCTTCGCCGATATAGGTGGCGATGAAGCGCTTGTCCTTGTCGTCCATCATCCTGGCTTCGAGCGCCTTGGCCTGTGTCTCGACTTCCTTGATGCTGGTGCCTTCCGGCAGCCAGAGGTCGACAAGGATTTCCGGGCGCGACGATTGCGGGAAGAAATTCTGCGGGATGAACTGGAACGCCCACAGGCTGGTGGCAAAGGTCATCATCGTCATCACCAGCACGATGATGCGATGGCGCACGGCCCAGGTCACGGTCGAGCGAAGGCGACGGTAGAAGCCCGTGTCGAAGACATCGTGATGGCTGCCGGCGTGCTTGCGCTGCTTCAGGATCATGTGGCCGAGCCATGGCGTGAAATAGACCGCCGCGAACCAGGACACGACCAGCGCGATACCGACGACGTAGAACAGGGTGCGCACATATTCGCCAGCCGTCGAGGCGGCGAAACCGACGGGGATGAAGCCGGCCGTGGTGATCAGCGTGCCGGTCAGCATCGGGAAGGCGGTCGAGGAATAGGCGAAGCTCGCCGCCTCGACCTTGACCAAGCCTTCCTCGAGCTTTCGCTCCATCATTTCGACGACGATCATCGCGTCGTCGACCAAGAGGCCAAGGGCGATGATCAGCGCGCCGAGCGAGATGCGCTGCAGGTCGATGCCGAGCTCGTACATGATGGCGAAGGTGGCGGCCAGGACCAGCGGAATGACGATCGCGATCACCAGACCCGAACGCCAGCCGATCGACAGGAACGAGACGACAAGCACGATCAGCAGCGCTTCACCGAGCGCTTCCATGAACTCGGCCACCGCATCCTTGACGACTTCCGGCTGGTCGGAGACCTGGTCCACCGACACGCCATAGGGCAGCGCCTCCTCGAAGCGCTTGTAGGCCGCTTCGACGTCCTTGCCGACGTCGGTGACGTTGAAGCCCTTGGCCATGACGACGCCGAGCTGGACGCTGTCATGGCCGTTGAAGCGGTATTTGCGCTGATAAGGGTCCTCGAGGCCGGAGGTCACGGTGGCGATGTCGCCGAGGCGCGTCACCTGGTTGCCGGCCCGCAGCCGAAGCTCGCGAATGTCGGCCGCCCTGGCCACGTCGCCTTCGACCGAGATGCGCACCGAACGCTGGCCGGTGTCGACCGAACCTGCCGGGTCGACATTGTTCTGGCCCCTGATCGCATTCTGCAGGTCGGTCAGCGTCAGGCCGCGTTCGGCAAGCACCTTGGATGAAACGTCGATGTAGAGCTTTTCCGGCTGGTCGCCGATGATCACGGCTTTCTCGACGCCGGGCGTCGTCAGCAGCATGTCGCGTGCCTGGATGGCGAATTTCTTCAGCTCGGGATAGCCGTAGCCATCGCCGCTGATCGAATGCAGGGTGATGAATGTGTCGCCGAATTCGTCGTTGAAGTAGGGCCCGAGCAAGCCCTGCGGCAGTTCATTCGAGATATCGCCGACCTTCTTGCGCACCTGATAGAACGCATCCGCGACCTGCGCGGGACTGGTGTCGCCCTTGACCTGCAAGGTGATGATGGCGCTGCCGGCGCGGGTGTAGGAGCGGACGAAATCGAGATGCGGCGTTTCCTGCAGCTTGCGCTCGATCTTGTTGACGACCTGGTCCTCCATCTCCTTGATCGAGGAGCCCGGCCAGATCGCCTGGACGACCATGACGCGGAAGGTGAAATCGGGATCTTCCTTCTGGCCCATGCGCATCAGGCCGAGCGCACCGGCGACGATGATAAGCCCGAACAGGAAGCGGGCAATGCTCGGATGGCCGATTGCCCAGCGCGAAAGATTGAAAGACCGCTTTTCAGTGGTGTCGGTGGTCATCGGCGTCAGTCCGTTTCAATTTGATCAACAGAGCACGCGCTTTCGCATGCCCAAGGAACTTCCGATGTGGGCTTCCGAGCGGCGAGGCTTTCCGAGTTGAGAGATCTACATCGCGGTGGGACACGAGGATCGATGTGGGGGTTACATCGACCTGAGATCTCGAAAATCGGGGGCGCCTGCCGCCCGGAAACCGTGAATTGCCTGGCCGTCAGCGCAAGCGCCTTGCGGCGTCATCATCGGCCGAGGCCGACTGTTGTGCTGCATCACCGGTAAGCTTGACTTTCAGATTCTCGGTCATGAACTGCGTGCCGGCAGCGACGACCACATCGCCCGGCTTCAGCCCGTCGGCGACACTGACGCCGTCAGGCGTGAAGGCGGCGACCTTGACCGGATGCGCATGAACGGTACCGCCACTGCGGTCGACGGTCCAGACGATCGATTGGCTGTCCTTTTGTGCCAATGCGCTCAGCGGGATCGACACCAGCTGCTGCCGGTTGCCCGCCGCGGCTTCGATGGAGGCCGTCATGCCAAGCAGCACGTTCGGATCGTTGGGCAGGCTGACGCGAACGGCAAAGGTGCGCGACTGCGGATCGGCGCTGCCGGCGACTTCGCGGACCTTGCCTTCGAGCGTCAGCGCCTCATCGGACCAGAAACCCGCCTTGACGGTCTTGCCCGGCTTGAACTCGGCGATATCGGTTTCGGGAACAGCGATCAGGACTTCCTTCTCGCCGTCGATGGCAACGGTCACCACCGGCGTGCCTGAGCCGACCACCTGGCCGACATCGGCGGCAACGGCGGTGACGATGCCATTCTTGTCCGCCTTGAGATCGGTATAGCGGACCTGGTTCTGTGCCTGGGCAAGCTGCGAGCGGGCGGAGTCGCGCGTGGCGACCGCCTGATTGTAACTGAGCGTCGCCTGCTCGAGCTGCGACTTCGGTGCGAAATTCTTGGCGTAGAGCTGTTCGGCGCGCTTGCGCGTAAGCTCGACTGTCTCGACCTGACGGTCGGCGGCATCGAGGCTGGCCTGGGCGCTTCTCACCGAAAGCTCGTAGTCGGTGGGATCGATGCGGGCGAGAACGTCGCCGGGCTTGACGCGGTCACCGATGTCGACAAGGCGCTCGGTGATCTTGCCGTTGATGCGAAAGCCGAGATTCATCTCGGTGCGGGCGCGCACCGATCCGGAATAGGAGAGCTGACGGGTATCGCTCGCCTTGGCGATCTCGACCACCTTGACCGGGCGGATGATCTCCTTGACCTCGGCTTTCTCCTGCGAGCAGCCGGCGAGGCCGAGAGCGGCAACGACAATCAGTGCCAGGCCGGCGGCCGGTAGCCTGTAGGTGATGGACTTGGACAAAGACACTTTTCGTACTCCCGAACTGTGGGGATGAATTGCCGACATCACCGCCCGACGGGCGGCAACGGTCATTTCTTCAAGGCTCTGATGGCAAACTCGGTAAGCTCGTCCGGCGTCGCCCGGTTCTTCTTGGCGAGGCATTGGGCCATCATCTGCGGATGACAGAGGCTGATAATAGCAGCGCCGAAACACCTGGACGCGATCACCGGATCCTGATCGACGAACTCGCCGGTGGCGATGCCCTCGCGGATCACTTCCGCGACCAATTCGTGGATGCTGTCGATGTGCTTTTCGATGACATGCCAATCGCGTTCGATGGCGACGATGACCATCTCGTGCACTTTCTCCTGGTCGATCATGGTCTCGAGCGTCCACTGATAGTGCGTATGCACATAGCGGCGGAGCTTCTCGCTGGCGGTGCCGGGACCATGGCAGGCTTCGTAGGTCAACCGGTAGCAGGTGGCGAGCATACGGCCGCAAACCGCCTGGTGAATTTCCACCTTGGAGGCGAAGAAGCGATAGATGTTGGCGGTCGACATGCCAAGTTCGCGCGCTATGTCGGCGACGTTGGTCTTGCCGTAGCCGTAGTGGCGGAACAATCGCTCCGCGCAATCCAGGATGCGCGTGACATTTTCCTGGCGGGCGGAATCGGCGGTGGTGTCTAAGGTTTCAA
Organism: Mesorhizobium sp. M1295; assembly: GCF_040318135.1. Lineage (NCBI taxonomy): Bacteria > Pseudomonadati > Pseudomonadota > Alphaproteobacteria > Hyphomicrobiales > Phyllobacteriaceae > Mesorhizobium > Mesorhizobium sp. M1295. Next base: position 9,121 of record NZ_JAMYLU010000016.1, read on the forward strand.
GCATCTCGTTGGCCAAAATTTACGACTGACGAATTTAGAATTTCGTCACTCGTAAATTGAAAACCATCACCTGTCAAGACATGATTTCGGCCAGCTGACGCCGCTGATGACAGATGGTGACATCTCTGGACGGAGTTGGCCCATGAAGCGCATGTGGTTCCCGCCGGGCGCGCCTGCAACACCGCGCGTCTTTTTGAACGCACAGGATTTTGAAATGATGCCTCCCGAAATCGGTTCCGTTTTCGGGTCAGGCGCTAAGGCTGCTTCGCCATCTCCCGCAGCCGGAACTTCTGGATCTTGCCCGTCGAAGTCTTAGGGATTTCTGCAAAGATCACCGCTTTCGGCACCTTGAAGCGGGCGAGCAGCGCGCGGCAGTGCTCAATGATTTCGGCCTCGGTCGCCGCCTTGCCCGGCTTCAACTCGACATAGGCGACCGGCACCTCGCCCCATTTGTCGTCGGATCGGGCGACAACGCCGCAAGAAGCGACGGCAGGATGCTTGTAGAGTGCCTCCTCGACCTCGATCGAGGAGATGTTTTCGCCGCCGGAGATGATGATGTCCTTGGAACGGTCCTTGAGCTGGACGTAGCCATCCGGGTGCATGACGCCGAGGTCGCCCGAATGGAACCAGCCGCCGGCAAAGGCCTCATCGCTCGCCTTGCGGTTCCTGAGATAGCCCTTCATGACGATATTGCCGCGGAACATCACCTCGCCGATCGTCTCGCCGTCGGCCGGCGTCTCTTGCATCGTCTGCGGGTCCATCACCGTCAGGCCTTCGAGCGCGGCATAGCGTACGCCTTGCCTGGCCTTCTTTGCCACCCTCGCCCCTTTCTCCAGCCGGTCCCAATCGCCATGCCATTCGTTGACGACGGCCGGGCCATAGGTTTCGGTCAGGCCGTAGAGATGGGTGACGGCAAAGCCCGCATCGGCCATGCCCGACAGCACCGCCTCGGGCGGCGGCGCCGCGGCGGTGTTGAAGGTGACGGTCTGCGGGAACTGCCGCTTGTCCTCGTCCCTGGCGTTGATCAGCACCGACATGACTATGGGTGCACCGCAGAGATGGGTGACCCCGTGATCAGCGATGGCGTCGTAGATCGGCTTCGGCCGCACCCAGCGCAGGCAGACATGGGTGCCAGCCTGCACGGCAAGCGTCCAGGGAAAGCACCAGCCGTTGCAGTGGAACATCGGCAACGTCCAGAGGTAGACCGGGTGCTTGCCCATGCCGGCATGGATGGTGTTGGCATAGGCCATCAGTGCCGCGCCGCGGTGGTGGCAGACGACGCCCTTCGGATTGCCTGTCGTGCCGGAGGTGTAGTTGAGCGATATGGCGTCCCATTCGTCGTCCGGCATCGACCAGGCGAAATCCTCGTCGCCGCCGGCGACAAACGCCTCGTAGTCGAGCGTGCCGATCCGCAGGCCCTTGGCATAGGGCGCGTCGGCGGCGTAATCGGGATCGTCGTAGTCGATCACCAGCGGCTTGACCTTGGCCAGCGTCAGCGCTTGTCGAACCACGCCGGCGAATTCGCGGTCGACGATCAGCACCTTGGTTTCGGCATGCTCGAGCTGGAAGGCAATGACCGCGGCGTCGAGGCGGGTGTTGAGCGAATGCAGCACCGCCTTGGTCATCGGCACGCCGAAATGCGCTTCCAGCATCGGCGGCGTGTTGGACAGCATGACGGTAACGGTGTCGCCCCTGCCGATGCCGCGCTTCGCCAGCGCCGAGGCAAGCCTCAGCGAGCGCTTCCAGAAATCGCGATAGGTCGTGCGCTGGCGGCCATGGATGATGGCGGTCTGGTCGGGAAAGGTTTTTGCCGCCCGTTCAAAATAGGTCAGCGGCGTCAGCGGCTGGTGGTTGGCCGGGTTCCGGTCGAGGTCCTGTTCATAGGGATTGCCCATCCCGTCCTCCGCAATGTGTTCGTCGAGAACTTTAGCTACCGGCTTCCGGCCCGTCACCACCAACGATGCCATCATAGACCCCGCTTGGCACAAGAATGGTCTAGATTCGGCGAGCGCAAGGGCATCTATGCCTTCCTCCCAATTTGACTTTTGTCGAGAGCCGTGACTAATGTCAGCGAGGAGATGGTATGGCGATCCGACCGGCAGAACAGCTTATCCACAAGGCCGCCTGGCTTTACTATGCACACGGCCTGCGCCAGGACCAGGTGGCCAGCCAACTCAAGATTTCCCGTGCCTCGGTGGCCATGTATCTGCGCAAGGCGCGCGAGACCGGCATCGTCAACATCTCCACCTCGACCCAGCTTTTCACCGACGACGTGCTGGCACGCAAGCTGGAAGACGCGCTTAAGCTCGACGCGGTCTGGATCGCGCCGGAAAACGGCTATGTCGCCGATCCGTCGACCGACATCGCGGTGCTGGCGGCAAGCGTCTTTCTTGAGTTGGTCAGGAAGGGCGACCGTATCGGCGTCGCCTGGGGGCGGACCATCTACACGATCGCCGACATCATGTCCTATGCCGACCTGCAGGACGTGACGGTGGTGCAGCTCTGCGGCAATCTGGGAGCACCCTATTCGTACCGGCCGGACCAATGCACCATGGAAATCGCGCGCCGGCTCAATGCCAAGGGGCTGAATTTTTACGCGCCGCTGGTGCTGACGACGGAAGAACTGGCACGCGGCCTGCGCGCCGAACCGGTGATCCGCGAGCAGTTGTCGGGTATCGGTGACTGCGACCTGGCGCTATACTCGGTTGGCTCGGTGGATACCGACAGCCATCTGGTCAAATGCGGCGCGCTGACGCCAAGCGAAATGGCTGCATTGCGCAAGGCGGGTGCAGCCGGCGTCATTGCCGGGCAGATCATCGATACCGAAGGCCAGGCGCTCGACTGCAGCTACAACCGCCGGCTGATTTCGGCAGAGCTGTCATCGCTGCGCCAGATCGAAAAGCGCCTTGTGGTGGTGCAGGAAGAGAGCAAGTTCGAACCGCTCGTCGCGGCGATCGCCGGCGGGCTCTGCACCCATCTCGTCGTCGGCGCGCGCATGGCGCGACGGCTGCTCGACCATGCCGGAGCAGTAGCAGAAAAGGTCGCCTGATACCTAGTTTCAGTCGCCGACGCATTGTCATCAGGGCGTCGCGGCATTCCTGTTCACAACAAAAGAGAAATCGGACGAAGCTGACATGAAGAACCTGTGGAATGACGGCGACGCGGAGAAGCTGGTCGCCGACTATGCAAAGAAGGGTGTGGCCCGCGACCTGGCGCTGCGCGTCTATACGACCAGGCTGCTGGGCGGCGAGCCGCGGCTCGTCCTGCATGGCGGCGGCAACACCTCGTGCAAGACCAAGGCCACCGATCTTGTCGGCGACGAATGGGACGTGCTCTGCGTCAAGGGCAGCGGCTGGGACATGGGCGTCATCGAGCCGCAGGGCCTGCCGGCGGTCAAGCTCGGCGCGCTGTTGAAGGCGCGGTCGCTCAAGAAGCTCTCCGACGAGGACATGGTCGCGCTGCAGCGGGCGAACCTGATCGATCCGTCCTCGCCCAACCCTTCGGTCGAGACGCTGCTGCACGCCTTCCTGCCGCACAAATTCGTTGACCACACGCATTCGACCGCAATCCTGGCCATCGTCGACCAGGAGGACAGCGAGGCGCTGAGCAGAAAAGTGTTCGGCGAGAAAATGGGGTTCGTGCCTTACATCATGCCGGGCTTCGATCTGGCGAAGGCTGCCGCCGATGTTTTCGACGCCGACCCGACGGTCGAAGGCCTGATCCTCGACAAGCACGGCATTTTCACCTTCGGCGACGATGCCAGGCAGGCCTATGACCGGATGATCCATTATGTGAACGTCGCCGAGGATTTCATCGCCAGCCACGGCAAGCCGCGCACCGAAAAAGCGGCCTTGCCGGCCAGATTGGCCAAGCCCGCGGACATTGCGCCGATGCTGCGCGGCGCGGTGGCGGTGGCACGCGGCGAAGGCCGCTTCGACCGCATGGTCAGCGATTTCCGCACCTCGGATGCGATCGTCGATTTCATCAATTCGGCTAGAATTGCCGACTATGCCGGACGCGGCGTGTCGACGCCCGACCTGTCGATCCGCATCAAGACCGGACCGATGGCACTGCCGGCGCCCGACGCGGACAATGTCGGCGACTACAAATCCGTCATCCGCCAGCATGTCGAAAAATTCGCCAAGGACTATCGCGCCTATTTCGAAACCAACGATGCGCTCGACGACGTGAAGCGCACCATGCTCGACACGATGCCACGGGTGACGCTGGTGCCCGGCCTCGGCATGTTCGGCCACGGCCGCACGCTCAAGGACGCGAAGATCGCCTCCGACGTCGGCGAAATGTGGATCGAGGCGGTACGCGGCGCCGAAGCCGTCGGCGATTTCCGCCCGCTCTCCAAAGCCGATCTGTTCCCGCTCGAATACTGGTCGCTGGAACAGGCCAAACTCGCCGCCAACAAGCCGAAGCCGCTGACCGGCCAGGTGGTACTGGTCACCGGCGGCGCCGGCGCGATCGGTGCTGCCACGGCAAAGCTATTCGCCGACAACGGTGCCCATGCGGTGGTCGTCGATGTCGACGGGTCAAGAGCTGCCGAGGCCGCCAAAAAAGCCGGTAACGGTTCGATCGGCATTGGCGCCGACATCACCGATCCGGAGCAGATGCGCGCTGCGTTCGACAAAGCCGTCGCCGTCTTCGGCGGCCTCGACATTCTCGTCTCCAATGCGGGCGCAGCCTGGGAGGGCCGGATCGGCGAGCTCGACGACGCCACTTTGCGCAAAAGTTTCGAACTCAATTTCTTCGCCCACCAGTCGGCGGCGCAGAATGCCGTGCGCATCATGCTCGAACAGGGCACCGGCGGCGTGCTGTTGTTCAATACCTCCAAGCAGGCGATCAATCCGGGACCGAAGTTCGGCGCTTACGGCATCCCGAAGGCGGCAACGCTGTTCATGTCCAGGCAATATGCGCTCGACTACGGCGCGCAAGGCATCCGCTCCAATGCCGTCAACGCCGACCGCATCCGTTCGGGGCTGTTGACCGACGCCATGATCGCCAGCCGCTCGGGCGCGCGCGGCGTATCGGAGAAGGAGTACATGTCCGGCAACCTGCTCGGGCAGGAAGTGACGGCCGACGACGTCGCCCAGGCCTTTCTGCATCAAGCGCTGGCCGATCGGACCACAGCCGATGTGACGACGGTCGACGGCGGCAACATCGCGGCGGCGCTGCGGTAGGCGGAACCGGCCGAGACAGGCACGCAACTCGGAATTTTGCGACACGGCCATGGAAGGCATTCTCGAACTGCTACTACAGCAGGCCTCGGATGCCTTCCCAAGCCTTTCTGCCCAGCTTTGAATCGGCCTCGTCATTGCCTCCATGTGCGTGCAATGTCGAGCGTGGTGTGCTCTCGCCTGGCAACAGAATGCGGTGTCCCGCATCCGGCGACGAAATGAGATGAGTGACCTTACCTGCTTCGCCGCGCCGCCTAATAATATCTCGGGCGAACGATAGGGAAGGCCACAGCGCATCGTTGCCACCGGCGACAAGCAGAAGCTCGGCCGATATGGTCTCAACGGGGATGGTCGCCGCATTCGATTCGCTCTTGAAGGTTTTCAAACAGCATTCGAAAAGCCCCCTGTAAGATACCAGGCCATCCACATACTCTCGTGTCCAATCTGGATCTGCCGGCACAAACGGCAGCGCGATACCGTTGAGCGACCATGAGGATCGTTCAGGCCAACTGGGACCATCCCGGCCCGCACCGATATTCCCCCAAACTACCGATGACGGGCTGATCGCGACCACCGCGTTGATTCGCTGGTCATGGACCGCGGCAAGCAATGAGGCCTCGGCACCTTTGGATGTGCCGACATAAACGATGCGACGGCACCCTGTTTCAATGAGATAGTCTGTTGCTGCAAAGAACGTTTCCAGGGGAATTTCACATATTCCCGGAATCTGGCCCTCGCCGCCAAACCACTGCAACGCCAAGGCCGACGTACCGGCATCTGTAAAAAGCCGCGCGCGCCCGACATCAACACGACCACTCGATCCACCCAACACCACAACGCCCGTGGTGGCCTGCGAGCGTCGAAAAAATGTTCCAGCGACGGCGCCGGCAAGACTTTCCTCTACTACCGCCCGCACCTCCATGTACCCGCTGAATCCTGATTTCAATCGGCATGCAAAACCGGAGACTGCGACAATTGAAATTCGGCAGCCCGGCGCCAGACATCTTCGACAAAAAAGCCACCTGCAGCAAGCTGCTGCAGGCGGCTATTGTTTTGCTCGTGTCGAAAGTTACTTCGCGTTCGGGTTCGGCATCCAGGCCGGCATGGCGACATCGGCATGGGCGAATTGCGGCAGCTTGGCCGAGAGGTCCTCCATGTTCTTGATCTCCTTGTCGAGCAGGTCCTTCTGGGTGATCAGCGTCGGTGGCACAATGACGTTATGGCCGGGGTCTTCGCCGGCCAAGAGCTGCGCCAGCGCACGCACCGAGACCTGACCGACGACGGCCGGGTTGGTGGCGGCGGTTGCCGCCCAGGCGCTGTCGGGCTCGCGCATCGCGGCGATGTCGGAGGTCGATATGTCGGCCGAATAGATTTTGATGTCCTTGTTCAGCCCGGCCTCGTCGACGGCGATCTTTACACCCTTGGCGAATTCGTCATAGGGCGCGAACATCACCTTGATGTCGGGATGAGCCGACAACACCGAGCGAGCCTGGTTGGCAACCGAATTGGCGATCGGATTGTCGAGCGTGCCGAACATGGCGGCTTCGTTGATGCCCGAATATTTCTTCTTGAATTCGACCCAGGTCTCGTTGCGGCGATCGAGCGGGGCGATGCCGGCGACATAGACATAGCCGGCCTTCCAGCTCTCGCCATTGTCTTTGACCGCCTGTTCGAGCGCCAGGCGCGCGAGGTCGCGGTCGGACTGTTCGATCTGCGGGATCTTGGGGTTTTCGACATTGACGTCGAAGGCGACGACCTTGATGCCGGCATCGACGGCACGCTGGGCGGCGTCCTTCATCGATTCCGTCAATCCGTGCTGGATGATGATGCCCTGGACGCCGAGCGCGATGGCCTGGTCGACCATGTCCGCCTGAAGCGCCGCGTCCTGACGGCTGTCGAGCACGCGCAGGTCGACGCCGAGCGCCTTGGCCTGCGCCTCAACGCCGGAGAGATAGGCCTGGAAGAAGTCGCCGGTCGAGAGATAGCGGACCAGCGCGATCTTGACGGCACCCGGCTTGTCGAACGGCGCCGGCCTGTCCTGCGCAATTGCCGGCAACTGCATCAGCAATGTTGCGCCGGCAAGCCCGAGCGCTGCTTTCCCCAAAAGTCTTCTTGTGATGTTCACGTCGTTTCCTCCACTTGTTGAACCCAAAATGTGACCCGGTCGAACCCTATCTCCTGCCCCTGCCGGACAGGGCGAAGGTGAAGACAAGGGCGACCACGAGAACCACGCCCTTGACGAAATCCTGCGTGTAGTAAGGCGCGTTCATCATCGTCAGGCCCTGCAGCAGCACGCCGACAAACACCGCGCCGACGGCCGTGCCGAAGGCGTTCGGTTTGGCGGCGCCGAGAACCGCGTAACCGATGAGTGCCGCAGCCACCGCGTCGAGCAACAGATTATTACCCGAGGCGATGTCGCCGCGTCCAAGCCGGGCGGCAAGCAAAATGCCGCCGATCGAGGCAAAAACCCCAGAAATAACGTAGGCCCAGATTTTGTATGCCTTGACAGGCGCGCCGGCGAGTTCGGCAGCGCGCTCGTTGCTGCCGACGGCGTACATCATGCGGCCGAAACGGGTGTATTCGAGAAAGAACCAGATCAGCACCGCCAGCACGAGCAGGACGACGACCGACACCGGAATGAGGTTCGGGCTGAAGAAATCGAAGCGATGGCGGCCAAGCGCCAGGAACGCGGCGCCGAAGCTGCCGTTGGCGACCGAGCCGTCGGGCATGGTCATGCCGGTGGCGATCGAACGGCCCTCGGTAGGGATGCGCTGCAGGCCGACGAGCAGGAACATCATGCCGAGCGTCGCCAAAAGGTCCGGCACCCGCATATAGACGATCAGCCAGCCATTGATGAGGCCGACAACGGCGCCGATCACAAGACAGGCGACGACCGCCACGACGGCATTCTGCTCCAGCACCACCATGACGTAGGCAGCCGCCATCATGGCGCTGGTGGCGACCGAGCCGATCGACAAGTCGAAGCCGCCGACGACCAGCGTGGCGGTGACGCCGAGCGCCAGAACGCCGGTGATGGCGACCGACTGGAAGATGAAGACGGCGCTTTGCGGCGACACGAAGCCATCGGCGGCAATGGCGAAATAGGCGATCAGACCGAACAACAGGACGATGAAGCCATACCGGATGGCACGGTCGCGCAGGATCATTCAGCGCTCCCGCACGCTGGCACTGTCTTTACCCAACCTGAACTCATGCCCTCTCCATTCCAATTCTCATCGTCTTCCTGCCGTCAGGCTGCGCTGTGCAACGGCCCGCCCGCCACTTCGGCCAGCAGCCGCTCGAGATCGACATCGGTGTTGCGGTGCTCGCCGACGATCGTCTGCTCCGACATCACCAGAATGCGATCGGCCGTCTCCAGGGCTTCGTCCAGTTCGGTGACGAACAGCAGCGTCGCGCGGCCGCTGGCGCTGGCCCGCAGCTTGGCAGCGATATCGCGCCTAGCCGAAATGTCGACGCCCTGAAACGGCTCGTCGAGGATGAAAAGCCTTGCGGTCTGCGACATCCAGCGGGCGACCATCACCTTCTGCTGATTGCCGCCCGAAAGCGACGACATCTCGTCCTTCTCCGAGCGGCAGACGATGCCGAGTTCCTGGATCTGCCGGCGGGCAATGGCGCGTTCGATGCGGCGCTTGAGGACGCCGAGACGCGACATGCCCGTGTGGAACGGCAGGCTGATATTTTCCTGGATGTTGAAGCCGCCGACGATGCCGTTCTCGCCCCGGTCCTTGGCGACGAGAAACACGCCGGCGGCAATCGCTTCGCCGGTCGACGCCGGAGCATAGGGTTTCCCGTTCAGCACCATGGTCCCGGACAGCGGCTGGCGCAAACCGAACAGCGTCTCGGCCAGCGCGGTCTTGCCGACGCCGACGAGGCCGGTGATGGCGACGACCTCGCCGTCGCCGAGCGTCAGCGAAATCGGCCTGGCGCCTTCGGCAATCCGCAAACCGTCGGCAGTAAAAATTGCTTTGGCCGAATTCCTGGCGACGATCCGCTCGAGTTGGATCTTGCGGCCGAGCATGGCGTTGACCGCACCTTCAAAATCCAGCGGCTTCCTGTCGAAGATGCCTGAGATGACCCCATCGCGCATCGAAATGATGCGGTCGGCAAGCCGTCTGATGTCAGACATACGGTGCGAAATGTAGAGAATGGCTACGCCTTGCTGGCGAAGCCGGTCGAGCAATGCGAACAGCCGGTCGGCTTCGGCACTGGACAGCGAGGAGGTCGGCTCGTCGAGGATCAGCACTTTCGGCCGGTGCGCCATGGCGCGGGCGATCGCCACCATCTGACGATCGGCCAGCGAGAGATGGCTGATGCGGGCCTTGAGGTCGATGGCCAGCCCCATGCGGTTGGCAACCGCCTTGGCCTCACGGCGCACCCGGCCCGGCTTGAATAGCGTCGGCACGCCGCTGCCGCTCAGCCTGTCGAGGGTGAGGTTGGTTGCGACGTCGAGGTCGGCGACGACGCCGTCATTGATGTTCTGGTGGACGGTGACGACGCCGGCGCGGATCGCCTCGGCCGGCGTTCTCGGCACAAAGTCCTGACCGGCAAGCGACATCGAGCCGCCGCCATGGTCGTAGACGCCGCTGATGATCTTGACGAGGGTGGATTTGCCGGCGCCGTTGGCACCCATCAGCACGGTCACTTCGCCGGCATGCAATTCGAGCGAGACGCCGCCAAGCACCTCGATATGGCCAAAGGATTTCCTCAGGCCGTCGACGCGGAACACGGCATCATTGCCCATTCGTTCCTCCCTGACCGTGACGCTATGGGCTATATATCGGCAATTGTCAACACGATTGACAATTGCCAGCAGGCTTCCTAGCTTGGCCCGACCGCCATGACTCCGCTATCATCGGAGCACATAAGCGGGAGGTGAGGATGACTGGAAAATCGCCGTTCGAAGCACTGTCGGTCGAGACACTGGCGGGCCGTCTCGGTGCCAACGAGGCCCTTTGTTCGCAGATCGGCAAGGATACGAGCCACTGGAAGGTTCGTGAAGTCGGCGACGGCAATCTGAACCTGGTGTTCATTGTCGAGGGTGCTGAGGGTGCGGCCGTGGTCAAGCAGGCCCTGCCCTACGTCCGGCTGGTCGGCGACAGCTGGCCGCTGCCGTTGAAACGCTCCTTTTTCGAATATCATGCGCTGACGCGGCAACAGGCGCGGGCGCCGGGTTCCGTGCCTGATATCTATCACTTCGACGAAGGCCAGGCGCTGATCATCATGGAATATCTGTCGCCGCACATTATCCTGCGGCGGGCGCTGATCGAGGGCCGGCAACTGCCCAACATCGCGAAAGACATCGGCCTGTTCATGGCCCGCACGCTGTTTCGCGGCTCCGACCTGCATATGGCGACCAAGGACCGCAAGGCCGATCTGGCGCTGTTCGCCGACAATGTCGAACTCTGCGACATCACCGAGAACCTGGTTTTCTCGGACCCGTATTTCGATGCCAAGATGAACCGGCACACCAGCCCGCAGCTCGATGGCATTGTCGCCGAACTGCGCGCCGACCGCGACCTCAAGGTCGAGGCGCAGCGGATGAAGCACCTCTTCGCCGCCAATGCCGAGACGCTGCTGCATGGCGACCTGCATTCCGGCTCGATCATGGTCACCGACACCGAAACGCGGATGATCGACCCCGAATTCGCCTTCTACGGGCCGATCGCCTTCGATGTCGGCATGCTGCTCGCCAATTTCTGGATGGCGTTCTTCTCGCAGCGCGGCCATGAGCAGAATAGCAAGCGCGACGCCATGCGCGCCTATCTGCTCGACGTCACGGTCGATACATGGTCGGCATTCCGCGCCGAGTTCTCGCATCTGTGGCGAACCGAGCGCACCGGCATACTCTACCAGAAGAGCCTGTTCGAGGATCAGGGCGACAGGCTTGGCGCCGAGCAGGCGCTCGACCACATGCTGCATTCGATCTGGACCGATCTGCTCGGCTTTGCCGGCGTCGAGGTTCACCGGCGAATTCTCGGCCTTGCCCACAATGCCGATTTCGAGACCATTGCCGATCAGTATCTGCGCGCCAGATGTGAGGCAAAGGCGCTGAAATTCGGCCGTCACCTCGCCGTCAACCGGCGCCAGATCCACAGCATCGACGAGGTCAACCAGTTGGCCGCGCTGATCGAACGGGAGAGCAGGATTTGAACGTCGGTGACCGCCACTACCGCACGATCTGGCCGAGTGACGACGGGCGTTCGGTGGAGATCATCGACCAGCGCTGGCTGCCGCATGATTTCCGCATCGAAAAGATCGATACCGTCGCCGGCATCGCCACGGCAATCCGCGACATGTGGGTGCGCGGGGCGCCGCTGATCGGCGTCACCGCCGCCTATGGCGTCGCCATGCAGATGGCCGACGATCCGTCGGATGCGGCGCTCGACGCCGTCTGGGCAACCCTGCACGAAACGCGCCCGACGGCGATCAATTTGCGGTGGGCGCTGAATGAAATGCAGCGCTTCCTGCTGGCGCTTCCCCTGGCAGAACGTGCCGCAGCCGCCTATCGGCGTGCCGGCGAGATCGCCGACGAGGATGTCGGCCTCAACCGCGCCATCGGCGCCCATGGGCTCGAAATCATCAAGACGATCGCGGCGCGCAAGCAGCCGGGCGAACCGGTCAATATCCTGACCCACTGCAACGCCGGCTGGCTGGCCACCGTCGACTACGGCACCGCCACCGCGCCGATCTATCTGGCGACGGAAGCCGGCATTCCAGTCCACGTCTATGTCGACGAAACGCGACCGCGCAACCAGGGCGCCCAATTGACCGCCTGGGAGATGGCCGGCCACGGCGTGCCGCACACGCTGATCGTCGACAATGCCGGCGGCCATCTGATGCAGCGCGGCCAGGTCGACATGGTCGTCGTCGGCACCGACAGGACCACCGCCGACGGCGATGTCTGCAACAAGATCGGTACCTATCTCAAGGCACTGGCCGCCGCCGACAACGACGTGCCGTTCTATGTCGCGCTGCCGTCGCCGACGATCGACTGGACGGTGGGGGACGGGTTGGCCGAAATCCCGATCGAGCAGCGTTCGCCCGACGAGGTCTCGCTGGTCTGGGGCAAGACCGCTTCCGGCGAGATTGCCCAGGTCCGCGTGTCGCCGGAAGCCACGCCGGCGGCCAACCCTGCCTTCGACGTGACGCCGGCGCGGCTGGTCACCGGCTTGATCACCGAACGCGGCGTCGCCACGGCCTCGCGCGAAGGCCTGAAGGCGATGTTTCCCGAGCGCGGATGATCCGCTTTGGAGTGCCAGGAGGAGCCCTGGATTTTGCCTGATCTCACGATTTCTTGAACACGGCGCGGTTAAAAACGTCCGTTGCCTGTCCCAGATGGACGGTCGTATGCGTAGCGGCGGGGCGGCGCAACGCTCAAGCCGGGGCTGACCACGGCTCGGCGAGTGAACCAGCGGGATGCCGCGATGTCATTCAGACCGCTGCTTGGTGACGGACGGGTTCGGAGCCAGGAGGAAAAGTCGGAGCCCCTGCAAACCGCGTCATGGGTCAGCTCCTCGATCGTTTTCGACAACCGGCGGTGGGCGTGCCGGGAGGCGGAGCTCCGCTGGACAGCCCCTCATCATCTGATCGTGCTGACCGAAGAAGGCGGCACGTCCCATACGTCTATCCGGCACGAGGCAAAATCCCTCTACGACGGAATGGATCGTCCCGGAGCCCTCACCTTCGTCCCGGCAGGCGCGGAGCGACAGGGCTTCTATCGCGATGTAAACCTCTCATATTCAGCCCTGTGGATCGATCCCGATATCGGGCTTCCCGGATGCGAACGCCTGAGGAACCTGCCGATACTGGTAAACAAGAAGGACGCGGTCGTCGCCACGCTGCTGAGTTCGCTTCGCGACGAGATGGCCCTCGGTCACAAGCCGGACACTGCCTATGTCGAGCATCTGGTGGCCCTCGTCAGCCTCCGCGTGGCCAACCTGAGCCGGGAGCAACAGCCGCTCGTACGTCACGGCTGTCTCAGCCGCCGAGCACTTGGTCGAGTTCGGGATTATATCGATGCACGTATGAATTCCGACATTTCGCTAAGCGAGCTTGCAGCTGTCGCCGACTTGGCCGTCGACAGTTTTGCGCGGCGCTTCAAGGCGACGACCGGTCTTGCCCCCTATGCCTATGTAATCGAGGAACGGGTGCGGCGAGCGGAGGCACTGTTGCGCGAAACGGGTTTGTCGATCAGTACCATTGCCTTTCGGCTCGGCTTTTCAAGCCAGAGCCACTTCACCACGACGTTCCGGCGTCTCAGGGGCATGACGCCTCGTGCCTATCGGGTGAATTCTTCTCCAGAATCCTGATAGTGCCGCCGGTTTCTTGAAAGAAAGCCGCTGCGTGCGCCCCCACCTCCAGTGTCGATGACCGAACCCGAGGGTCCGCTGTCGGGGTCAAATTGCCGTCTGCGTCCTTCATTGCGACTGGGAGATCTTACATGGCCAAAACAGACAACAGGAGGGGGCCAACGCGTCGAACCGTGTTGGAGGGCGGGGTGGCGACCGGGGTGCTCCTGGCTACCGGGATACCGGTCGGCGCCGAGCCGGCCGACACCGTCACGGCGACGGCATCTGGCACGCCGGTACCGACGATGCCGATATCGTTGCGGATCAACGCGAAGGACCTTGCCGTCGAACTCGACCCGCGGACGACGCTGCTCGATGCCCTGCGCAACCATCTCGGCCTCACCGGCTCGAAGAAGGGCTGCGATCACGGCCAGTGCGGCGCATGCACGGTGCTTGTCGATGGACGCCGGATCAATTCCTGCCTGACGCTTGCCGCAATGCATGATGGCGACGAGATCACCACGGTCGAGGGCCTTGCCGAGGGTGACCGGCTGCATCCGGTGCAGGCCGCCTTCATCGCCCGCGACGGTTTCCAGTGCGGCTACTGTACGCCAGGCCAGATCTGCTCGGCGGTCGGTATGCTGGGCGAAGCCAAGGCCGGCTGGCCGAGCCATGCGAGCGCCGACGTGGCAGCGGCTTCCGTCGCTCTCAGCGATGCCGAGATCCGCGAGCGGATGAGCGGCAACATCTGCCGTTGTGCCGCTTATCCGAACATCGTCGCTGCAATCCGCGACGCGGCAGAGGAGGCATGAGCAATGCAGTCCTTCACTTATGAACGTGCAACGAGTGCCCAGCAGGCGGCCGCCGCGGTCGCGGCCCGGCCGGACGCCAAGTTCATCAGCGGCGGCACCAACCTGCTCGACCTGATGAAGCTCGATATCGAGCGCCCAGCGCATCTCGTCGACATCAGCCGGCTGCCGCTTGATCGGATCGAGGAGACGGCAGAAGGCGGGCTTCGGGTCGGCGCCCAGGTCCGCAACAGCGATCTTGCCGCCGACCCGCGGGTGAGGTCCCGCTATCCGATGCTCACACAAGCGCTGCTGGCGGGAGCGTCCGGCCAGATACGCAACAAGGCCTCGACCAGCGGCAATCTCCTGCAACGCACGCGCTGCCCCTACTTCTACGACCGCAACATGCCCTGCAACAAGCGCCAGCCGGGTTCGGGCTGCGCGGCGCTTCAAGGCTTCAACCGCATGCACGCTGTACTGGGCGCGAGCGAAGCCTGCATCGCGGTCCATCCTTCGGACATGGCGGTCGCCATGTCCGGGCTCGACGCCAGGATCGAGACCGTTTCGCCCGGCGGCGAGACCCGCACGATCCCGATCGGCGATTTCCATCGATTGCCCGAGACAATGCCCCATGTGGAGACCGTGCTCGGCCACGGCGAAATGGTCGTCGCGGTTACCCTGCCGCCGCCACCACCCGGCCGACAGCTTTACCGCAAAGTGCGCGACCGAGCTTCCTACGCCTTCGCGCTGGTGTCGGTGGCAGCAATCGTCGAAAAAAGCGGCGATCGTATCCGAAGCGCTCGGATCGCCATGGGCGGCGTGGCAGCGAAACCCTGGCGCGCGACGGAGGCGGAGCGCGGGCTGGCAGGCGCAGCGGCGTCCGACGATACCTTTACCGACGCTGCCGAAGCCGCGCTCGCCGGAGCCGTTGGGCATGGCGCCAATGACTTCAAGATCCCGCTGGCGAAACGAACGGTGCGGCACACACTCGCTGCTGCCGTCGAGAGTGCGTGAGGCGACACGATGACAGAGACGACGACCCCGAACAGCGGTTCCCAGATGCAGGCGACGAGCAGGAGATCGATATGAAACTCACGCGACGCGCCGTTGCCGCCGCGGGTGGCGGCCTTTTTGTTTCTGCCGCCGCAGCTTGGGGCGCCACATCCGACCCGGGAGCTCGTCACGTGCTCGAGGCCGCCGTCGACGCCTTCTTTGCCGGCTGGGCCTCCGGCGACTGGACGGCATTCCTTGATTGTTGCGATGAGACGTTGACCTTCCAATTCCCTGCCGGCGAGCAACGAGGCCGACACGGACCGCCAGAAGGCAAGCCGGCACTCGCAGCCTGGACCGCCGCGCATCAAGCGCAAGGAAACAGGATCACGAAATCGACCGTCGATCTCAAGCTCTTCGCCGCCGACTGGGTCATCGTCTGCGATCGCGGGAGCGGGACAATCAGCGGCGCGCCCTACCCTGGCCTGCATGCGATCTTCATGCGCGCCGGCCCGACAGGGAAGCTGGTCGAGTTTCGCGAGTATTTCGGCGAGATCGCCGCGTGAGCTCCGGCCGCTGCGCGACGAACATGAAGGTGCGAGGAAAGAGGCGTCGTCGCGGCCTCGATGCTTCCGAACTCCAAATGAAAATCTTTAGGTGACTTATGAACGAGACCATACCCGGACTGCCCGGCTCCGCCACCCATTCAAGAGTGAAACCGCGTCCCGGTGCTGGCATCATCGGGAGGCCGATCGACCGCATCGACGGTCCGCTCAAAGTGACGGGCGGCGCCACATACGCTTACGAGAATGAGCTGGATGGTACAGCCTATGGCTACATTCTCGGCGCCGCCGTCGCCAAGGGCCGCATCGCCGAGATCGACACGACCGAAGCCGAACGGGCGCCGGCAGTGCTGCTCGTCATGACGCACCGCAATGCGCCGGCCCAGCCGGATTTCGGCCCGGCGGTCACGCCGACGGTGCCGGAGGTCTTCACCCGCGCCCGGCCTGCGCTCAACAGCGATCGGGTGCGGTATTACGACGAGCCGGTCGCGCTGGTCGTTGCGGAGACATTCGAGGCGGCACGCGCTGCTGCGGGCCTCATCAGAGTACGCTACGACGAGGAGCCGGGCCTCTACGATCTACCGGGACATATCGCCGACTCCTACGCGCCAAAGCGGACCAATGCCGGCTTCGAGACCGACAGCGTGGTCGGCGACTTCGAGCGCGCCTTTGCGACGGCGCCGATCAAGATCGATGCCACTTACGGGACCCCCTTCGAACATCACAATCCGATGGAGCCGCATGCGACGCTCGCCGCCTGGTCAGGCAACGAGCTGACGATCCGTACATCGGCGCAGACCCTCGCGAACTTCCGGGCCGGGGTCGCCAGCACGCTTCGCATCCCGCTCGAGCGAGTGCGCATCGTGAGCCCTTTCACCGGCGGGGGCTTCGGCTCCAAGCTGATTGCCCATGCCGATACGATCCTGGCCGCACTTGCAGCGCAGGTCCTGCAGCGCCCCGTGAAGATCGCGCTGACGCGGCAACAGATGTTCGCCAATGCCGGTCATCGCGCAGAGATGGTCCAACAGGTACGTCTCGGCGCGGACACTGACGGGCGGCTCACCGGGATCGCGCACGATGTCTGGTCCGCAACGTCCAGCTTCGAGGAGTACTGCGAACAAACGGCAGTTTTTGCACGCTCGCTCTATGCGGCGCCGAACCGTCTCACCCGCCATCGCCTGGTTTCGCTGGACATCAACCGCGGCGAATGGATGCGCTCGCCCGGCGAAGCGCCCGGCATGCTGGCTTTCGAATGCGCCATGGATGAGCTCGCCGAGCGGGTCGGTCTGGACCCGATCGAACTCAGGATCCGCAACGAACCGGCACAGGATCCCGAACGCGGAGTGCCGTTCTCCACCCGCAATCTCGTCGCCTGCATTGAGGAAGGCGTCCGCCGTTTCGGTTGGAAGCGGAGAAACCCGACACCGGGCCGAACCGGGGAGGGCCGCAAGCTTATCGGCTACGGCATGGCGGCGGCGATCCGTCCGAACTACATCGGCGCGGCGACGGCGCGAGTTGCGATCGACCGGGACGGTCGGGTTACGGCGCGGCTCGACATGACCGATATTGGGACCGGCACCTATACGATCCTGACCCAGATTGCCGCCGAGAGCCTTGGCCTGCCGATCTCGTCTGTCAAGGTGGAGCTCGGCGACAGCCGTTTCCCGCGTACCGCCGGCTCCGGCGGGTCCTGGGGCGCAGCAAGCGCGGGTTCGGCCTTGTATAATGCGTGCAACGCCCTCAAGGAACGGATCTTGGAGGCGGCGCAGTCGAGCGAGGCCTCGCCGTTGCGCGGCGCGAACACCACCGAGGCAAGATTTGCCGACAGCGAAGTCAGGATCGGCCAGCGGTCGGCGAGCCTGGCCGATCTCATCCGAGGGATCGCTCCCGACGGGTTCGAGGCCGAAGGCTCCGTAGCCGCAGGCGCTACCACCCAGTCATACAAAACTTATTCGCAGCATTCGTACGGAGCGCATTTCGCCGAGGTCGCTGTCGATTGCGATACCGGTGAAATCCGCATGCGCCGGATGCTGGCAGTGATCGGCGCGGGCCGTATCCTCAACGCCAAGACCGCGCGTTCGCAAATCATCGGCGGCATGACCTGGGGGATTGGTGCAGCGCTGATGGAGCAGACGGTGCTCGACCCGCGCTACGGCCACTTCGTCAATCACGATCTTGCCGAGTATCATGTGCCGGTCAATGGCGACGTCCCCGCGATGGACGTGGTCTTCCTCGAGGAAGACGACGACAAGGCCAATCCGCTTGGCGCGAAGGGCCTCGGCGAGCTCGGCGTCTGCGGTGCGGGGGCTGCTGTCGCCAACGCCGTCTACAACGCGACCGGAGTGCGTGTGCGTGAATTTCCCATCACCTTGGACAAGGTGCTGCCTGCCTTGCCCGTGATCGCCATTTGATGCTGCAACTTATCAGCGCCTCCCTCGCCCTCAAGGGTGACCAAGTCGGACCGGATGGCTATTTCTGCGCCATCCGCGACGACGTCGGTGGTTGACAGCGTTATCCGGCCTTCCATACAACGCCGTCAATGTTCTCAGGGCGGGGTGAAAGTCCCCACCGGCGGTAAGGGTCTCGGCCCAAGCCCGCGAGCGCTTTCCGGTTAGCCGGAGGGGTCAGCAGATCCGGTGAGATTCCGGAGCCGACGGTCACAGTCCGGATGGAAGAGAACGAATGGAAGACGGTCCGCTTTCGCGGTTCGGACTCCGTATCGTGCGTCCTGATTCTGGTTCGAAACGGAAGGATGGACCCATGAATCAGCATTCCCAGAACGACTATGAAACGATCCGCGTTGCCGTCATTGGGCGCGCTGGCACGCCGATATCGTCGACCAATGCGTTGAAGCATTCGAGGCGGAACTGGCGGTTGCCGGGGAGAAACGCTTTGCCGTCGATGTCTTCGATGTGCCGGGCGCCTATGAGATTCCCCTGCATGCAAAAACGCTTGCCGAGACCGGCCGCTATGCCGCTATCCTCGGCGCCGCGTTCGTCGTCAATGGCGGCATCTACCGGCATGAGTTCGTGGCGAGCGCGGTCATCGACGGCATGATGAACGTGCAATTGTCAACTGGCGTGCCGGTGCTGTCGGCGGTGCTGACGCCGCACAACTACCATGACAGCGCTGACCATCACCGCTTCTTTTTCGAGCATTTCAGGGTCAAGGGCAAAGAGGCGGCCAGCGCCTGCGTGCAACTGCTGGCGGCACGCGAACGCATCGCGGCGTGAAATCTCCGTCGCCGGGTGGAAATCCCGGTAAGGCGCTGTAGTATCTCACGAAAACCAGGGAGGATGCCGGTGCAGACCAAGAAGATCATCAATGACGGCAACCGCTCCGTCGACGAGATGCTGGAGGGCATTCTGGCCGCGCATCCGCGCCATCTCAGACGTGCGGACGGCAGCCCCCGCTCCATCATCGCCCGCGACGGGCCACGCCCCGGCAAGGTCGGCCTCGTCATCGGTGGTGGCTCGGGCCACGAGCCGACCTTCCTCGGCTTCGTCGGCAAGGGGCTTGCCGACGCGGCCGCGATCGGCAACGTTTTTGCCTCGCCGCCGCCGGACCCGATTCTTGAATGCGCCAAGGCGGCCAGCGGCGGTGCTGGCGTGCTATTCATGTACGGCAACTATGCCGGCGACGTGATGAATTTCGACATGGCCGCCGAAATGGCGGCAATGGACAACATCGAAGTGCGCACCGTTCTGACCACCGACGATGTCGCCTCGGCGCCGCGCGACCAGAGACAGAAGCGGCGCGGCGTCGCCGGCAATTTCTTCATCTTCAAGGCTGTCGGTGCCGCATGCGACCGGATGCTGTCATTCGATGAATGCGAGCGTATCGCCAGGAAGGCCAACGATCAGACGTTCACTATGGGCGTGGCGCTTTCGCCCTGTTCGCTGCCGCAGACCCGCTGGCCGAATTTCGAGATCGGACCGGACGAGATGGAGATCGGCATGGGCATCCATGGCGAGCCGGGCACCGCGCGTGGAAAACTAAAGACGGCCGACGAGATCACCGACGAGATGCTGGACAAGATCCTAGACGAGATGGCGCCGACGCGCGGCGACAAGGTCGCCGTGCTGGTCAATTCGCTCGGT
Source organism: Mesorhizobium sp. M1295 (assembly GCF_040318135.1). NCBI lineage: Bacteria > Pseudomonadati > Pseudomonadota > Alphaproteobacteria > Hyphomicrobiales > Phyllobacteriaceae > Mesorhizobium > Mesorhizobium sp. M1295. The sequence continues at coordinate 29,057 of NZ_JAMYLU010000016.1, forward strand.
TCGACGCCGCTGATGGAGCTCTACATCATGAACCGGCGGGTCAAGCAGAGGCTCGACGACATCGGCGTTTCCGTCCACGCGACCTGGGTCGGCAATTATTGCACGTCGCTCGAAATGGCCGGCGCCTCAGTGACGCTGATGCATCTCGACGGCGAATTGCAGGAGATGCTCGACCACCCTTGCGACTGCGCCATGTTCCGCGCCGGCTGAGAGGGCATCATGACCTCGATCGACTCAGCCGGCTTGAAAAGAATGTTCGATGCGATCGCCGTGGCGATCGATGCCGACAAGGACCGGCTCTGCCGGCTCGACGGCGTCATCGGCGATGCCGACCATGGCATTGCGATGGCGCTCGGCTTTGGCGCTGTGCGCGACGCGCTGGCGCAACTCGACCTCGCGGCGACCGGACCGACGGCGCTGCTCAACACCGCAGCAAAGTCGTTCCTCAACGCCGTCGGCGCCTCGTCAGGCCCGCTCTATGCGACCGCCTTCATGCGCGCTGCCGCCGCTGTCAAAGGCAGGGCAATTCTGGAGGATGCTGACGTCATCGCCATGCTCCGGGCGATGGCGCAAGGCATCCAGGATCGCGGCAAGGCCGAGCTCGGCGAAAAGACCATGGTCGACGCATGGCTGCCGGCAGCGCAGGCAGCGGGCGCCGCGCAGGAAGCCGGCAAGACCCTGTTGGAGAGCTTGGAAACTGCACTCGCCGCGGCCGAACGGGGCGCCGAGGCGACCAAGGATATGATCGCCGCGAAGGGCCGCTCCTCGCGGCTCGGCGAACGATCGCTCGGGCATATGGATCCCGGCGCCGCGTCGGCCGTGACGATCATCAATGCGATACGGGACAGTCTGGCTTAACGGACCTTCGCTGCATCGAGCCTGTCGATCGCCTGGACATTGCCGGCCGACGGTCCCATCTCATCGAATTCCGAGGCAAGCCATGCATCGACGATCGACTTGGCCAATTCCGGGCCGATGACGCGCGCGCCCATGGTGATGATCTGGGCGTTGTTGGATTTTGCAGCGCGCTCGGCCGAATAGGTGTCGTGGGTGAGTGCGGCGCGAATGCCCGGAACCTTGTTGGCGGAAATGGATACGCCGATGCCGGTGCCGCAAAACAGGATGCCGCGATCGTTCTCGCCGTCCAGGATGGTCTGGGCGAGCTTCTGCGACAGGTCGGCGTAGTAGCCCGTCTGGCTGAGATCGCTGACCGTGAGGCCGGGCTTGGTGGCGAGGTGAGCGGCGATGACATCGAGCAGCGGTTTGCCGGCGCTGTCGGCTCCAATGGCTATTTTCATGTTCGGTTTCCTTCCTGTTCGATGGTTCAGATCGCCGCTGAGGCGCGTTTGAGGATGTCTATATAGCCGTCCGCCTGCCAGGCGGAACGGCCGATGAACAAGCCGTCTATATGAGACTGTCCGATCAGTTCGGCGGCATTTTGCGGATTGACGCTGCCGCCATAAAGCACCGGCGGCACGGCCAGCAGCAGGTCGCGCGCGATTTCCTTGATCAGCGCCTGCTGTCTGCCGGCATAGTCCGAGCTTGCCGGCACGCCCTTGTCGCCGATCGCCCAGACCGGCTCATAGGCAAACAGGATCGTCGCCGCCCTGGCCGCGCCTTCGAGAAACTGCAGCGCGCCGTGCACCTGCAAGGCCAGCACCGTATCCGCCTGCCCGCTGTCGCGTTGAGCCAAAGTCTCGCCGACGCAGATCAGTGGCACGAGACCGTGCTTCACCGCCGCTGCGGTCTTCAGCCCGACAGCCTTGTCGGTCTCGCCGAAATGCTCGCGCCGTTCGCTGTGGCCCAACTCTACCATATCAAGTTCGCAGTCTTTCAGCATTACCGGCGAGATCTCGCCGGTCCAGGCGCCGGCGTCAGCCCAATGCATGTTCTGCGCGCCGACCTTGATGCGCGTCGGCGACAGCGCTTTCTTGACCTCGCGGACCGCCGTGAAGGGTGGGATGACGAAGGGCTGGATGCGCTCGTCGAAACCGGGGACGAACTCGGCCAATGCCCTCGTGAAAGCCATCGCCTCGGCGAGCGTCTTGTTCATTTTCCAGCTGGTGCCGACCCAGTAAACCATGCGTGCTCCTCCTACTCTGCGACCACTGTCAGCGACACGCCGTCACCATCCAGCGCCGCACGCATCTGCGGCTGCGGCTCGCGGCCGGTGAAGACGGTATCGAAAGCCTTGAGATCGGTCAGGAAATGCAAGGCTGTGCGGCCGAACTTGCCGTGATCGACCAGCAGATATTTGCGCGCCGCAGCGGCCATCATCAGCCGTTTGGTCTGGACCACTTCCTGATCCTGGTGAAAGGCGGAAGCGCCGTGGATAGCCGATGACGACAGGAAGGCGACATCGGCGCGCAATGATTTCAGTGTATCTTCGGCGAGCAGGCCGAAGAAGCCGTGAAACTTCTTGCTGTACTGGCCGCCGAGCGCAATCAGGTTGATGCCGGCAACGCCCGCCAAATCCTGGATGACAGCCAGATTGTTCGAGATCACCGTCAGCGGACGCAGATCGACGAGATGCCGAGCAACGCCGCCCGCGGTCGAGCCGTCGTCGATGATCACCGTCTGACCCGGTTCGATCATCGTCACGGCAGCGGCGGCGATGCGCTTTTTCTCGTCGCCGGCCAGTCTCTGGCGGTAGCGGAAATCGCTCTCGAAAAGGCTGCTCGGCTGAATCGAGGCGCCGCCGCGTACCTTGCGCAGGAAGCCGCCCTCCTCGAGCTCGTCGAGGTCGCGGTGGACGGTCATCTTGGAGACGCCGAAGCGCGAGGCAAGATCGTCGACACTGGCGGTGCCGGTGTCCATCAGAAAATCCATGATGCCTTGCCGACGGCCGTCGCTCTTCATTTCCGCGGCTTCCTCGTGCAATCCGAACCACGTTCCGAGATATAACAGGAAACGTCGCATAGCCACCAGTATTTTTGTGATAATGTTATATCTGCCTGGGATATCATGACGTTTCTGACGGCGTGCCGTAACAAGAATTGCTGTCGGCCGGGCGTCCAGCGGTTGCGGTGCAGCGGAAATCCGGCCAGAAGCTTTAGCGGGCTCGACAATAGCCGAACAGCCCGCAAACACTGGCTCGAAACCGGATACGGGAGACTACTGAGTGGCTCGCATCACACTGAGACAATTGCTCGATCATGCCGCCGAATACGGTTATGGCGTGCCTGCCTTCAACATGAACAATATGGAACAGGGCCTCGCCATCATGGAGGCAGCCGAGGAGACCAAATCGCCGGTCATCCTGCAGGCGAGCCGCGGCGCGCGGGCCTACGCCAACGATGTCGTGCTGGCCAAGCTGATCGACGCGCTGGTCGAAATCCATCCTGATATCCCGGTCTGCATGCATCTCGACCATGGCAACAACGAAGCGACCTGCGTTACCGCAATCCAGTACGGCTTCACCTCGGTGATGATGGACGGATCGCTGAAGGAAGACGGCAAGACGCCGGCCGACTACGCCTATAATTCCGGTATCACCCGCCGCGTCGTCGATATGGCGCATTGGGGCGGCGTGTCGGTGGAGGGCGAGATCGGCGTTCTCGGATCGCTAGAGATGGGCGGCGGCGAACAGGAGGACGGCCATGGCGTCGAGGGCGTCATCAGCCACGATCAGCTGCTGACCGACCCGGTTCAGGCCGAACAGTTCGTGCGCGACACCCGTGTCGATGCGCTGGCCGTCGCCATGGGCACCAGCCACGGCGCCTACAAGTTCAGCCGCAAGCCGGACGGCGCGGTGCTTGCCATGAACGTCATCGAGGAAATCCACCGCCGCTTGCCGAACATGCACCTCGTCATGCACGGCTCGTCCTCGGTGCCGGAGGAGCTGCAGGAGATCATCAACAAATATGGCGGCCAGATGAAGCCGACATGGGGGGTGCCGGTCGAGGAAATCCAGCGCGGCATCAAGCATGGCGTGCGCAAGATCAATATCGATACCGACAACCGCATGGCGCTGACCGGCGCGATCCGCAAGGTGCTGACCGAGAACCCGAGCGAATTCGATCCGCGCAAATATCTGACGCCGGCGATGGCCGCCATGCGGAAGCTGTGCAAGGAGCGTTTCGAGCAGTTCGGCACTGCCGGCAACGCACCGAGGATCAAGCCGCTGCCGGTCTCGGAAATGGCCAAGCGCTACAAGTCGGGCAGTCTCGATCCGAAATTCGGCTGACATATTCCGGTTCTGAGCAGGAGCCGCGTCGGCACCTGCTCATCCATCATGCTTTCGGCAAAAGACCGGCCCTGCCGGCCTCGATGAAGGGCGCCCAATAGTCGACCGATTCGCGGATCATGGCGACGACCTGGTGGTCGACGGGCTCGCGTTCGCGGAACGACAATTCGAGGCAGATCTCATTGTCGACGCCGCCGCCACGGCGAACAGTGTCCAGCAGCTTTTCCGGCGTGATGCGGCCGTCCTTGTTGTAGGCGGCAATGAACGGCCAATGGCCACCCTTGTTCATTGAGGATTGCTTGACGTGGATGATCGGCGATTCCTTTGGAAAGGCTTCGGCCCAGGCATAGGGGTCGATGTCGTCCGGATTGCTCGACGTCACGTCGCCATGGTCGATATCGACCATCATCTTGAGCGGGATCGCCATGCCGGCCGCATCGATCTCGCTCTGCAGCGTCCGGCAGCTTTCGATCGTATGGCCGAACTCGCGGCCGACCGACATCGGCTCCCAGAACAGGTAGGTCAAGCCGGCCGCTTTGGCGTGCTCGGCGACCGCGCGCCAGCATTCCAGCGCGATCTCGAAAAGCCGCGCGCGACGCTCGGGATCGTCATAGTCACGATGAGTGAAGATCGCGAATTGCGTGCCCATGCCGCGGGCGCCGAGCTCGGCCGAAATTTCGGCAAAGGTCTTGAACCAGTCGACATAATAGCGCCGCACGTCGGCATCGGGATGGCCGAAATGATTGAGCCGGCCGTAGGGGCCGGTCATCGCGGAGGTCACACGCACGCCGGTGCGGTTGAGAGCGGAGCGGAACAGGCGGATGAATTTGGCGATCGTCGCCGCCGGCCAACCGGGATTGACGAATTCATGCGTGAGCTGCACGTCGCGGATGCCGATGTCGTAGGCGATCGCATCGATCAGATCGTCCGGTTCGGCGAAACGATTGACCAGCGGGTTGGTGTTGAGGGACAGCGTAAAGGCCATCAGCCTGCCTTCGCCAGCCGGCTCGAGCACCAGTCTTCGAAGGCGGTTCTTTCTGCGGCGGACAGATGCAGTCCGTGTTTGGTGCGCCGTTCGAGAATATCGGCGGCCGTCTCGGCCCATTCATGCTCGAACAGGTAATTGGCTTCGCGCTCGAACAAATCCTTGCCGAAGCGCCGCCCCAGTTCAGCGAGCGAACCGGCCGCGCCGACCAGATCACGCGTCCTTGTGCCGTAGAGCCGGCCATAATGCTTGACCAGCGAGGCCGGCATCCAGGGATATTCGTGGCCGAGGTCACCGAGGAACTGCTCGAAATCGGCATTGGCGATATCGCCGCCTGGCAGATGTCCTTTCGAGGTCCACGGCTTGCCCATCTTCGGGAAGAACGGGGCGATGCGGTCGAGCGCGTGCTCGGCCAGCTTGCGGAAGGTGGTGATCTTGCCACCGAAGACGGAAAGCAGCGGCGCCTGTCCCGCCGCCACGTCGAGCTCGAAAATATAGTCGCGGGTGACCGCGCTCGGATTGTCGGCATTGTCGTCATAAAGCGGCCTGACGCCGGAAAACGAGTAGACGACGTCGCTGCGCGCAAGCTGGCGCTTGAAGTAGCGGTTGACCACCTTAATCAGGTAGTCGACCTCGCTGGCGTCGGCGGTCACGTCTTCCGGCCGCCCGTCATAAGGAATGTCGGTGGTGCCGATCAGCGCCAGATCGTTCTGGTAGGGATTGATGAAGATCACGCGCTTGTCGCTGTTCTGGACGAGATAGGCTTGCCGGCCTTCCCAGAATTTCGGCACGACGATGTGGCTGCCCTTGACCAGGCGCACGTTGCGCCTGGAATTCTGGCCAGCGACGCGATTGATGATGTCATTGACCCAGGGGCCGGCGGCGTTGACCAGCGCCCGTGCCCGAACCGTGGTCCTGACGCCGGTTCGACCGTCGCGCATCTCCACCGACCACAGGCCGTTTTCGCGGCGGGCGGCGGTGCAGGCAGTGCGGGTGAATATCCTGGTCCCACGCTCCGCGGCGTCGAGCGCGTTGATGACGACCAGGCGGGCGTCGTCGACCCAGCAGTCGGAATATTCGAAGCCGCGTTTGAAGCTGTCCTTGATCGGCGCGCCCTCGGGTGCGGTGCGCAGGTCAAGCGTGCGAGTGGCCGGCAGCCGCTTGCGGCCGCCAAGATGGTCGTAGAGGAACAGGCCGAGCCGGACCAGCCAGGCCGGCCGATCATCCGGGCTGTGCGGCAGCACGAAGCGCATCGGCCAGATGATGTGCGGTGCGGATTCCAGCAGTACCTCGCGCTCGATCAGCGCCTCGCGCACCAGGCGGAACTCGTAATATTCGAGATAGCGCAAACCGCCATGGACGAGCTTTCCTGATCTAGAACTGGTGCCTTCGGCGAGATCGTCTTTTTCGCAAAGAATGACCGACAGCCCCCGGCCTGCTGCATCGCGCGCAATGCCGGCGCCATTGACGCCGCCGCCAATGACGAAGAGATCGACGATTTCGCTGTCACCGCTCATCTCGCTCTATGCCCTGTCGTCAGCATGGATTGGCCGGCGGCAGGCCGGCGATGAAGCGGCGCACTTCCTCGGCCGCCTGCTCGGCAGCATAAGTCACCGTGCGTACCGACGCGCCGGCGATATGCGGCGTCAGCGTCACATTCGGCAGCTGCAGCAGCGGCCAGTCGGCCGGCACCGGCTCGACGGCGAACGTCTCCAGCATGGCACTGCCGATCTGCCCCGAGACGAGCCCCTCGTAGAGCGCATCGTAGTCGACCAGCGGTCCGCGCGCGGTATTGACGAAGATCACGCCGGGCTTCATCCGGGCAATGGCGTCCTTGCCGATCAGGCCGCGCGTCTCCTCGGTGACCCGGGAATGCAGCGTGACCACATCGGAGCGCGACAGGAGATCGTCCAGCGCAACCAGCTCGACGCCGGCATTGCGGTCCTCGACGCTCAATTGCACATAGGGATCGGAGACCAGGATGCGGCAGCCGAATGCGCGCAGCAGCCGAACCAGCCTGGTGCCGATATTGCCATAGCCGATGACGCCAACGGTCATTTCGTTGAGCTCGCGGCCGGTGCGGTCGGCGCGGTAGAGATCGCCGCGCCACTCGCCCTTGCGCAAGGCTTCGTGGCCGACGCGGATCAGCCGCGTCTCGGCGAGAATGGCGCCGATGGTGAACTCGGCCACCGCGCTGGCGTTGCGGCCGGGCACATTGACCACGGTGATGCCATGGGCGTTGGCGGCAGCCATGTCGATGTTGATCGGCCCGCCGCGCGACACCGCAACCAGCCTGAGCGCCGGCAAGCGCTGCATCATGGTTTCGGAAAGCGGCGCAAGCTGGGTGACGAAGATTTCGGCATCGCCGATAAAATCGACCACCTCGTCCGGATCACCGAAATATTCCTTGACCTTGTCGAGGCCGAGCGCCGCATTGCCGAATTCCATCGGCTCGTCGGGCCATGCGGTCTCAATGGTGCGGATGTCGAGATTATCGCCGCAGGCCGCTTCGATTTTCTCGCGAAACACTTCCGGAAGCATGAAGCGGTCGCCGATGATCGCAATTTTGTTGGGCATGCTCTTCTCAATTCACGTCAGTTTGTCTGGATGCGGCCAGCGAACGCCAGACCGGCCGCAGCGCCTCATGCGCCAATGTGTAGGACGGAACAATCGCCTCGTAGGCAGCGGCAAGTTTTCGGTCGCTAGGTTCGGCCGCACGGAGCAAAGGCGTGACCCATTCACTGACGCAATCGTCCATTGATGCGTACTGGCCGACGCAGACCGCAGCAATCATCGCAGCGCCCGCAGCACCGGCCTCCTCGCGCTCGCTGGTGCGAATGTCGGCGCCGACCGCAGCACCCAGGATCTTGCGCAGAGCCGGGCTCCTGGCCGCTCCACCAGTCAGGCGGATTTCCTCGGGCAGCGGCCCCATGGCGGCGTAGCAATCGCGTGCCGCGAAAGCCAGCCCTTCGAACACCGCACGAACCATGTCGGCATAGCCGTGCCTGGACGAAATGCCGACGAAACCGGCCCTGGCATTGGCATCGACGAACGGGCCGCGCTCGCCCGCCTCGGAGACATAGGGCTGGTAGAGCAGCGAGCCTGGCTCGGACGACGATATCCACTGGTCGACCAGCGCGATCATCTCGCCATTGGTCCGCGTGATACCTTGCGAGGCGAGAATGCCGGAGGCGAGGCCGAGGACCCAGTCGATGTTGAGCGTTGCCGCCATGTTCGACTGCATCTGCGCAAAGACGCCCGGTGCCGGCATGGTCATCGTGTAGCCGGTTGCAGCTTCGTTGAGCAGAACCTCGTCCGGCGTCTCGGCAAGCCGCATATGCATTCCGGTGGAGCCGATTATCGAGCATCCCGGCTTGCGCTCGCGATCGAACAGGCCGGCGCCGAGCGCCGTGCAGGCGACATCGACATAGGCCAGAACGACCGGCGTGCCGGCAAGCAGGCCGGTCGCATCGGCTGCTGTCGCCGACAGTGCGGTGCTTTGCCTGGTGCCATCGACGATGGGCGGCAGCAGATGCCTGAGATCGGTGACGCCGAGCACCTCAAGAACATCGTCGCAATAGCTGCGCGTGCGGAAGTCGCCGAAGGTGAAGGTGCCTTCGGACGGGTCGGTGGCGCGTTGGCCGGTCAACTTGAAATAAAGCCAGTCCTTGCAGTGGAACGCCGTCGCTGCATTGGCAAGCATCGCGGGCATGTGGCGCTTCATGAAGACGAATTGCGACCCCTGCTGGCAGGCAGCGAGCCCGCTGCCGGTCTTTTCGAAGCGCAGCCGGTCTTCGGGCCGCGCGCGGATCTCCTCGACGACGGCGGCAGCGCGCGCGTCGAGCCACAGCCAGCCCTTGGCCACCGGCTCGCCATCCTTGTCGATCAGCCAGGTGCCGTCGCCCTGCCCGGTCACGGCGATGGCAATGGTCCGGCTGGCGAGATCCGGCACCTTGTCGGCCAGTTGGCGCAAGGTCGTCGCGGTATCGGCCCAGGTGCGGACTAGGTCCTGCTCGGCGCCGCCACCCGGCAGTGTCTCGTATCTGTTCGGCAGCGCGGCTGCCGCGATCTGCCTGCCCGCCGTGTCGAAGGCGACGGATTTGATAACAGACGTGCCGGCGTCGATGCCGATCAGCACATCCCGCATCAGGCAAGCTCCGTGCCGTGCGAAATGGCGTCGCCGCTCGCCTGATCGAAGACGTGCAGGTTTTTTGGATCGATGCTGACCTTGATAGGCGCCCCGAGTTCCAGGCGAGTCCGGTCATGTTCGACCAGAACCAGCGAGCCGCCGGCGAAGTCGGCGGCGATATGGGTCTGGTCGCCGAGCCATTGATTGGCCGAAACCGTGGCCGGCACACCGTCCTTGGAGCGGCGGACGGCATAGGGCCTGACACCGATGACGACGCGTTGCCGGTTGAGCAATTCATCGCGAACTGGGCCGCTGAACGCGTCCTTGTCGTAGTCGAGCGAAAGCCCGTCGGGCAGCTTGAGACTGATCTTGTCGGCAGCCGTGCCGACATAGGCCTCGAAGACATTCATCGGCGGCTCGCCGACGAAGGTGCCGGTGAACAGGTTTGCCGGCCGTTCCTTGAGCCTGTCAGGCGTATCGAACTGCTGCAGCACGCCGCCCTCCATGACGGCGATGCGATCGGCCAGCGCATTGGCCTCGGTCTGGTCGTGCGTGACCAGGATCGCGGTCAGGCCACGCTCCTTGATGAAATGCTTGATGCGGCCGCGCAGCACGGCGCGAAGCTGCGGCTCGAGCTGGCCCATCGGCTCGTCCAGCAGATGCAGGTCGGCCTCGCGGATCAGCGCCCGGCCGAGGCTGGCGCGCTGCTGCTGGCCACCGGAGATCGAGCTCGGATAGCGCTCGAGAATGTCCTCGATCTCGAGCAGCTTGGCGATGTTGGCAACCTTTGCATCGACCGCACTCTTCGCCAGCCTGGCCGCCTTGAGGGCGAAGGCCATGTTCTCGCGCACGGTCAGGGGCGGATAGAGCGAATAGCCCTCGAAGGCCATTGCGACGTTGCGCCTGACCGGCGGCAACGTGTGCACCTTGCGGCCGGCAACCGCGATGGTGCCACGCGAGACCTCTTCGAAGCCTGCGATCATACGCAATGTCGAGGTCTTGCCGCAACCGGACGAGCCGAGCAGCGCCACGATCTCGCCCTTGGCGATTTCCATCGTCAGGTTCTTGACCGCATGCACACCGCGGTCGATCGGACCGTAGAACTTGTCGACGCCTGAGAGGGTGATTGCGCTTGGGCTCATGCCGCTTCTCCACTGCGCAAATTGACGACGTTTTTCGAGCCAATGCGCTCGCCGCTCGCGCGATCGAACAGCAGGGCGCTTTTGCTGTCGACGGCTATATGCGCCCTGCCCTCGGATTGGCCAGGTGTCCCGGACGGACGCGAGACCAAGATTTCACGGCCGCGCACGGTTCGCGCCAGGGTGACGATCTTCTCGTTGAGCGGCGTCTCAGCCTCGACCGTCACCGGGATGGCGCCGGGCGTGCCTTCATCAACAAACGCCAGAGCCTCCGGCCGCAGGCCGATCACGCAATCACGGCCGACCGCCGCCTCATGCGCGCCGGCGAGATGGACCTGGACGTTGGACAGGCCGACATAGATGCCCTTGGCGTCCCGCGACGGCTTGACGTCCAGAAGGTTGATGGTCGGGTCGCCGAACAGCCGGGCAATCTCGACATTGGCCGGCTCGCGATAGATCTGCTCGGGCGTGCCGAGCTGTTTGACGACGCCTTGCGACATCACCGCGATGCGGTCGCCGAGCGCCATCGCTTCCTTGTAGTCTTGGGTGACGTAGATGACGGTCGCGCCACGATCGGCGAGCAGCCTTGGCAGCTCGAGGCGCATTTCGAAGCGCAATTTGGCATCGACGTTGCGCAAGGGATCATCGAGCAGCAGCAGCGGCGGCGAGCCGACCAACGCGCGGGCAAGCGCGGTGCGTTGCTTCTGGCCGTTGGACAGCGCCCGCGGCTTGTGGCTGAGCACATGGCCGATTTTCAACAGCTTAGCGACGCTCTCGACGCCGGTCTTTATCGTGCCCTGCGATGAGTGCTTCGCCTGCAGAGGCGTGGCTATGTTGTCGAACGCCGTCATATGCGGGAACAGCGCGAAGTTCTGGAATGCCATGCCGACGCCGCGGAACTCGGCGTCGAGATCGGTCATGTCCTCGCCGCCGATGAGGATCTTTCCCTCGTCGGGGTCGATGACCCCGGCCACCAGCCGCAACAGCACCGTCTTGCCGGCGCCGGACGGTCCGAACAGGACCAGCGTTTCGCCGTCGGCGACGGTCAGCGACAGATTGTCGAGAACGGTCTGGCTTTTATAGCGCTTGACGATGTTTCGCAGTTCGAGGCTTGCCATCGGACTATCCTTTCACCGCGCCAAGCGACAGGCCTTCGACCAGATAGCGTTGCGCATAGAGAGCGAGCGCCAGGGTCGGCGTGATCGACAGCACGATCGCCGCCGAAATCTGGCCATACTGGATGCCGGAGGACGTGATGAAGGCGAGCGCGCCGACCGTCACCGGCTGCTTGTCGGCCGAGGCGAGCACCAGCGCAAAAACGAAATTGTTCCAGGCAAAGATAAAGGCGAGCAGGCCGGCAGCGGCAATGCCTGGGCCGGCGAGCGGCAGCGCGATCTTGCGGAAGGTAGCAAACCAGGAATGTCCGGCAATGCGGTAGGCGTATTCGATGTCGGCCGGTATATCCTCGAAATAGCCGCGCACGATCCACAGGATCAGCGGCAGGCAGATCAGCTGGTAGACCCAGATCAGCCCGATATAGGTATTGGCCAGCCCGAGCTTCTGGAAATAGAGGGTGAGCGGCAAAAGCACCAGCAGCGCCGGCGCGAAACGGAACGACAGCAGCGTGAAGGCAATGTCCTCCGAGCCGCGAAACTTATGCCGCGCAAACGCATAGGCGGCCGGCACGCCGAGCAGCAACGCGACGGCAACCGAGGTGACCGACAGGAAGACGGAATTCCAGAGATTACGCATGAAGGCGATGTCGAGCGTGCCGGCCGCCGTCATCAGCTTGCCGGTGATCAAGGCGGTGTAGTTGGCGAGCGTCGGCTCGAAGACAAGCTGTGGCGGAATCCGCAGGATTGTCTCGTTGGTCTGGAATGACATCATCAGGATCCAGACGATCGGGAACATGAAGAAGATCACGACCAGCGCCAGGGCTATGCCGCGCAGGATGCGTTCGAGAAGGGAGGTATGTTCCATGCCAGCCTCCTATGCCTGGCCGCGGGCGCGTTCGCGCAGCCGCAGCCAGTTCTTGATGAAGATGTTCGAGAGGAAATAGGTGATCGCCCACAGGATGATCATCAGCGCCGCCGAGCGGCCGACATTGGTCGACTGGAAGAAGTTGAGATAGGCCTCGACCTGGAACACGGTCAGCGTGTCGCCCGGACCACCCTGGGTCATGGCGTAGATGATGTCGAACTGCTGGATGGAATCGAGCAGGCGGAACAATGTCGCCGTCAGGATATAGGGGGTTAGCATCGGCAGGGTGATGCGGAAGAACACGAAGCTGCGCGGCACGCCGTCAAGTGCTGCCGCCTCGAAGGGCTGCGTCGGCAGGCTGCGCAGACCGGCAAGCAGCAGGATCATGATGAAGGGCGTGTAGACCCAGATGTCGACAAGCACGACGGTGAGCAGTGCCGTCGAGGGCGACGAGGCCCAGCGGAAATCCTGCAGCCCGATCAGGCTGGCGAGATAGCTGAGCACGCCAAAGCCGGGATTGGTCATCAGCTTCCACATCAGCGCGGCGAGCGCTGGCGCCGTCATCAGCGGCATCAACAGCATGATCGAGATGAAGTTGTTCAGCGTCGAGCGCTTTTGCAGCAGCATGGCGATGCCGAGACCGAGAAGCAACTCGAGCACGACGGTGATGCCGGCGTAGAGCAGCGACACCTGCAGCGTGTTCCAGAACTTCGGGTCGGTGAAGAACGAGATATAGTTGTCGCCCCAGTTGAATTGCCGCGCCCAAGGCTGGCTCAATCGGTAGCGCTGGAAAGAATAGACCACCGATGTGAAGAACGGGATCAGGATGCCGATGCAGACCAGCAAGGCCGGCAAGCTAAGGAGATAGGGCAGCACCCGCTTGCTGATCCTGAAGCCCGACGGCCTGTTTCTTTGTATTGTCGCCGCAGTCATCTGCTGCTCCGTCATTCTGTTGCTTCGCCGTCCCGGCCGCCCAAGGGAGCAAGGCGGCCGGTCGGGCGAGCAGGCGGTACCGCTCGGCACCGCGTCGCAAACGTATCACATCTCAAAGGCTGACCCGCGGACGGGCCAGCCTTGGCCGCGGCTTTAGCCGAGCCCGGCTTCCTTGAGCTGGCTGTTGATGCTCTCGGCCAACTTGTCGAGGCCTTCGTCGACCGGCACTTCCTTGGCCACCATCTTCTGCAGCGTCGCCGCCCATTCGGTGGTGAGATCGAAGAACAGCGGCTGCGGTGTGAACTTGATGCTGGCGCCCGGCGCCGAGACGTCGAACATCTCGACGTAGCCCGGATAGCTCTTGTTCAGCTTCTCGCGGAACATCTCGTCGTTCCAGACCGACTGACGAACCGGATTGACGAAGTCCATCTTGGTCGCACCGAACAATGCATGCTCGGGTCCGGATGCCCATTGCATGAAGTACCAAGTGGCGTCCTTGTCCTTCGAGAAGTTGGACATCGACAGCGACCAGATCCAGATATTGGGCGTCGGCGCCTTGGCGGCCGGGTTGGCCTTGAACGCCGAAAAGGCGAGCTTGCCGGCCATCTTGTTGTCGCCGCCATTCATGAAATAGCCGAGGATATCGGCGTCGAAAATCATCGCCGACGCACCTGCACCGAGATCGGTGCCGACCTGATACCAGGTGTAGGTCGACCAGTCCTTGGGGCCGCTCTCCTGGATCATCTGCACCCACTGCTTGTGGAAAGCCTTGGATTCGGCGGTGCTCATCGCGGCCGACAGCTTGCCGTCAGCCGAGACGTTCAGGTCCTTCTGGTCGAAATTAGCGTAAGCCGACAGGAAGCCCGGGTGGATCGTTGCCCAGGAGCGCGAGCCGCGCACGCCGATGCCGTAGACGCCGCCACCAACATCCTTGGTAAGCTTCGCCGCCGTAGCGACCATTTCATCCATATTGCCGGGAACGCTGACGCCGACCTTGTCGAACATGCCCTTGTTGTAGGTGATGTTGTTCTGCTCGAAGCCCCACGGAATGCACCATTGCTTGGCGTCTTCCGAACCGAGCGCGCCGCCCGGCTGGCCGTTCCAGGCGCAAGAATTCTTGACGCCGGGCAGGAAGTCGTCCCAGGCATATTTCGGGTTGGTCTTGGCCGGATCCTTGATCCATTCGTTGAGATCGGTGATCCAGCCGGCCGGGCCGTAGGTCCAGGTCATGTAGGCGCCGGTCATGAAGGCATCGTATTCGGGCGAGCTGGCCGACAGCGCGGCGGTAACCTTGTCGAAATAGACGTCTTCGGGGAACACGTCATAGACGACTTCCATGCCGGTCAGCTTCTTGAAGTTGTCGAGGTTGGCAATCATCGCATCGGCGTACGGATGCTTGTTGAGCAGCAGCTTGATGGTCTTGCCCTTATGCGCCTGCCAGTCGAAATCAGCTGCCAGGGCGCGGGTCTGCCCGAAATTGAGCAGTGTACCGGCGGTGCTGGCGGCAAGGCCCATTGCACCGAGGCCCTTGATCAGCCCACGGCGGCCGACTTGTCCACGCAGGAACGCGTCGATGAGGTCTTTCTCTTTCTCATGCATTTCTCTTCTCCTCCACAGGGTAGTTTCAACGAAATGGTTGCCGGCTACCCGACCGGCGTCTGTTCCACGAGCGATCGCGCCGTCCGCTCGTCGGTTATCAGGCCTTTGAGATAGCGGCCCTCCAGCACTGACTTGATGGCGCGAACCTTCACCTTGCCGCCGGCGACGGCGACAATCCTGCGGTTGCTGATGTCTTCGCGCGCCAGTGCCAGCGCCCGGTCGGAAAGCGTCGTCGCGACGGCCTTTCCGGCATCGTCGAAGAAATGGCCGAGCAGTTCGCCGACGCCGCCGTTGCGGCGGATCTCCTCCATCTCGCCCTTTTCGATCATGCCGGTGGCGACAAGCGAGGCCTCACGCTCGGCGGTGCCAATGCCGGCAATGAGCAAGTCGGCGGTCTTGGCGAGGTCGAAGACATCGCTGACGCCCTTCTGCCCGAGCAGCACCGTTCGATCCTCGACCGTGTTGGCGAACATCGGCACCGGCATCACATAGGCCTCCGCGCCGGTCCGTTCGGCGACGCGGTGGATGACGTCATGCGGATTGGCGGAGAACTTGCGCGTCAGGCCGCCAAGCAGCGAAACGAAACGGATCCTGCCGGCCGATATGCGCGGCAGATATTCGACGCAGGCGGCAAGCGTGCGGCCGTGGCCGACGCCTATCAGCGCCTCCTCGCCGCGTTCGATCTCGCGCTTGAGAAACTGCGCGCCGGCAATGCCGAGCGCCTTGAGCGGCAGGTCTTCGGCATCGAAGTCCGGGACCACCTCGCAATAGTCGAGGCCGTAACGGCCGGATAACTCGTCCTCGAGTTCCACGCATTCTGAGACTTCGCCATCGATATAGACTTTGACCAGGCCCTCCTGATTGGCCTTGGTGATGAGGCGGTGCGCCTTGAGGCTGGTCAGGCCGAGCCGCTTGGCGACTTCCGACTGGGTCAGGCCGCCGGCATAGTGAAGCCAGGCAGCGCGGGCTGCCATCCCGGTCTCATCGTCGCGCAGCAGGCCGTTGCCAAAACCAACCATTTCCGCCCTTTGATATTTTTATCAGTTGCTGTAAAATTTTTCACAAGGCGCCGTCCGAGTCAAGCAACCGCTGCGTTTAAATCTCCGTCCGGAAGCTTGCCGGCCCGGGGCCGAACAGGGCCGCGCGAACCAACGGGCAAGAAGCAACACCGATCGCGCGCATTTAAAACGTTTGCAATTTCGCTTGGACTGATTACAAACGTTTCAAACTTCGTTCGAGAGGAACGATGCCGGGCCGCGTTACCACCCTCAAGGAACTAGCCGCACAGCTCGGCCTGTCGATCACCACCGTTTCGCGCGCCCTTGCCGGCCACGAGCAGATCGCATTGAAAACGCGCCAACGTGTCACCGAGGCCGCGCGCCAGGCCGGCTATGTGCCGAACACGGCAGCCCGCACGCTAGTCTCCGGCCGCAGCGGTTTTGTCGGCATGGTGCTGCCGATCCGTGGCCCCAATCTGGTCGATTCCTTCCTCGGCGAATTCGTCACCGGGCTCGGCGAAGGGTTGGTTTCGCACGGCTCCGACCTGATCCTGGCCGCAGCGGCGCAGGGCCAGTCGGAACTTTCCGTGCTTCGCCATGTTGTCGAATCCGGACGCGCCGATGGGGTCGTCGTCACCCGCATCGCCGAGGTCGACGAGCGGCTTGCCTACCTGCGTCAACGCAATTTTCCGTTCGTCGCGCATGGCCGGCTGCTCGACGGTGACTTTGCCTATCATTGGCTCGATACCGATGGCGCGCACGCATTCGGCGAGGCCTTCGACATGCTCTACGATCTCGGACACCGCCATTTCGGCCTGGTGACGATTTCCGAGCCGATGACGTTTCGCCATCTCAGGCAGGATGGGCTCGCTGCCGCGATCGCCCGCCGAGGCGATCCGTCGGTCAGGCTCGATGTGGCGACGGCACCGCGGTTCGATCGCGGTGCCCGCATCCAGGCAATCAACCGGCTGCTGCACGCCACCGAGCGGCCGACGGCCATTGTCGCGCTGTTCGACGAGCTGGCGCTGACGGTGATGGAAGAGGCTGCCCGAGCCGGCCTTGCCATTCCTCGCGACCTTTCGGTGATCGGCTTCGACAACATAGCCGCCTCAGCCTATGCGCCGCCGGGGCTAACCACTTTCGACGCCTCGATCCGCCAGTGCGCGCGCGAGATCGGCGAGATGCTGCTGACCGTCATCGGCAACAGGCCGGACGCGCCACTGACGCGGCTGGTCCGGCCGACACTTGTCTCGCGGGCAAGCCATGGCCCGGCACCCACAAGACAGAACTGACGCCCGCTTCGCGGCGCAACCCAGGGAGGAAGATGACGATGAATGCTTTGCGGATATTGGCCGGCGCCGTGCTGGCGCTGTCGCTCGCTGCCGGTGCAGCGCAAGCCCAGCAGGTGTTGTTCTGGTCGACACAGGCGCGACCTGTGGAAGAGACGCAAAAAATGCGCGGCGAGGTGCTGAAGGGGTTTGATGGCCAGGTCGACTATCAGGTCGCCGAGGACGGGCCTTGGCTCACCCGCCTTCAGGCCGAACTGCAGGCCGGCTCCGGCACCATAGGCGTGCTCGGCGGCCTGCACGGAGACTTCTCCACCGTCGGCGCGGACCTTGTCGATCTCTCTGGCGTCGATCTCGGTGGCGTCAAGGTCAACGAGACCTACAAGAAGCTCGGCATGCTCGGCACCGGCGAGCAGAAGTACCTGCCATGGATGCAGGCCACCTTTCTGATGGCGGCCAGCAAGCAGGCGCTGCAATATCTGCCGGCCGGCACCGATCTCAACACCATCACTTATGACCAACTGATCGAGTGGGCGAAAAACATCGCTGAAAAGACCGGTTCGCCCAAATTCGGTTTTCCGGCCGGCCCGAAAGGGCTGAAGCACCGTTTCTTCGAGGGTTTTCTCCTTCCATCGTATACCGGCTCGATGGTGACCAAGTTCCGCTCGGCGGAGGCCGAGACGGCGTGGAACAAGTTCAAGGAATTGTGGCAATACACCAACCCGAATTCGACCAACTATGCCTTCATGCAGGAGCCGCTGTTGACCGGCGAAGTCTGGGTGGCATTCGATCACGTGGCGCGCCTCGCCGACGCCTTCAACCAGAAACCCGATGACTTCGTCGCCTTCCCGGCGCCGGCCGGCCCGGCAGGCCGCGGCTACATGCCGGTGGTCGCCGGCGTCGCTATCCCGAAGACCTCGCCCGACATGGACAAGGCCAAGGCACTGGTCGCCTATATGCTGAAACCGGAAACCCAGATCGCGACGCTCAAGGCGACAAACTTCTTCCCCATCGTCGACGTCAAGCTGCCCGACGACATGCCGGCCTCGGTGAAGGCCTTCAGCCCAGTGATCGCCACCATGACCGGAGCCCCGGATGCGCTGCCGGCGCTGCTGCCGATGGGACTTGGCGGCCTCGGCGGCAAGTTCAATCAGATCTACACCGACAGCTTCGAGCGCATCGTGCTCGGCGGCGAGGATGTGCACGGCGTGCTCGACGAACAGGCGACGGCGCTGAAGGCGATCATCGACCAGGCGAAAGCGCCGTGCTGGGCGCCCGACAAACCATCGCAAGGCGCCTGTCCCGTCGATTAAGAATCCTCCCCGGGCGTCCGGATTTCCAGCGCGCCGGGCGCCCACCCCTTTTGAAGCTTCGAATAGAGAGAGCTCCATGCACGGCAAGGCCCTGCCCTATCTGCTGCTGACGCCGGCGACGCTGTTCCTTTGCGTCTTCTTCCTCTATCCGTTTGCGCTGGTCGCCTTCGAGGCGTTCACCCGCGACGGCGGCTTTACGCTCGACAATTTCCGCACCATGACCAGCAGCTGGAAATTTCCGGTCACGGTTCGCAACACGCTGCTTCTCAGCGCCGTCGTCGTGCCCATCCAGCTGGTCATGGCGCTGCTGATGGCAACGATGGTGTCGCGACTTGCGGCCGGGCGCAGCGCCGCGCTTTATATCTTCGCTATTCCGCTCGGCATCTCCGATCTCGCCGCTGGGCTGATCTGGCTCGCCATCTTCGACCAGTCCGGCTTCCTCAACACCTTGCTCTCCAATCTCGGCGTCATCGACAGGCCGGTCATGTTCCTCGGCTACCAGAGCAAGCTGACGATCTTCATCGCCGTGGCGCTGGCCGAGATCTGGCGTGCGACCGCCATCATGATGGTCATTCTGGTCGCCGGCATGGGGCTCATCCCCCGGGAATATTACGAGGCGGCGGAGGTTTTTGGCGCTAGTCCGTGGAAGCGCTTCATCAAGATCACGCTGCCTCTGCTGCGCCCCAGCCTGCAGACGGCGATCATCCTGCGCGTCATCCTTGCCTTTGAGGTCTTTGCGGTGGTTGCAGCACTCGGCGGCACCAATCTGCCGGTGCTGATGGGCGAGACCTACAATTGGCAGTTCACGCTGCAGGACCGCAATGTCGCCGCCGCCATGGCGCTGTTCATCCTCGCCATATCGATCGGTTTCACGCTGTTCTTCCTGCGGGTGCTGCGTGTGCCGAAGGAGGCGCGGATATGAGCACGGTGGAGCTGTCGATCGCCGCGCCTGAGGCCCGCAAAGCCGGCAACTGGTTGCTGGTCGCCACCGTCATCCTGCTTTGCATCTGGGTGCTGCTGCCGATCTATCTGTTGATCGTCAACGCGCTGTCGTCGCCGGAAGAGGTGACCGCCTTTCCCAAGCGCTTCTTCCCGTCATTCGATTTCGGCAGCCTTTCTTTCTTCATCAATTTCGCCGGCGTCGCCAGGGCGCTGTGGAACTCCGTTCTCGTCGCCACGCTGACGATGCTCCTCTCGATCGGCTTCGGCGCACCCGCGGGCTACGCGCTGTCGCGCTTCGAATTCCCGGGCAAGGAAACGTTCCGTTTCCTCGTGCTGATGACCCGCGCCTTCCCACTGCCGCTGCTGGCGCTACCGCTGGCGGTGATGTTCATCCGCACCGGCCTCGACGACACCGCGATCGGGCTGGCGCTGGTCCACACCACGCTGGCGCTGCCATTCGCGGTGCTGATCACGTTCTCGCTCTTCTCCGGCATTCCAGTCGAGCTGGAGGAAGCGGCCTGGACGCTCGGCTGCACGAGATTGCAGGCATTCCGAAAAATCATTCTACCGCTGGCGCTGCCGGGCATCGCGGCGTCGGCGGTATTTGCCTTCACCATCTCCTGGAACGAAGTGTTTGCCGCCGCCGTGCTCACCATCGAGAACCGGACGCTGACCGCCTTCCTGCTGCAGAGCCTCGGCGAATCGCCGCTCTACCTCAAATTCGCCGGTGGCGCGGCACTGGTCATCCCGGCGCTGATCTTCATCTTCGCCGTTCGCAAATATCTGTTCGCCATGTGGGGGATCGCCAACCGATGACGCGCACAAAAGAGAACGCCGATGGCTGAGATCGCCATCAAGCAGGTCGCAAAACGTTTCGGTGGCTTCACCGCGCTGCATTCGATCGACCTGACCATCGCCGACCAGGAATTCATGGTGCTGCTTGGCGCCTCGGGTTGCGGCAAGACCACGCTGCTGAGGATGGTCGCCGGGCTGGAAACGCCAAGCCAGGGCGAGGTCTGGATCGGCGGCCGTCGCGTCGACCATCTGCCGCCGCGCGAACGCGGCATCGCCATGGTGTTCCAGAATTACGCCGTGTTTCCGCACCTGACCGTGTTCGAGAACATCGCCTTCGGCCTGCGCATGAAGAAGCTGCCGCAGCAGGAGGTCGAGGGGCGCGTCAACCGCACCGCGGAGCTCATGCACATCGAGCAGCTTTTGAAGCGCTATTCGGGCCAGCTTTCCGGCGGCCAGCGCCAGCGCGTGGCAGTCGCTCGGGCACTTGCGATGGAGCCGGACGTGATCCTGATGGACGAGCCGCTGTCGAACCTCGATGCGCTGCTGCGGCTCGAAATGCGCGCCGAGCTCAAGGGCGTGCTCGCCGCGTCCAAGACCACCACCATCTATGTCACTCACGATCAGGTCGAGGCGATGAGCCTCGCCGACCGCATCGCCGTCATGCATCAGGGCCATATCGTCCAGGCCGCCTCGCCGGTAGAGGTCTATCGCAATCCGGCCGCACGCTTCGTCGGCTCCTTCATCGGCAACCCGCCGATGAATTTCATCCTGGCGACGAAGGCGGCAGACGGCAGCTGGACCGTCGCCGGGCTGACGCTGCCCGGCCCCAAATCGGACAAGCAGACGATAGAATTCGCCATTCGCCCCGAGGATGTCGACACCGGCACCGAAGGGCTGCACGCCACCGTGCGCGTTGTCGAGCCGCTCGGACCGCACACGCTGGTCACCTGCGATGTCGAGGGCGGCCTGTTCCGCGCCATCCTCGAATCGAATGCCACGGTCGCCGTCGGCGATCACCTGCGGCTCTTGCCCAAACCCGACCGCATCCGCTGGTTCGACCCCGAAACCACCAACGCGCTTTGATCCAAACGCCCTTCGATCCTGAAAGTACGACCGCCCCATGATATCTCTTGCTGTCGACGAAACCATCGCCCGCGCCGTAGAGGTGCTCAGGGAAAACGACCAAGGCACCTACACCATACCGACCAAGGGCCTCTACCCGTTCCAGTGGAACTGGGATTCCTGCCTGACCGCGCTCGGTCTTGCCCACTACGATGAGGCTCGAGCCTGGACCGAGATCGACACGCTGTTCGCCCACCAGTGGCCGGACGGCATGGTACCGCACATCGTCTTCCATGTCTGGAGCGACGGCTATTTCCCGGGACCGGAGGTCTGGCGGACGGACCGCCCGACCGCCACCTCGGGCATCACCCAGCCGGCGGTCGCCGGCTTTGCCGTGCGCCGCTTGTTTGACCAGGCCAAGGACAAGACGCTGGCGGCCGAGCGTGCCCGGGTGTTGCTGCCGAAAATCGATGCCTGGCACCGCTGGTTCTACGAAAACCGCGACCCGAACGGCGAAGGGCTGGTCGCCATAATCCACCCATGGGAGTCCGGTCGCGACAACTCGATCGACTGGGACGAGGCGTTTGAGCACGTGCCGACCGAAGGCGTCGAGCCCTACACCCGCCGCGACATCCTGCACGCCGATCCGGCGCATCGTCCAACCAAGGCACAGTATGACCGCTATATCTGGCTGCTGCAGCATTTCCGCGGGCTTGGCTGGGATAATGCCAGGCTGCACGATGCCTCGCCGTTCCAGGTCGTCGATCCCGGCTTCAATGCCATTCTGATCCGTTCCGCCGCCGATCTTGCCGATCTCGCCGAGGCACTTGGCGAAACCGAAATCGCAAAAGCCAACCGCGCCCGTGCCGAAAACGGGCTTTCGACGATGGAACGGCTGTGGAGCGACACACATAGCCAGTACATTTGTTTCGACCGAGTGGCCGGAAAGCACGTTGACAGCGCGTCGGTCGGCGGCATTCTGCCGGTGTTTTCGGCTATTCCGGAAAGCCGGGCAGCGGCCATCGCCGCAACGATCGAGCGCATCGCCGGCAAAGCGCGTTACATCGTCCCCTCGCACGATCCTGGCGATGCGCGCTTCGACGCCAAGCGCTACTGGCGCGGCCCGGTCTGGCTGGTGGTCAACTACATGATCGCTAATGGCCTTGCCGCCGCCGGCCACAGCCAAATCGCACAACGGATCACCCAGTCCAGTCTCGACCTGATCGCCGAGAGCGGCTTTGCCGAATATTACGATCCCCTCAGCGGCGAGCCGCTCGGCGGTAACCGTTTCACCTGGACCGCGGCAATGGTGATCGAGTTTTTGAAGGGTCGAGGCTGAAGGCCGGCCACGACTGGCAGTCCCGCGTGGGTTTGACAAACAGCAGTCCGTGTCTATCGTCCTGCCTGTTACAGGAGCGGCGCATGACGACACCATCCGTGAGCGCTCTGTCCCCACTGACCGGCGAACTCCTGTCGCGGCTGAAGAAGCGGCTGGACCGGTCGGCGATCGTTTCGGCCGATGAGGCCGGGCCGCGTTACAGGGAAGACCCCGACGGCAAAGCCGGCGTATCGCCGGAGTTCGTGCTGCGTCCACGTACGGCCGGCGAGGTGTCGGACATACTTCGCCTGTGCAACGAGGCCGGACAGAGGCTTGTCATCCAGGGTGGCCGGACCGGGCTCGCCGGCGGCGCTCGCGTCCAACCCGGCGAAGCGGTGCTGTCGCTGGAGTGTATGACTTCCGTTGAAGCCCTCGACCGTGAAGCGGCAACCATCATCGCCGAGGCCGGCGCGCCGCTGCAAACGGTGCAGGAAGCCGCCGATGCGGCCGGCTTACTGTTCGGCGTCGACATCGGAGCGCGCGGCGCGGCGACCGTCGGCGGTAATGTCGCCACCAATGCCGGCGGCATCCGCGTGCTGCGCTACGGCATGTACCGGGCGCAGGTGCTTGGCCTGGAAGCGGTGCTTGCCGACGGCGGCATCCTGACCTCGCTCAAGGGTTTGGCGAAGGACAATTCCGGCTATGACCTCAGCCAATTGTTCATCGGCAGTGAGGGCACGCTCGGCGTGGTCACCCGCGCATGCCTGCGGCTGCACCCGAAGCCGGCCACCGAGATCAACGCCTTCTGCGCGCTTGCTTCGCTCGACGCTGCAATCGCGCTGCTGGCGCTGCTCAGGCAGAAACTCGGGCCCTCGCTCTCGGCCTATGAGGTGAATTTCGCCCCGCTCTATGGCGCCATGATCGCCGGCATGGACGCGCCGGCGCCGCTGCCCGCGGGCTCGCCCGTCTATGTGCTTGCCGAGATACAGGGCAGCGAGCCCGACCGCGACGGCGAACGCTTTGCCGCGACGCTGATGCAGGCGGTCGAGGAGGGCGTGATCGACGACGTGGTCGTCTCGCAATCGCCGCGCGAATTCCGGGCGCTCTGGGCGGTGCGGGAGGAGGCCAACCGTTTCCTGTTTTCGATGGCAGGCCTGATTGGCGTCGATATCAGCATCCCACTGGCGAGAATGGCGACTTTCCTGGACGAAACAGAAGCAGCCATCAAGGCCGTCGACCCCGGCGCCGACATCTACGTCTTCGGCCATCTCGGCGATGGCAATCTGCATTACCAGATCCGCACGGTGGATCCGGCAGCCGCATACGGCACCGTCTACCGCGGTGTGGCCGCCGCCGGCGGCGGCGTTTCGGCCGAACATGGCATTGGCCTTGACAAGAAGGAGTGGCTGCATCTGGTGCGCAGCGATGCAGAGATTGCGGCCATGCGGCGCCTGAAAGCAGCCTTCGACCCGAACAACATCCTCAATGCCGGGCGCATCTTCGACCTTGCGACGGGCTGAAATCGAAGGCCGGTAGCGCTGGCCGGGTGCTGCCTCTATCTGGTCACGCCCTTCAATTTCGCATGCACCACCGCGATGCGGGCGGCGAGCGCGGCGTTGTTGCGGACCAGCGCGATGTTGGCCTTCAGGCTGCGGCCTTGCGAAAGCTCGTTGATGCGGGCGAGCAGAAACGGCGTCAGTTCCTTGCGCCCGATGCCGCGCTGCTCCGCTTCGGCTACCGCCGCTGCGATCGTGCCGTCGATGAATGCCGGATCGAGCGCGTCCGCTTCGGGGATAGGGTTGGCGACGAGAATGCCGGTGCCGGATTCCATCTCGTCATGCAGCAGCATGGCTCGCGCGATCTCGTCGGGGGTATCGAGGCGATGATCGGCCTTGAGCCCGCTGGAGCGGGTGTAGAAAGCCGGAAAATCATCACTCCCATAGGCGATCACCGGCACACGCTGGGTTTCCAGATATTCCAGCGTCTTCGCAATATCGAGGATCGACTTGACTCCGGCGCAGACGACAGTCGTGCCGGTTTGGCCGAGTTCGGCCAGGTCGGCCGAGATGTCGAAAGTCGCTTCGGCGCCGCGATGCACGCCGCCGACGCCGCCGGTCGCAAAAATGCCGATGCCGGCGAGTGCCGCGATCCGCATCGTCGCCGAGACGGTGGTTCCGGCCGAGCCGCCGTGCACCATGATGGCGGCGAGATCGCGCCCGGAAGCCTTGACCACGCCCTTTGCCGCTGCCAACTCTTCCAGTTCACGGTCGTCGAGGCCAACCTTGATCTTGCCGGCGACCACTGCGATCGTGGCGGGCACGGCGCCGTTCTCGCGTACCACGGTTTCGACGTCGCGGGCCGTCTCCAGATTGGCCGGATAGGGCATGCCGTGGGTGATGATCGTCGATTCCAGTGCCACCACCGCGCGGCCTTCATCAAGCGCGGTAGCGACTTCATCGTTCAGGTGGACAAGGGAAGGTTTCATCATCTCGCTTTCAGGCAGGAATGCGGTACATGCCGGCGGCAAGGAAGCGCGGCGATAGATCGGGGTGGACGCTGGATTCGCTCTCCGTGGTCAGCGTGGCGAGCAGTGCGCCGGTGCGGACGGCATGAGCTACCGGATCATCCGAAAGCACCTTGTACAAAGTGCCAGCGATCATCGCGTCACCGGCGCCGGTGATGTCGACGGCCTGCGCCGGGACGGAGCGCATCGTCGTAACACCGCTCTCGGTCGCAACGGCAAATCCATGCGCGCCTGCGGTTACGATCACCGTGCTGGCGCCGGCCGCGCGCAGCGCTGCTGCTGCTTCCTTCGGCGTTAGCCGCTTGTCGGCATCCGTCATGCCGAGCATCGTATTGGCCTCGTCATGGTTGGTGAACAGAAGGTCGATGCCGGTCAGGTCCTTAGGCAGGCGCGCTGATTTCGGCGACGAGACTGTGTCGACGGCGAGCTTGAAGCGCGCGCCCTGCTTGCGCGAGATCAGTGCTGCGATGGTCGAAGCCGGCAGATTGCAGTCGATGAACACCCATGTCGCCGAAGCCAGATGCGGCCAGAAGCGGTCGAGATAGGACGACGAAAACAGATCGAAGATCTCCATGTCGGCAATGCCGAGCACCAGATCATTGTTGCGGTCGAGGATGGCGGCATATTCCGCCGTCGGCCGTTCCGTGGTGGTGATGACCTGGCTGACATCGGCGCCAAGATCGCGCAGGTGCCGCACCAGCGAGCGGCCGGTTTCATCGTCGCCGACGATCGAGACGAAGCTTATGTCGACGCCGAGGCGGGCAAGGTTTTCGGCGACGTTGCGGGCGACCCCTCCGAAGCTGCGATAACCGTCGACCGGGTTCGACGTCTCGAAAATCAGATCCTTCTTGGCGTGGTATTTGCGGTCGAGCACCGCGCCGCCGACGCAGACCATGCGCTTGGACGTCGGCAAGACGTAACCACGGCCGAGAATATAGCCCTTGTTGACGAGTTGCACGATGTGGGCCGCGACCGTCGAGCGGGCGATGCCGAGCGCCGTTGCTATGTCCTGCTGGCCGGCGAATGGGTTCGCCGCAATGAGGTCGAGAACCGCTTGTTCCTGTGCTCCAAGGTCGTCCATTGTCCCACCCGGCCGTCAAATTCGAGGCTGAACGCTTCGCAACAACAGATGACATTGTCAACATCTGTTTCGACGAGTGTCGGCTATGGCACCAGCACCAATGCGCCTATTGTCCGCCTGGCCTCAAGGTCGCGGTGAGCATCGCCGGCGTCGGATAGGTTATAGCGCTTGGGCGGTTCGATCCTGACGACGCGCTGTCGCAGCGCGGCAAAGAAACGCTCGACGTGCGGGGCTAGTTTTTCCGGCGTGTCGGTGTAATGCGCATAGTTGGGACGCGATACGGTGATCGACTTCGATGCAAAGCGGCCGATGTCCCAATTGCCGATCGGCCCTGACGCCTGACCGAAACTGACGAGGTGACCGCGAATGCGGAGCGCCGCCAGCGAGCCGCCGAACGTATCCTGGCCGACCGCATCGTAGACCACATCGGCGCCGACGCCTCCCGTCAGCCGCATGACGGCCTCAGTGAAATTCTCACGCGAGTAGACGATGACATGATGGGCACCGAGGCGTTCGACGATGCGCGCCTTGTCGTCGCTCGATACCGTTGCAATGACCGTTGCGCCGAGATGGCGTGCCCATTGCACCAGAAGCTGGCCGATGCCGCCGGCGCCGGCATGGACGAGAACGACGGAGCCCGGCTGCACCGCATGGATATCATGCAGCAAAAAACTCGCACTGATGCCCTTGAGCAGCCCCGCGGCCGCAATCTCGTCGGGAATATCGTCGGACAGGCGAACCAGCAGATCGGGCACCATGTTGCGCCGCTCGGTATAAGCGCCGACCGGCGGGCAGGCATAGGCGATGCGGTCGCCGACCGAGAAACCGGCAATCTCCGAACCGACCGCTTCGACGACGCCGGCCGCCTCCATGCCAGGCACGCCCGGTGGTTGCAAAAGGTCGAAATAGCCGGTGCGGCAATAGACGTCGATGAAGTTGACGCCGATCACAGTATGGCGGATCCGCACCTCGTTCGGCGCCGGCGGCGGCAAGCCGATCTCCTTCAGTTGCAGCACCTCCGGACCGCCATAGCGCTCGACCACAATAGCCCTGGTTGTTGCTGACTGGCCGAACGATGTTGTTGCGGAAGAGACCGGCGAAGGGATCAGCGGCGGGGCTGACGGAGGTGCCGGCGTTGGCGCTCTTGCCTGGGCAGGCTGAACCCTTCCTCGCAAAAGGCTGCGAATAGCCGCGAAGCCGGCCTGATAGATGCCTTCGGAGACGAGCTTGACCAGTTCCTCGCGGCGGTGCGTAGGTGGATGGAATTCGGAACGCCATTCCCAGAAGGTCGCGTTGCCGTCGGTCACCGGCTTCAGCTGGATCGATGCGACATAACCCATCAGCGGCAGCGGCGCTTCGAGCAGGCAATAGGCGAGCCGAAAGTCCTTGTCGGACAGCGCCAGCAGCTGTTCGCGCAACTCGCCGCCATCGGCCAGGCGGAAATGACGAACCGAACCGACCGCGTCGACCGGGTCGCCACCTTCGATTTCGCTGAACGAGATCGCCGGGTGCCAGCGTTCATGGCCGTTGAAATCGCGCAGAATCGACCAGACATCATCGATAGGCGCATCGATGATGGTGCTCTGGCGGACTTGAACCATCGCGGGAATGTCAGCGCCCGAAGCGCTGCTTGAGTGCGCTCAACGCCGCCTGGAAGACGCCGGTGCCGATCTGATGCATAAGTGCTGCTTCGCGCTCAGGCGCACAGTCGAACTCCGCCTGCCATTCGGCCAGAGTGAGATTGCCGTCGGTGATCGGCGTCAGCGACAGTGTGGCGATATAATTCTCCACCGCCATCGGGCTTTCCAGGATAGCGTAACTGCAGGACAGATCGTAGTCGGACAGTGCCAGCAATCTTTCGCGAATCCGCCCGCCATCCCTGAGCACAAAGTTGCGGATGCAGCCGATCTGGTCGGCCGGTGCGTTCTGTTCGACGCGGCTCTCCGCAACGAATGGCGCCCAGGCGGGAAGGCCGTTGAAGTTGCGCACGATCTTCCAGACTTCCGCAGCCGGCGCAGGGATGACCGAGGACACATAGACCTTGGTCATGCCCCACCGCCGGTATCCAACGAGCGGCCGGTGCCGAGGCATCGCCACTCATTCGCACAGCACACCGCCCACCGGACCTGGTCAGCGGTCGCGGTCGTCATCGTCGTCCTTGCTGACCTTGCCTTTGCCTTTCTTGTCGCGGGTCAGGCTCGATATGTCCTTGGCATCGCGCAGTACGTCGGTCATGCGGCCGAGCGAGCCGCCCTCAATGCCGATCTCCTTCATCAGATTATCGATCATCGGCGCCTGGACCCGGTAGCGCAGCGCCGAATCGATCACCTCGTCGGTGACGTTGCGGTTGCCGCCCTGCCCGCCATTGATGCCGTCGACGTGCAGGATCTTGATGCCGTCGATTTTCTCCATCGGCTTGACGCTTTCGCGGATGATGCCTTCCATGTGGTCGAGCAACTTGCCGCGCAGGCGACCGGCACGAGCCTCGTTGGAGAGCAGATTGTCGGCCTCGTTGAGCTGACGATGGCCGGCGGCATCAACCTCGTAGCGCTGGGCCGCGGCAAGGGCGTGGATCTTCTCCGCCTCGGCCGCGGCAACAGCGGCGATCTTCTGCGCTTCGGCCAGGCTCTTGGCCGCCTTCATCTCGGCATCTGCGGCCGCGGTTATGCGCAAGGCCTCGCGCTCGGCCTCACGAGCCGCACCGATCAAGTCGGTCAGCTTGCGGCGCTCGGCGATCTCGCGCTCGCGCGCTGTGAAGGCCTGCTCCTCAGCCTGGATGGCCTTGGCGCGCACCGCCTCGGATGCCGCGATAGCGGAGGAACGCTCCTGCGTCTTTTTGGCGATGTCGATGGCCTTCTGGATTTCGGCGATCTCGATCTTCTGGTCGCGCTCGACGCCGAGCTGGCGGATGTCGCGGTCCTTGATCAGCCGCGCCTCCTCGATGCCGCGCTCGGTGGTGATGCGGGCGCGCTCGACCTCTTCGCCGGCCGATATTTCGGCTTCCTCGAAAGCCTGGCGCTTGGCGACTTGCAGCGCCTCGAGGTGACGCTCGCGTGCAATCCTGACCTCGTCGATGGCACGCTCCTGCCCGATCCGCGCTGTTTCGGTCGCCTGGTTCTCGACAATTTCGGCGCGGCGCTTTTCTGCCTCGGCCCTGGTAACCTCCAATGCCTTTTCCGCCAGCGCGATCTGGCGTTCGAGCTCGGCGATTTCGAGGGCTTTCCTGCGCTCGATCTCGAGCTCGCTCTGCGTGCCTTCGCGTTCGATCCTGGCCTTTTCCAGGGCGAGCTCTAGCGCGATCTGCTCGCGCTCGGTCAGTTCGCGCATTTTCATTTCCGTCTCATCGAGGGCACGGCGGCGCGCAATCTCGCGGCGCTGCGTGTCTTCCTCGCTCTTGATGCGCTCCTCGGTAATGTTGCGCTCTTGGTTGAGGCGCGATTTCTCGACGGCCTCGCGCGCCGACAGTTGCGCCTGCTCGGCCTCCTGGTCGCGGATCGCCCGCTCCCTGGCGAGTTCGGAGCGCTGCGAGGCGCGACGTATCTCGACCTCGCGCTCCTGCTCGAGGCGGGCGTATTCGGTGTCGCGGTCGATCTCCAACACCTTGCGCTGGGTGTCGAGGTTCTGGTTGCGGATGTCGACCAGCGTGCGCTGCTCGATCTCGTTGCGCATCCTGCGGCGCGTCTCGATCGATTCCGTCAGTTGGGTGAGGCCTTCGGCGTCGAAGGCATTGGACGGATCGAAATATTCGAGGCTGGTCTGGTCGAGGTCGACGATGGCGACGCTTTCCAGCTCCAGCCCGTTGGCGGCGAGCGATTCCGAGGCAAGCTGCCGGACCCTGGCCGCATAGTCGCCGCGCAGCTCGTGCATCTCTTCCAGCGTCATCTGGGCGGCAACGGTGCGCATGGCACCGGCGAACTTGCCCTCCAGCAATTCGCGCAGGCTGTCGGGCTGCAGCGTGCGGCGCCCGAGCGTCTGGGCTGCGGCGGCGACCAGATCGCGGCCGGCGCCGACACGGACGAAGAACTCTGCGACCAGATCAACGCGCATGCGGTTCTTGGTGATCAGCGCAAAGGCATCCTCGCGGCGCACTTCGATGCGCAGGACGTTCATGTTGACCGGCGTGATCTCGTGCAGCACCGGAATGACGAAAGCGCCGCCGTTCACCACCACCTTCTCGCCCATGAAGCCGGTGCGCACGAATGCCGTCTCCTTGGTCGACCGGCGATAAAGCCATCGCAGTATGTAGACGGCGATCACCACGACGATCGCGGCAATGATTAGCCACAAAAGGAAAGCGCCCAAGGTCTGCGCGGCCATCTTTTCTACCCTCCCAAATAGAATGCGGTCAGCCACAGGCTACCGGCACCGATTTTACAATTGCGCGTGCTCGAAGCCATTATGCTCGCCTCTGCAGTTTCGGCGTGATCGCGCGGAACGCATTGACCGCCGCATCGACGAAGAGCGCGTCATTGATGTTCGCACCCACACGCTCGAGATGGCGCTGCGGCGTCTGGCGAACGGTCTTCTCGATCGCCTCGAACAGGGCGTGGTCGGCCTCCGGATCGTGAAACGGCTGGCCTGGTGCATCGAGCGTCGAGACACCGCCCTCCGGCAACAGGAACCGCACCGGGCCATTCATGGCATTGAGCCGCGCACCGATCCATTCGCCAAAGGCGCGGTTCTCGTCGCG
Organism: Mesorhizobium sp. M1295; assembly: GCF_040318135.1. Taxonomy (NCBI): domain Bacteria; kingdom Pseudomonadati; phylum Pseudomonadota; class Alphaproteobacteria; order Hyphomicrobiales; family Phyllobacteriaceae; genus Mesorhizobium; species Mesorhizobium sp. M1295. The sequence continues at coordinate 60,017 of NZ_JAMYLU010000016.1, forward strand.
GGTTGTCCGCATCAGCGTGACGTTCGGATTATGGATGACGAATTTGCGGCTTCGAAATTTCTCCGGCACGCTGTCGCGCGGGCCGAAATTGACCATGTCAAGCGCGCCGGTCGAGCCGACATAGGGCAAGCCGGTGCGGATTGCGGCGCCAAAGCGGTCTTCAGTCGCCGGAAAAACACCGCCGACGATCATGTCGGCCACTTCCGTCGTGGTCAGGTCGAGGAAGGCCGAGAGCAGCCGCGAATCGCCGAGCTTCTCCATTGCCCGCCCGCCGATGCCGGTGGCGTGGAAAACGAGACAGTCGTAGTCGGCCTCGAGCAGTCTGGTCACCGCCTGCACTGCTGGCGTTGTTACGCCGAACATGGTGATGCCGACTGCGGGGCGCGCCAGCTTGCGCCTGGCCTCCCAGGCTTCGGCATTGGGCAGCTGCGCGACCATGCCCGCCATCGCATGCGCGGCGTTCGACAGCACCTGTTCGGTGATCGAATTCAACCCCTGAACGTCGGCGACCGAATGGAACATCATGATATCGGCACCGCCGACATATTTGGCGACGTCGCCGGCTGCCACGGTCGACACCATCAGTTTAGGGATGCCGACGGGCAGCACGCGCATGCCTGCTGTTGCCAGCGTGGTGCCGCCGGAGCCGCCGGCCGAGATGACGCCGCCAGTGCGCGGCTCGCGCTCGATCCAGCGCGCGAAGGCTTCCGCCATAGCGCTCACCGAGCCGCCGCGATCATTGGTGAAAACGGCCGCCGATCCCCGCATATGCATTCCGGCTACCTGCATGGCAGGAACGTCGGCGCTCGACGGTTTTCCGGAGGTGGAGAGGTCGACGGTGCGAACCGGAATGCCGAGGGACTTCAGCCGGTCGGCGACGAACCGCAATTCCTTGCCCTTGGTATCGAAAGTGCCGGCGACGAGCACTGTTCTTCCAATGCGTTCGGCGAAAGGAATTGCAAAGACCTTCTTCAAATCGTCCTGTGGCGCGGCCCTCTCGATAGCCGCTTGCCGCATGGCCGTGACCGGCACGTTCCAGCGGTTGGGCAGTTCGGTGACCGGAAGGTAGGTTCCAGTCTGGGTCATCGGTTCGGAACCGGTAGCCGTCCGGTCGATGCGGTAGACTTCAGCCAACTGGTCCTTCGCCTGTGCCGCGGCTGCCGGCGTGACGGACGTCTCGTCGGCATGGCGTCCGACACCAAGCAGCCGTTGCTGCAATTCCCGGTCTGCCGCGAGCGCTGCCGCGTCCATCAGCCGATTGATGCGGCCGTTGACCATGATGGCGACCTGGTTGGAAACCGCGGTCGCCACGCCGATATTCTGCTCGATGACGAGGATCGCCATCTCACCTTCCTCGGCCAAGGTGACCAGCATCCGCTCAACCTGGTCGACAATGATCGGCGCAAGGCCTTCGGTCGGCTCGTCCATGACCAGCAGCTTCGGGTCGCTGAGCAGGGCACGCGAGATCGCCAGCATCTGCTGTTCGCCGCCGGAGAGCTGCGAGCCGCCATTGGTGCGGCGCTCGGCGAGGCGCGGAAATGTCTGGTAGATGCGTTCGACGGTCCAACTCGCATCGCGCCGATTGCCGGCAGCGAGACGGAGATGCTCATCAACGCTCAGGCTTGGCCAGACGCGCCGCCCTTGCGGCACATAACCGACGCCGAGGCGATGGATCTCGTGCGGTTCGAGCGCAGTGATCTCGCGGCCGTCGACGCGGATCGAGCCGGAGCGCGCGCGCTTCAGGCCGACGATGGTGTTGCAGAGCGTCGACTTGCCCATGCCGTTGCGGCCGACCACCGACAGCACGCCGCTTTCCAGCGCCAGCGAGACGCCCTGAAGGGCATGGCTTTCGCCGTAATAGACCTGCAGATCCTCTATTTTGAGGATCGCCTTGCCTATTTTGCCGGAAGAGGCTGGGCCAGAAGGGAGCGTTCGGCCGAGGGGAACGGGGCGCTCAGCCATGCTTGCCCCCGAGATAGATCTCCTGGACCTCCGGGTCGGCCTCGATCTCTTGCGGCGTGCCTTCCTTGAACAGACGGCCGTTGTGCATCATCGACACATATTCCGAAACGCGCAGCGCGACATCCAGATCGTGCTCGATGATAATATAGCCGATATGTTTGGGCAGCGCATTGAGGATCGCCACCAAGTCGCGGCGCTCGGTCGGCGACAGGCCGGCCGCCGGCTCGTCGAACAGGATGAAGCGTGGCGCGCCGGCCAGCGCCAGCGCGATCTCCAACTGCCGCTGCTGGCCATGGCTGAGTGTCGCCACCAGCAGGTCGCGATAGGCCTCGAGATGCACGGCATTGAGGATCGATTCCGCCTGCACCATGTTGACGTCGGTGGCCTTTGGGCGGAGCAGCGAGAACCGTCGGCGTGAGACGCCGCGGCAAGCGAGAAAGATCGAGTCGAGAACCGACAAGCCTTTGAACAGCTGCGAGATCTGGTAGGTCCGCCGCAAGCCCCGCCGGATGCGTTCATGCGGCGGCAAGTCGGTGATGTCCTCACCGAAGAAGCGGATGCGGCCAGCCGTCGGCAGGAAATCGCCGGTCACTGCATTGAACAGCGTGGTCTTGCCGGCGCCGTTAGAGCCGAGAACCGCGCGCCGCTCGCCAGCCGCGATCCTCATATCAATGCCGGAGAGCGCCACCAAAGCGCCGAAATGCCGCGCAACGCCATCGAGTTCCAGCGCAAAGGCGCCGGAGCCTTGGAGACGGTTCGCGGCAAGAGTTTCGGTCACGGGCGGATATACTCGCAAGCCACGCGGTTACGGGCAGCTCGGATTGTCGCGGCTGACAGCCCCAAGCTTGGTGAACTCGTCTTCGGGAATGCCCAGCGTCTGGTTGACCTGCGACACGACTTTGACGAGCTTGTTCAAAAGATTGCCGTCCGGCCCCTCGGTCACCTCGGTCAGGTAGATGTCGGCAATCGCGTTGCGGTTCTTGTCCAGTGACACCTTGCCGGTCGGCGTGTCGAAAGACAGTTTCGAGAGTGCGTCACGCAGTTTGGCGCCGCCATCGGAGACATCGCCGCCGACCTGTTCGAGACCGAGCAATGTCGCCTTCATGTTGACGTAATAGCCGTGGGCGAAGAGCGACGGCGAGGGAAAGGCACCTGGCTGCTTCTTGTAGGCTTCGACGAAAGTTTTCCAACTAGGCGCGTCGTTGGTGTCGGCGGTTGGTCCGGCGGAAGGCGTGCCGACCAGCACGTCGCGCAGCTTGCCCTTCGAGGTCAGCACCGTCTGGTCGACGGTGATCGAGCCACCAATCAAGGGGGCCGCGCCGCCGCCCTGCTGATACTGGGTCAGGAAGTTCACGGCGTCGGCGCCGCCAAGCGCGACGTAGATTGCATCGACGTCATCGGGAATGGCCGCGATAACCGACGAAAAATCCTTGTTGCCGATCGGCACCCAGGATTTGGACGGCACCTTGCCGCCTGCCTTGCAGAACTCGGCCATGAAGCCGAAGACCTGCGTATACGGGAAAGAATAGTCCTCGGCGACCGTAGCGACCCGCTTGTAGCCTTTGTCGTTGAAGGCATAAGTGCCGAGACCGGCCATCCACTGCGCGCCGTCGGTCGAGAAGCGGAAGAAATTTTCCGCCGGGTTGCGCAGCGTCGTGTCCTGCGCCGCCGAGGTGCCATTGATGAAGGTCACGGTCGGCTGGGTCTTGGCATAGTCCTTGACGGCGAGGCCCTCATCGCCCGAAAGCGGGCCGACCAACACCTTGACACCATCCTGCTCGACCAGCTTGCGCGCAGCGCGCACGGCGCTATCAGGTGAAGCGTCGGACGAGCCTTTGACGATTTCGATCTTCTTGCCGGCAACCATGCCGCTGACCTCGTCGAGCGCCGTCTTCGCGCCACGCTCGCCGTCTTCGCCGAGCACCGTGAACGGTCCCTCGAAAGTGGCGAGCAGGCCGATCTTGATCGTGTCGTCGGCGGCTAGCGCCAGAGACGGAGCTGTCAGCCCGGTGGCAAGCGCCAGCGCAAGCAGTGTGCGTCGATATATTCTCATTTTTTCCTCCCTTTGATTGATTGATGCAGTTCATTCCGCTCCGGCGTCACGGACCGGAACGCAAGGACTCCTGAGCTAGCTGCGGTCTGATCCTCCCCCACAACCCAAGAATTCCATCCGGCGAGATGAAGACGATCACCAGGAACACCAGCCCGATCAGCGTGTTGAAACGCTCGGCTCCGACAAGGTCGATGGCAAAGGTCTGCATCAGGACAACGACGAGCGCGCCGAGAAAAGGCCCGATCGGGTGGCGCAAACCGCCGATGACGGCGATGATCAGCACGTCGATGGCTGCATCGACGCCGATCGTGCCGGGTGAAACGCGCCCATTGAACCAGACCAAAAGCACGCCTGCGACACCGGCAATGATTCCAGCCAGGAACCATGCGAAGACCTTGTGTGCGGTGACGTGATAGCCGAGCGCGCGCATGCGACGCGGATTGTCGCGGATTGCCTGCACGGTCATGCCGAAGGTCGAGCGGGCGCCGTAGAGTATCCCCGCGTAGGACAGCACCGCCGAACCCAGGCAGAGATAATAGAAGGCCTTCGGGTCGCGCCAGTTGACGCCCCAGAACACCGGCGCGCGAATGCCGGCATAGCCGGAATGGCCGTTGAAGATCGCGTAGTTTTGCTGGGCGAAATAGAAGGTCGCGGTGGCGATCGCCAACGTGATCATGATGGTATAGATGCCTTCGGTGCGCACCGAGATCCAGCCGATCAGCGCCGATGCCACCGCAGCTGCCAGAATGGCGAAGGGTGCTGCGATCCACCACGGCCAGCCGAGGCCGAGCACGTTCGAATTGTTCTCGCCGAGGATGGCGATGGCATAGGCGGCGATGCCGGCGACAGTGATCTGGGCAAGGCTGACCATGCCGCCATAGCCGGCCAGCATCATCAGCGACAGTGCGAGCATGCCGAAGATCAGCGAATAACCGCCGATCTGCGTCAGGAAGAAATCGGATGCCACCAGCGGGTAGAGAACCAATGCTACGGCAAGGATGATGTGACCGGCGCCGAGCTTCTCCAGCCAGTTCTGTCGAGGCGCGGCGCCTACGGCGACGGTCAGGCTCATCGCGCTTTCCCCATGATGCCTTGCGGCCGCACCGACAGCACTACCACCATGATGACGAAGGTGAGCACGATGCCGTAGGTCGGGAAATAGACGAGGCCGATCTGTTCGGCGAGGCCGATCAGCAGCGCGCCGATTGCAGCACCGGTAATCGAACCCATGCCGCCGACGATGACGACGACGAGCGAGGCCAGGAGATAGCGGACGTCCTCGCCGGGCGCAACCGACAATGCCGAGCCGCCGACGACGCCGGCAAAGCCGGCAAGCCCGGCGCCGACGGCAAAGACGATAGCAAAGACCGCGTGTACGTTGACGCCCGAGGCCGACAGCATGGCGCGGTCGTCGACGCCGGCGCGGACCATCATGCCGACGCGCGTCTTGTGCAGCATCAGCCAAAGGCCGATGCCGATAACGATCGCAGCCGCCAGCACGACGACGCGATAAAGCGGGTAGGTGAGAAACACCGAGACGCCGTTAGACCGCACGGCCGTGACCACCGGTAAGGTCAGTGCACCGTCGAGCCATTCCGGCACCGGGATCTGATAGGTGCCGCCGGCCCAGACCGCCAGCATCAGGTCGGCGGCGACGATCGAGATACCGATGCTGACCAGGGTCTGGCGAAGGTCGTCGCCTTCCAGTCGCCGGAAGACGAAGATCTGCATGACGACGCCGACAAGGGCCAGAACGATGAAGCCCGCGGCGACACCCAGCAGCCAGTAGCCGGTGCGGTTCGCCACCTCATAGCCGATATAGGCGCCAAGCAGATAGAGCGAGCCATGCGCCAGGTTGACGTTGCGCATCAGGCCGAAGATCAGGGTAAAGCCGCTGGCGACCAGGAAATAAAGGCCAGCCAGGGTGATGCCGTTGAGGATGGCGCTGACGAATGCCTTCTTGGAAATCAGGATGGCGTTCAACCAGTCCGGCCAGACGGCAAAGACCAGCCATGCAATGACGGCAGCTGCGAGGAGCCAGAAAAGACCCCACGCCTGTCTGCGCGTCATGCCGCCGCCAGAAATCTCGAGCCCCGAAGTCTTAGGCCGCGAAATGTCGGGCGAAGATGGCCGGTCCAGAATGCTCATGCGGTCAGCCGGCGGCGCTGCTCATTCAAGCGCGGCGCCTTGTGGAACTTGCCGTCCTTCATGATGGCGAGGATGCGGTTCTTGTCCTGCAGGATGCGCACGTCCGATATCGGGTCGCCGTCGATCAACAGCAGATCGGCGAGATAACCTTCCTTGATCATGCCGAGCTCGTCGGCCATCCCCATGATCTGTCCGCCATATTTGGTCCCGGCCTGGATTGCCTCCATCGGCGAGAAGCCAAGCATCTCAACGAAGGTCTGGATGTCCTTGGCGTTGGTGCCTTGCGGCGTCCAGGCAAAGCCGTAGTCGCCGCCGATGCAGACGCGGATGCCGCGTCGATGCATCTTTTTCATCGTCTCGATGCACATTTCGAGCTCGCGCTCATATTCGAGCGAGAGCGGCGAGCCGGGCTTGATGCCCCATTGCTCGGCATGGCGCGCGGTGTTGATCAGCCAGGCGATGCCGGGGGCCACGAAATGCTTGTCCTTGGCCGCCTCGAGCATGTCGAGCGCTTCCTCGTCGGCAAACGAAGCGTGGTAGATGTTCTGGATGCCGTGGCGGACACATTGCTTGACCGAGCCGGATGAGCGCGCATGCGCCGACAGCACCTTGTTGCGGCAGCGCGCCTCGGAGGCGGCCATGGCGACCTCTTCCTCCGACATCGGCGTTTCTTCGGCGCCCATGCCGGTGATGCTTTCGCCGGACAGATTGAGCTTGATGGAATCGACACCGTATTTGATCAGCTGGCGCACCGTGCGGCGGATTTCCTCGGGACCGGAGACAACGATGCCGAGATTGAGGCCTTCATGCGGAATGTGCGAAGGCGCGGAATCGCCGAGGCCGCCGACCGTCGTGATCTCGGGACCGGCGGCGAGGTAACGCGGCCCGGGAAAACGCCCCTGATTGATGAATTTCTTGCACACCACGTCGAGCCGCGGCTTGGCGGCTGCGGCGCCGCGGCCGGCAGTGAAGCCGGCGTCGAGTACCAGCTTGGCCATCTCCATGGTGACCAGCATGTGCTCTTCCACCTCCATCATCTGGATCGGGTCGATGCCGGGCGCGTTGTTCCAGGAGAGATGCAGATGCGCGTCGATCATGCCCGGCATCAGCGTCGCGCCCATGCCGTCGATCGTTGTGACACCGCCTGACAAGCCGCTGTAGGAGGACGACACAGCCGGCGAGCCGAAACGCGACGAGCCCTTGGTGATCTGCTTGATACGGTTGCCCTGAACCAGCACTTCGCCGGTGTAGGGGTATTCGCCGGTCGCATCGAGCACGCGCACATTGGTAAAGAGCGTGCTGCCCGAACCGTTTCCGTTCCAGCCGTCGTCTGCCATCAGAAAACCTCCCAAACTGTCGGGCGCACTGTTTTTACGCCCGAATTCCGATCCTCACCTATCAACGCGTCTCAAAAAATCGGCGAGCCTTTGGCTGCTTTCGCGGGGGCACTCCACCGTGGCCCAATGTCCGCACCGATCGAGGGACAAGAATATCGCTCCCTTTATCCTGTCGGCAAGCGCCTGGCCGACGCTCATCGGATTGATCGTATCGGCGTCGCCGGTAACCAAAAGGGTCGGCGCTGAAATCCGGCGCGTATCCACAGCCGTGGCCTTGGCCAGGGCTTCGCAGGTGCGGGCATAGGCTTCCGGGTCCTGCCTGGTGATGGATTCGCGCACGAAGGCGACGGCGGCCGGCGAGGTCTCCCTGGTATGGGCCGACAGTGCATTGGCAACGATCTGGTCGGCGATGTCGGCGATACCGCCCGATCGCGCCAATCGCGCCCGGTTGGCAAGGCCTTGCCGCGTCGCCTCGGCTGGCTCGGCGAGAGCACCGAACAAAACCAGCGACCTGACCAGCGACGGCTGCATCGCTGCGACCAACTGACAGACGATCGTGCCCATGGAGTGGCCGACGAAATGCGCCCGGGTGACGCCCATGCCCGCCATGGCGCGGATGACGGCGTCGCTCATGACCTCGATCGTCAATGGATCGAGCGGCCGCGGCGAGCGGCCGGATCCAGGCAGGTCGAGGCGGATGACACGGTAGGCCGAGAGCGCCTCCAGCTGCGGCTGGAACATGTTCGAGGTTCCGCCGAGACCGTGGATCATCACCACCGGCTCGCCCTCGCCGGCGACTTCCGCGACAATCGGACCGACGGTGACAGTCGTCATTGCACCCGCTCCACGATCCGGTTCTCCAGCGTCCCGATGCCGTCGATCTCGACCCGCACAATGTCGCCGGCTTTGAGATATTTCGGCGGATCAAAGCCGATGCCGACACCGACCGGCGTGCCGGTGGCGATGATGTCGCCCGGCTTCAAGGTGATGCCTTGCGAAAGCGTCGATATGATCGTCGGAATATCGAAGATGAGCAGCGATATTTTGGAATTCTGGCGGAGGTCGTCATTGACGAAACAACGTACCGAAGCGTTTTCCAGGTCGAGCTCATCCTTGGTGATCGCCCATGGCCCCATCGGGCAAAACGTATCCTGCGACTTACCGATTAGCCATTGGCTATATTTTCCCTGCAGGTCGCGGGCAGTGACGTCGTTGACAATCGTATAACCCCAGACGTGATCGTAAGCCTCGGCTTTCGAAATGCCGCGTCCGCCCTTGCCGATAATGACCGCCAGTTCCGCCTCATAATCGATCGCAATCGATATGGAAGGGTCGATCAGCACGTTCGAATGTGTTGCAACGACCGATTCGGGGACCTTCGAGAAAATGATCGGATGTTGCGGAATGGCGCCGGCACCGGCGCTCGAATCGAAGCCGCTGCGGGCAAACTCGTGGGCGTGTTCATAATAATTCTTGCCGACGCAAAAGATGTTGCGGGCAGGCAAAGGTATCGGCGCCTCGAGCTCGACCTGCGCCAGCGGAACCGGCGACAGCGTGCGCGGCATCCCGGCGCCGTTGCGCCGCAACAGCGCCAGCACGCCAGACAGCGCCTGGTCAACAGGGATATCGAAGGGGGCGACCGACTGATTGTCGACATCGACAACGCCGACGCGACGTTCGCCTGCAATCGAAAACGTCGCGACCTTCATTCGTTCCTCCCTGAACCTTTTATGAGCCAATATAAGCTCTTTCGTTACACGCTATCGCCGATTGGTTTAGGCTGCAAGAGGGTTTTCGTCACTTGTCGCGGTAAATCGGGCCTTGACCTCATCAGGTACTGGACCGGCAGGGCGCCGGCTGATAGTATTGGTTCAACATTGGATCAGATTAAAAGCTCTCAACAAATGCCCAAGCTCGTCGCCAACGACATCGCCACTGTGCTGAAAAAACGGATTTCGGCCGGCGAGTGGCTTCAGGACGGGCGGATGCCGCCCGAGCGCGACCTTGCGGCCGAGTTCGGCGTGGCGCGCAATACGGTGCGTCGTGCCGTCGGCTTCCTGGAGGAGGACGGAACGGTTGTCCGGCATGTCGGGCGCGGCACTTTTCTGACTGCGACCAATCCCGATTCCATCGCGGCGACGGTCACGCGGATGGAAGGCACCAGCCCCGCCGACATGATGGAGATCAGGCAGTTGCTGGAGCCAGCGGCGGCGGCCTTCGCCGCCACAAATGCCAGCATGGCGGAACTAAACGCGGTTCGCGAAGCGCATCAGACCGCATGCGCTGCCGAGGACATGCCGGACTTCGAGCATTGGGACGCCGAGTTCCATCACTGCGTCTTCGCCTGCTGCCGCAATGACTTCCTGAAAGAGATTCACAATCTCATGCGCACGATTCGCAACCAATCGCCGTGGTTCGAAATGAAAAAGCGCTCATTCTCGGAGGAGCGCAGGCGCGTTTATTGCGACGAGCATCAGACAATATTGGACGCATTGCTGCGCCGCGACCCGGAAAGCGCCAACCAGGCGATGCTCGCCCATCTCAAGACAGTCGAGCGCAACCTTCTGGGCCGCTAATAGACGCGCGGCTCAAGGAGAGCGGGTGAGATGCGTCCAACGACTAAGCCTTCAGTACCGAGACGGCCAGTTCGCTGTTGTGGACGTATTCGTTGGCGTCAGGCTGCTTCTGCACGAGCAGGATGAACAGCAGGTCGGTGAGCGTCAGTTGTGCGTCGCGCGCGGTTATCGACGAAGAGCGCGCGCGCTCTTCATCGGCGATCGTGTGGAGGCGAATGTCGGCAACGCGGCTCAGCGGATTGTCGCGAAGTCCAGTGACGGCGATCACGGTGGTGCCACGTTTGCGAGCCAGTTCGGCTATCCGCAGGGTTTCGATGCTCGCCCCGGAATAGGAGAGCGCGAACAGCACGTCGCCTCGTCCAAGCGTCGAGACATTGGCCATTTGCACATGGCTGTCGCTGTCGTGCAGCACGTTGCGGCCGAGCTTCATCAGCTTGTAGGAGAAATCGCGCGCCACGAGCGAGGATGCGCCGACGCCGGCCAGATGAATGCGGCGCGCCCCGTTCAACGCTTCGAGGGCTTTGCCGATTTCCTGCTCGGTGTTGGCTGCGACGGTCTGTTGCATCGACAAGAGCTTGCTGCCGATCAGCTTGCGCAAGATGACCAGATAGCTGTCGCCGACCTCGATCGAACCGTGGATCATGCCGGCCGGCACGTGCCATTCCTGCGACTTGGCCTCGCTGACGGCGAGCTTGAGCTCCTGATAGCTTGCATAGCCGAGCTTCTGGCTGAACTTGACGACGCTCGACTGACTGCGGCGGATTTCGGCGGCGAGCGCCGCCGTCGACAGGCGCAGCATCTGGTCGGGATTGTCGACGATGTACCGCCCGATCTCGCGATCGCCGGGCGCCATGATCTCGAGCTTGGCCTCGATCTTCTTCAGGACGGACATGCGTTCCCCTGTTGCCAGTCATCGACAATGCCAAGCCAAGGAATAAATTATTCCGTTCCTGATTGACAGCCAAGAATGATCTATCAAATCTCGATCCGTGCGGTTTCGGCCTAGCCTTTCGCCCACACCAACGATTCGGACATGCACGGGAATTCGGACAGGAAAGATCGCCTGCAAGCGCGTAGACTCGCCGACACCTTGGATTAGGGCAGAGCCATGGATAGATTGCGGATCGTCGGCGGGCACAGGCTTGAGGGCGCGGTGACGATCTCCGGCGCCAAGAACGCGGCCTTGCCGCAAATAGCGGCAGCTTTGCTCAGCCCCCACCCGCTGCAGCTGACCAACCTGCCTGAGGTGACCGATGTCGACAACATGCTTGGCGTCGTCGGGCTTCATGGGGCTGAAGTCACCAGATCGGCGCATGCCGCCACAATCGATGCCAGTGCTGCCGTCTCTAGGGAGACAAGCTACGACACAGTCAGGCGCATGCGCGCGACGGTGCTGGTTCTCGGTCCGCTGCTTGCCCGCTTCGGCCATGCCCGGGTCTCGCTGCCTGGCGGATGCGCGATCGGCGCACGGCCGGTCGACATGCATGTCGCCGCGCTTGCGGCACTTGGCGCCGACATTGCCATCGAAAACGGGCTGATCGTCGCGTCTGCGCCGGGCGGACTGAAAGGCGCGCCCATCGTTTTGAGCTCGCCGTCGGTCGGCGCGACCGAAACTGCGATGATGGCGGCGACGACTGCACACGGCGAGACCGAGATCCTCAACGCGGCCCGCGAGCCGGAGGTGGCCGATCTTGCCGCCTGCCTGAACGCCATGGGCGCGCGGATCGAGGGCGCCGGCACGCACCGCATCCTGATCGCGGGCAGCACAGACTGGCGCGCCGCCACGCACGACATCATCCCGGACCGGATAGAGGCCGGCACCTATGCCGTCGCAGCGGCTATCACCGGCGGTCAGCTCGAGCTGACCCACGCGCGGCTCGAGCACATGGCATCCGTCGTCCAGCTGCTCGAAGCAGCCGGTGTGAAAATATGGCCGGGCGACCGCGGGCTGATCGTGTCGAGAGACGGGCCACTCGAGGCGGTCGACGTGACGACGGAGCCCTATCCGGGCTTTCCGACCGATCTTCAGGCGCAGTTCATGGCGTTAATGTGCTGTGCCGAGGGCGCTTCGCTGTTGCGCGAGACGATCTTCGAGAACCGTTTCATGCATGTGCCCGAACTGATGCGGCTCGGCGCCAATATCAAGCTGCAAGGCACCATGGCGCTGGTGCGCGGAGGCGAGAAGCTGAAGGGCGCGCAAGTGATGGCGACCGACCTGCGCGCCTCCGTCTCGCTGGTGCTGGCGGCCCTGGTGTCCGAAGGCGAGACAACGATCAACCGGGTGTACCACCTCGACCGTGGCTATGAGCAGCTGGACCGCAAGCTCCGCCTGTGTGGCGCCCAGATCGAGCGGATAAGTGGATGAGTGCCGGCGCGGTGTCTCCGGATTATTTCCTGGGCGTCGATGGCGGCGGAACCGGCTGCCGGGCGCGTATCGAAGACGAGGCAGGAACTGTGCTCGGGCAAGGCCTGTCGGGCCCGGCGACAACGCGGCTCGGTATAGAGGCGGCCTGGGCCTCGATTGCCAAAGCCTTTGGCGCGGCGATCGAAGAGGCAGGGTTCGCGGCGGTGGAAATCGCCAGGATCCGCGCCGGCATCGGTCTTGCCGGCATCGGCCGCAAGGGTGCGCTCGAGGCGTTTCGTGGCATCGAACATCGCTTTGCGAGCATCGACTTCGTCAGCGACGGAGTCGCGGCTTGCCTTGGCGCTCATTCGGGTCAAGACGGCGCCATCGTCATAGCCGGGACCGGTTCGATCGGGCTCGGCTTTGTCGAAGGGCGCGACCTGCGCGTCGGCGGCTACGGTTTTCCGATTTCCGACGAGGGCAGCGGCGCCGATCTCGGACTAAAGGCAGTGCAGCTTACCTTGCGTGCCCATGACGGCCGGCATGAGCGGACGGCGCTGCTGACCGAGGTGATGCAGCGCTTCAGGGACGATCCGTTCGAGGCGGTGGCCTGGATGGACCGCGCCAGCGCGACCGACTATGCCGCCTTGGCGCCGATGGTGATCCGCCACGCCGACCAGGGCGATCCGGCCGGACGGCGCATCGTGCAAGGTGCTGCCGAGCAGGTCGACACGTTCGTGCGGGTGCTGTTCGAAAAGGGCGCGCCGCGGGTTACGCTGCTCGGCGGTCTGTCCAGCCCGCTAGAGCCATGGCTCGCTCCCGACGTCCGCCGACGTCTGAAGCCGGCCGATGGCGATGCGGTTTCGGGAGCCATAATCCTGGCTAGGAAATCCCTGTGTCAGCGATAGTGCTCCTGCCTGAAGGAATATTATATTCCTAGAATCCGTTGACACGAGGAATATCGAATTCTAAAAAGTTAACCAAGCAGAAGCAAGTTGCCGGTCGCCGGCTGCGGGCACTGGACGTCGGCTGGCACCGCATCACATTCCTGCTCACAGCAGATTGAAAGCAAGCAAGTGGTCGAACACGGGTTGATGTCGGAGCTGGAGCGATTGGTTTCCGAGGACCGGAATCCGAAGACGATAGACATCGATCTGTTGCCGACCCTCGAGGTGCTGCGCAAGATCAATGACGAGGACAAAGGCGTTGCGGCAGCCGTCGAGAAGGTCATTCCCGACATTGCTGCGGCCGTGGACCGGATCGTGAGCGCGTTCCAGAAAGGTGCACGCCTTGTCTATATGGGCGCGGGCACGAGCGGCCGGCTTGGCGTCCTCGACGCCTCGGAATGTCCGCCGACCTTCGGCGTGCCCGAGGACATGGTGATGGGCCTGATCGCCGGCGGCGTCGACGCGCTGGTGCACTCCGCGGAAGGCGCGGAGGACGATCCGAAGCAGGGAATAAAGGCGCTGCAGGACATCAAGCTGACCGCCGGCGACGTGGTGGTCGGCATCGCTGTCAGCGGACGCACACCCTATGTCATCAGCGGCTTGACCTATGCCAAGCAGGTGGGAGCCACCACCGTGGCGCTGTCCTGCAATCCGCGATCGACCATTGCCGGAATTGCCGATATTGCCATCTCTCCGGTGGTTGGACCGGAGGTCCTCACCGGCTCGACCCGACTGAAATCGGGAACCGCGCAAAAGCTGGTGCTCAACATGCTGTCGACCGCCAGCATGATCCGCATCGGCAAGAGCTATCAGAACCTGATGGTTGACCTCAATCCAAGCAACAAGAAGCTGATCGCCAGGGCGGTCAGGATCGTGATGCAGACGACCGGCTGCGCGGCGCAGCAGGCACGACAGGCACTCGACCAGACCGGCAATGACGTAAAACTGGCAATCCTGGTGACGATCACCGGCATGGGCGTCGAAGAAGCACGTAAGGCGCTTGCCAATGCGGGAGGTTTCCTGCGCAAGGCGATAGGCGAAAAGACGGTGTAAGACCGCATGGATGCTGGGCCGATGTTCCGGGGCGTGTGTCCCTTTGAAGCGGTCCGGGGAACTGCAGGCATCAGGTTTAACAATAATGGGAGACGACAATGGTACGGCACATTGGCAAGAAACTGCTTTCCGGGATGACGCTTGCGGCAATGCTGGCCATTGCCGCGGCACCGGTGCAGGCGAGTGCGGCGACGCTGCACATGGCCTGGTCGCAGGACGCCACCGGTCTTGATCCGCACAAGCAGACGGCATTCTCCTCGCTGCGGTTGCTGGAGCTGATCTATGAACCGCTGGTACGGCTCGACGCCAATCTGCAGATCACGCCCGCGATTGCCGACTCCTGGCAGTTCTCGGCGGACGGCAAGGAGCTGAGCTTCAGGCTCAATCCGAAAGCAAAATTCCAGAACGGCGCCGCCGTGACCTCGGCCGACGTCAAGGCATCCTTCGAGCGCATACTCGACGAGAAGACCGGTGCGGCCGCCCGCGCCAACTTTCTTTCGATCGCCAGCATCGACACACCCGATCCAGCCACCGTTGTGTTCCATCTCTCGCAGCCGGATGTGCCGATCCTGACGGCGATGAGCGACGTCAATGCCGCGATCGTCCCGGCAAGCGAAATCAAGGCCGGCTCGATCGGCACGACGACGGTCGGCTCGGGTCCGTTCAAGCTCGAAAAGTGGGATCCGAATTCCAAGGAAGTGCTTGTCGCCAACAAGGATTGGGCGGGCGGCGCGACCGGTGTCGACGGCATCGAGATCAGCGTGCTGCCGGACGAGACGGCGATCCTGGCGGCGATGCGCACCAAGCAGATCGATTTTGCCCTGCTCAACGATCCGCTTGTCGCCACGCTGGTGCCCAAGGAGGCCAGCCTGCAGTTGAACCGCGTGCCGGTGCTTGCCTATCACGTGCTGCAGCTCAATCCGTCCCGCAAGCCGATGACCGAACTCAAGGTGCGTCAGGCGATCTCCTGCGCCATCGACCGGCAGGAAGTGCTGGACACCGCCTCGCTCGGCGAAGGCAAGGTCACCGGCCCGCTGACCATCCCGGCGCTGGCGACCGATCCGAACCAGTTGTTCTGCTATAAGCGCGACATTGACAAGGCCAAGCAGTTGATGGCCGAGGCCGGCTATGCCGACGGCTTTTCGGCGACCGTGATCGGCGCCACCGGCGAGCCGCCGACAGCAGCGGCGGAAGCCCAGGTGATCCAGTCGCAACTCGCCGAAATCGGCGTCAAGCTCGATATCAAGATGATGGAGCTCAACGTCTATGTCGATGCCTGGCTGAAGGGCGATTTCGACATGGCCGTCGCGCTGAACGGCGGCAGGGCCGATCCCTACACTATGTACAACCGCTACTGGACCAAGACCGGCAATCTGCAGAAGGTGGCGAACTATATCGACGATACGCTGGACAGCCTTATGCAGAAGGGCCGCACCGAGACCGACCCGGCGGCGCGCAAAGCGATCTTCGCCGACTTCGAGAAGCACATCACTGAGATGTCGCCCTGGATCTGGCTCTACACGTCCTACAGCTACACGGCCCAGCAGAAGAATATCGCAGGATTCGAACCGGTGCCGACAGGTTCGCTGTTCAGCCTCGCCAAGGTGACGATCCAGTAGCTGCTTCGATGCCGGACGAGAGGATATTATTCGCGTGAACTATCTGATGCGGCGACTGGCGACCTTCCCTCTCGTCCTGCTTGGCGTGTCCATCGTGGTGTTCCTGGCGATCCGGATGGTTCCGGGCGATTCGATCACGGCAATGCTGGGAACCGAAGCCGGCCTGCTGACGCCTCCTCAGCGCGACGCGCTTGCGGCCTATTTCGGCATCGACCAGCCCTGGTTCATCCAGTACTGGCGCTGGCTGCTTGGTCTTTTCCAAGGCAATCTCGGCATTTCGTCCACCTATGGCAGGCCGGTGCTCGGCGTCATCCTCGAACGCTTCCCGCTGACGCTGGAGCTTGCGCTGCTGTCGATGATCATCGCCCTTGTCGTCGGCATGCCGGCCGGGATCTTTGCCGCCACCCACAATGAGAAGCTTTCCGATCTCGGCGTGCGCGTTGTCGCAATGATCGGACAATCGACGCCGAACTTCGTCCTTGCACTGCTGATCATCTACACGCTGTCGGCGGGGTTTGGCGTTTTGCCGGCGATGGGCGAGTTTTCGCCGCTGTGGCGGGATCCGCTGCGCAATCTCAGCCAGCTGTTGCTGCCGGCCGTCACGCTCGGTTTCGCCTTCGCGGCGTCGGTCACCCGTATATCGCGTTCGGCGATGCTCGACGTGCTGAGCGACGATTACGTCAGGACCGCGCGCAGCAAGGGCGTCTCGGCGCGCGGCGTCATCTGGCGGCATGCTTTGCCCAATGCGCTCATCCCGGTCGTGACGCTGAGCGGCATAGAGTTCGGCTATCTCCTGGGCGGGGCAGTCATCGTCGAGCAGATCTATGCGCTGCCCGGTCTCGGCCGCATGGTGCTGGACGCCATCCTGCAGCGCGACTATGCGCTGGTGCAGGGAAGCGTGCTGTTCATCGCCTTCAACTTCATGATCGTCAATCTCCTCGTCGACCTCGCCTATGTCGCGCTCGACCCGCGTATTCGGCTAAGCGAGCACTGATGGCGACATGGCGGGCCATACTTGCGCACACCAGCGGCCGCATCGGCGGTGCCATCGTTGCGCTTTATCTGCTGCTTGCCGTACTTGGCATGCTGGGGCTGACGCCGGACAATCCGCTGACGCAGCACCGGGTCGAGCGGCTGCATGCGCCTGACAGCACTTACTGGATGGGCACGGACCTGTTCGGCCGCGATGTCGCAAGCCGGCTGATGACCGGGATCGGCCAGTCCTTCCTCGTGGCCTTCTTTTCGGTCGCCTTCGCGACACTGGCCGGCACCGTGCTCGGGCTGGCGGCAGCCTGGTTCGGGCGCCGCTGGGACGGCCTGGTGATGCGCATCATGGATGTGCTGCTGGCATTCCCGGCGATCCTGCTGGCGCTGCTGATCGTCGCGGTTGCGGGACCGGGAACCTGGACCAGTGTCGTCGCCATTGCCATCGTCTACACGCCGATCTTCACGCGCGTGGTGCGCGGCCCGGCTCTGTCGCTCAAGGCGCGTGAGTTCGTCGACGCGGCCCGCACGTTCGGCAGCAGCTCGAGCTACATCGTGACACGGCATCTGCTGCTCAATCTGGTCGCGCCGTTGACCGTTCAGGTGACGCTGGCGCTGGCCTGGGCACTGCTCACCGAAGCCGGCTTGAGCTTCCTCGGGCTCGGCACGCAGCCGCCCGCCGCGTCGCTCGGCCTGATGCTGAGCGACAGCCGCAACCTGATGGAGACAGCTCCCTGGTTGATGATCTTCCCGGGGGTGGCGATCATGATCAGCATCCTCGGTTTCAACCTGCTCGGCGATGCGTTGCGCGATGTGCTCGACCCGAAGACGCGGAGATCGATCGCATGATCCCGCTGCTGTCCGTCAGCGGTTTGCGCGTCGGCTTCGGCCGAAAGCCGTCAGCCAATGAGGTCGTGCGCGGCGTCAGCTTCGATCTCGCTGACGGCGAAACGCTGGCCATCGTCGGCGAAAGCGGCTCGGGCAAATCGGTGACGGCGCTCTCGATCAATCGCCTTGTCGATTATGGCGGCGGCCGCATCACCGCGGGCTCGATCAAGCTGAAGCGGGCCGACGGCAGCATGTTCGACCTGACCGCCGCGGCCGAGCCGCAGCTGACGAAGATCCGCGGCGGCGAAATCGGCATGATCTTCCAGGAGCCGATGACCTCGCTCAATCCGGTGCTGACCATCGGCAGGCAGATCGAGGAGTCGTTTCGCCTGCATCGCGGCCTGACCGGCCGGCAAGCGACGGCGGCGGCCAAGGACGCGCTCGACCGTGTGCGCATTCCCGACGCAGCACGGCGGCTGAAATACACGCCCAACCAGCTTTCGGGCGGCATGCTGCAGCGGGTGATGATCGCCATGGCGCTCGCCTGCAACCCGCGCCTGCTCATTGCCGACGAGCCAACGACGGCGCTGGATGTTACGGTGCAGGCGCAGATCATGGCGTTGCTCGCCGAGTTGAAGCAGGAAACCGGGATGTCGATGATCTTCATCACCCACGATATCGGCTTGGTTGCAGGTATCGCCGACAAGGTGATGGTGATGCAAAGCGGAGAAGCTGTCGAGCAAGGCGCGCTGAACCAGATATTGGACGATCCGCAGCATCCCTATACGCGGCATCTGCTTCATGCGGTGCCGCATTTCGCCGGCGGCAGTGCGACACGCAAAGACATGCAACGCGAAAAGCAAAAAGCTACCGAGCCGGCGCTGAAGGTCGATGGCCTCGTGGTGCGATTTCCCGTCAAGGGTGGCTTTTTCAGCCGCGCCAGCGGTGCCGTGCATGCGGTGGACGGTGTGGATTTCGACTTGATGCCGGGCGAAACATTGGCCGTCGTCGGCGAGAGCGGTTCCGGAAAATCCACCGCCGCCCGTGCGATTCTGGGGCTGGTGCGCTCGACGCGCGGCACAATCTTGGCCAGCACGCGCAAGGCCGCCGCCGGGCAGAGCGCCCTTCCCGTGCAGATGGTGTTCCAGAATCCCTATGGCTCGCTTAATCCCAGGCTCGCCATCGAAAGCATTCTTGCGGAACCGGTGATCGCCACGGGCGGGCGGATAACTGCTGAGACGCGAGCGAAAATGGCCGCGCTGCTGAACCGCGTCGGCCTGCCGGAAAACAGCCTGCAGCGTTATCCGCACGAATTCTCCGGCGGCCAACGCCAACGGCTGTGCATTGCCCGTGCGCTGATGCTCAATCCCTCCGTTGTCGTCCTCGACGAAGCGGTTTCGGCGCTCGACGTATCGGTGCAGGCCAGAGTGCTGGAGCTTTTGATCGAGCTGCAGAGTGAATTCGGGCTGGCCTATCTGTTCATCTCGCATGACATGGCTGTGGTCAAGCGGATCGCCCATCGCATCGCGGTCATCTATGCCGGCCAGATCGTCGAGATCGGCGATGCCAGATTGGTGCTCTCGGAGCCGAAGCACTCCTATACCAAACAGCTTATCGCGGCCGTTCCCACCATAGACCGGCGGCATGAACGTTTCGAGTTGGACACGCGCCAGGTTCCCTCGCTCGTGCGTCCGCTGGGATTTGAGCCGGGCCCGGCAAAATGGCAGCAGTTCGGGCCGGATCATAGAGTACGGGTGGAAGTGTGATGATTGTCGCCCGAAAGCATGCAGAGGCAGACGGACAGCTCCCTCGCTGCCTTTCAGACGGACGCCGCAATTGATCGATCCCGATCTCTTCTCCCGCGCATTCGCCCCTCTCGAAGCGGCAGTGGCTGCGGCGCGCATTCCGGGCGGCGTGCTCGGCATGGTCGACCGGGACGGCGAACGCATCGTCCGGGCAATCGGCTCAGCCCAAGTCGTGCCGAAGATAAGGCCGATGCATGTCGGGACATGGTTCGATCTGGCATCCCTGACAAAAATCATCTTCACCACACCGCGCATTTTGGCGCTGGCGGAAGAGGGGGTCATCGACCTCGACGCGCCGCTGATTTCGGTCCTGACCGATCTTCGCCAATATGACGAAAAGGCCTGGGAGCGGACGGTGACGTTTCGCCAGTGCCTCGGCCATCAGACACCGTTTCCCGCCGTCGCGCCGATCTACACCTATGGGCGTGACCCCGAGCTGTTGCGCGCCTTTGTCTTGCAGCGCGAGTGGCAGGTCGGGGAGCCGGTCTATTCCGATATCAACTTCATTCTGCTCGGCTTCGTCCTGGAGCGCCTGTCCGGCAAGACCATTCGCGACATGGATCCCGGTCCGGGCTTCGCGTTCTCCGCCGAACCGGGTCAAGCGGCGGCCACAGAAGATTGCACATGGCGCCATCGCGTGCTGTCAGGCGAGGTCCACGACGACAATTGCTCGGCATTGCAAGGGGCCGGTCACGCCGGGCTGTTCGGAACGGCAGCTTCGGTCCTCGACTTTGCGCGAGGGCTGCTGGACGGGACCGGCGCGTCGCAGCGCTCGATAGCGCTGATGCGCACGCCCTTGTCGGCAACCCGCACCCATGGCTGGGAGCGACCCTACGAAGGCTGGTCCGGCGGCCGGCTGTGCAGCCCCGAAACCATCGGGCATACCGGCTTCACCGGCACCGGGCTTTGGGTCGACTTCGACAAAAGCAGAGCGTGGACCTTGCTCACCAACCGGATCCATCCGACACGTCATTTCAACAGCGGGATCGCAGCGCTTCGCCAAGCGGTCGGCGATCTCGTCAACGGAGCCTGACAATCATGAAAAATGGCGAACCAATGTGGGCCGTCGGCTTGATGACCGGCACCGTGCTGGACGGCAATATCGACGTCGCGCTGATCAAGACCGACGGCGAGCGGATCGCGGATTTCGGCACCTACACGCTGGCCCCCTACCCGCAGTCGATCCGGACCTTGCTGGAAGAGACGCTTAGGCAGGCAAGGAACTGGAATTTCACCGGGCCGGAACCGGCAATCTTCCACGAGGCAGAGGAGGCGCTGACGCGCGCCCAGTCTGCGGCGGTCAAGGATCTTGTCGAAAGCCACGGCCTGACCATGGCCGACATCGGCGTCGTCGGCTTTCATGGCCAGACCGTGCTGCACCGTGCCCCGCAAGTAGGCCGACTGGGCCAGAGTCGCCAGCTCGGCGATGGCGAGCTGATGCATGCCATCCTGGGCACCAAGGTCGCCTATGACTTCCGCTCGGCCGACATGCGCGCCGGCGGCCAGGGCGCGCCGCTGTCGGCGGCCTATCACGCCGCGCTGCTGCGCGAAGCCGACGCCAGCGGCGACACGGCGGTGCTCAATCTCGGCGGCGTCGCCAACATCACCTGGTGGGACGGCAAGGACAATGTCATCGCTTTCGATACCGGACCCGCCAACGCGCCGCTGAACGACTTCATCAAGTCGAAGGGGCTTGGCGAAATGGACCGCGACGGCGCGCTGGCTCGCGTCGGGACGGTCGATGAGGCACGGTTGGCCAAGCTCCTGCAGCACCCGTACTTGACCATGCCATACCCGAAATCGCTGGACCGTTTCGATTTCGGCGCCTCGATGGCGGACGGGATGAATGCCGAGGATGGCGCTGCCCTGCTGACGGCCTTCACCGCGGCCGCGGTCGGCAAGGCGCTCGATCTTCTGCCGCGCCGGCCGAAGCGGCTGGTGGTCAGCGGTGGCGGTCGCCACAACCCAACGATCATGGCCATGCTTGCCAGCCGCGCCGGCGTCGAAGCCGTGCCGGCGGAGGCGCTTGGCTGGAAGGGCGACGCGGTGGAGGCGGAGTGTTTTGCCTTCCTGGCTGTGCGCGTGCTTAGGGGCTTGCCGATCAGCTTCCCCAGCACGACCGGCGTGCCACAGCCGATGTGCGGCGGACGCCTTGCCGGCTAGTTAAGCCACCAATTTCTTCTGCAGGAAGATACGGCTTCGGCCAATGGGAAAGTCGGCGAGCGCACCGAACGGTCGATAACCTTGGCGCTCATAGGCCTTGGCGGCCTTGGGATTGAACGTGTCGATCCAGGCGCCGTGACAGCCGCGCGCCATCGCCTCCCTCTCGGCTGCCTCGAGCATCCGGCCGGCCATGCGCTGGCCGCGCAGCTTTTCATCGACCCAGAGCCATTGCACATAGAGCCAGCCCCAGGCGGTGTATCCCGAGATGCCGGCGACAATCGCGCCGTGCTCATCGCGCACGAACACGGCCAATGTCTTCCTGCCGGAGGCGCCGACATCGCTGTCGTTGAACGCCGCAAGCCGCTCTCCAAGAAAAGCCAGCTCGTGCGGCAAGGGATTGGCGGTTGTCTCAAGCGTTGTATTGTCCATCCAACGAGCATCTATCGAAGGACCGGGCCGAGACGCAAGCCTTGCTGCGCTATAGCTTCGGCGAACGCCACGCCGCTGCCGCAGCAGCGATCAGCATGAGCAAGGCTGCAACCACCGCCGATGCCGCAAACCCGAACGTGGAATAAAGCGGCCCGAACGCCGTGGTGCCGACGAACACCGCGAGATAGGTCACCGCGCTGTTCAAACCCATGATCGTGCCGCGGCGCGCAGGGTCGAGCGCCGATAGGCGCATCACCAGGACGTTCAGCCCGAAATGATTGGCAAGGCCCCAGACGGCTATCATCGCTATGGTCAGGCCGAAGCTGCCACTTGCCGCAGCAATCGCGACATAGACGAGCGCGACGAGCAGATAGGCAAACGGCATGACCCGCCGCGCGCCCAGACGATCGATGACGCCGTCAAGAAGTGCCGCCGTGCCAAAGCCGGCGCCATAGGCGAGCGCGGCCAGCCCGTTGGCACTGACCGGCCGTCCCAGGCCGTTGTGAAGGTGATCGCCGAGATAGCCATAGACGCCATAAAACGCCGTCATGAAGGCGGCGCAGGCGACCAGAAGCGGCACTATGCCGGGAACACCCAAGGCGCCCAGCGGCGTCGGTGCCGGACCGCTCTTCCTGACGTCGCTGAGCAACGTCAACGTGAGGCTGGCCAATGCGAGTGTTGCGAGCACCGCGACCGCCGCGAACACGGCGCGCCAATGCACCAGGTCGGCAAGTACGGCCGACAGCGAAACGCCGGCGACCATGCTCAGCGTCCAGCCGGTCAGCACGACGCCGATGGTCCCGCTTTCACGACCGGGCGGCGCAATCGCGGCGGAGCTGGCATAGATTGCCGGCATGGCGACACCCGCAGCAATGCCGGCGAGAAGCTGGGCCGCGACCAGCGCCGTCACCGTCGGCGCCGCAGCGCTGGCGACGAGCGCTATTGCCAGCAGCAGCAACGCTCCCTGCAGCATGCGGCGGGCGCCGAGCCGGTCGATGTAGCGCGCTAGGAACAAGGCGCTTGCCGACGTACCGAGCCCGAACGCGGCGGACGCGATCATGACCGCCGGCACGCTTGTGCCGAACGACGCGGCCACCGCCGGTGCAATCGGACCGAGCACAAGCGAGTTCGAGCCGATCACGGCAATGCACCCGGTCAGCAGGTAAGCGAGTGCCGGGATTGGCGGCTTGGGGGCCGCTGCGAATGTGGCGACTTGATCACTGTTCGACATATGGCAATAATGGCCGTATTAAATTCTGCATCAATCGGGAATTTTAATATGGATGAAGAAACAGATGGCATTCCGCAGAACAGGCCTGCCGCCCGCGATATCGATGCAATCGACCGAAAAATATTAGGCGTCCTGGTCGACGACGCGACGATCAGATATGCCGAGCTCGGCGACCGCGTCGGCCTTTCGCCGCCGGCAGTCCATGAACGCGTCAAGCGCCTGCGGCGGAGTGGCGCCATCCGCAACACCGCGGCCATCATCGATCCCAAGGCGGTACACAAGCCGCTGCTCGCCTTCGTCCATATCGATACCAAGGGGTGGGGAAAGACGCCGGAGCTGATGGCGATTTCCGAACATCCCGAAGTCGAGGAGATCCATTCGGTGGCCGGCGACACATGCATGCTGATCAAGGTCCGCACCGAGGACACGCGGGCGCTCGAAGGCCTGCTGTCGCGCCTCTACGAAACACCCGGCGTCACCTCGACGCGAAGTTACGTGGTGCTATCGACCTATCTGGAGCGGCCAGTGCAGCCGGGGATTACGACGGAGTGGCCGACGCCCCGGCACATGGCCAAGCCGCTCTATTAACTCAAACGATCCTCACGCGTATCCAAAGTCGAACCGGGAACGTCCTAGAGACTGCATCCTGTGGTTATCCATCGGGCCGTTTCGTTTTCGCCGGTTCTTGGGTCTCACGGGACGCCTGTGCGCAACCGGAGATATGCGATGAGAAAATTGATCGTGGGCAGCTTCATTTCGCTGGACGGCGTCATCGAAGCGCCAATGGAATGGGCCTCGCCCTTCTTCGACGAGGAGATGAAGGAGCACTCCTATGAAAAGGCCGGCGAGGCCGATTTTTTCCTGCTCGGCCGCATCACCTATGAAATGTTTTCGGCGCGCTGGCCGCAGGTCAAAGGCAGCAAGTACATGGACCGCATGAACGGACTGAAGAAGCTCGTTGCGTCGCGCGGCCTCAAGGAGGTGAGCTGGAACGCATCGCTGATCGAAGGCGACGTCGCTGCCGAAATTGCCAGGATCAAGCAACAGGCCGGCGGCAACATACTGAAGTATGGAGTGAGCAATCTCGACCAGACGCTGCTCGCCAACAGGCTTGTCGACGAGTATCAACTCTCGATCGTGCCGACCCGCGTCGGGCATGGCAAACGCGCTTTCCAGGATGTCGACCCATCCCTGGTCAAGCTGGAGCTTATAGATACGCACCGTTTCAAGAACGGCGTCATTACGCTGACCTATGTCCCGCTGTGATCCGCCGCCGAATTGAATGCCCATGAAGATGCAGCCAAGACTTGACCCGACCGGGCTTTTCGACGTCCGCTACGCCGGCTTCCTGGAGACAGTCGCGCATTTGCGTGGGCGGCTGCACCGCTACTGTGCACGCATGACCGGTTCGACGCTCGACGCCGAAGACGTGATGCAAGAGGCGCTGTTCGAGGCCTATCGGAAGATCGAGAAGCTGGACGATGCGAGTGCTCTTCGCCCCTGGCTGTTTCGCATTGCACATAATCGCTGCATCGATTTCCTGCGAAGCCGGCAGGTGCGTCAGCATGCGGAGGCCAATTTCGTCGAAGACGAGATCATCCTGCCGGTCGAGCCGGTGGGCAACGGCGCGGATCGCGCGATCGAACGGCTGGTTATCCACCTGCCGCCCAAGGAACGCGCCTGCGTCCTGCTCAAGGATGTCTTCGACTATTCGCTGGAAGAGATCGCCGATCTCGTCGGCTCGACCGTGGGTGGCGTCAAGGCCGCGTTGAGCCGTGGCCGCTCCAAATTGGCCGCCTTGTCAGGCGAGCCAATCGTCCGTTCGGAGCCCCAGCGCGATCCGGAACTTCTGGAATTGCTCAGCCGCTATGTCGAACTGTTCAATCGCCGCGACTGGGACGGGGTACGGGCGCTGACCAGCGCGGATGCCCAATTGCAAGTCGCGGATTGCTTCAAGGGAAGGCTATCGGAATCACCTTACTTCGTTGAATACGAAAGAGCCTCGACGACCTGGAAAATGGCGATTGGCATAATCGATAGCGAGGCGGTGCTGCTCGTGCTTCACCATGGCGAAGACGGTTGGAAGCCGGCCCATCCGGTTCGGATCGAAGCCGCTGGGATCATAAATCGCGTCACCGATTACTATGCCTGCCCCTGGATCATGCCGGCCGCTGGTGCGGTGGTCGTTTCCGGGCCGGCCTAACCGGCAGCAGGACCTGCAAGTGTCCGGCATCGACCTCAATGAAATGGGATCGATGCCGGACGGGGCATAGGCGCTTACTGAAGTTTCGCCTGCAAGGCGTTGACGTCATCCGTCGTCATTTCGCCGTCGGTCGTCACCTTGCCGTCGATGATCTTCCAGAGCCGGAACGGGCCGGTGATGTCGCCATACTTATCGAAGGCGACCGGACCGATGACGCCTTCGTAGCGGATCGGCTTGCCCTCCTTGATCAGGCCGAGCGCCTTGGCGAACTCGTCCTTGCCGGCATAGATCGGCGTGCCGGCCGGGTCGACCGCCTTGTACATCGCGTCCTTGATCTTGGCCGGATCCTCAGAGCCGGCAATGGCGATGGCCAAGCCGACGATGGCGCCGGCATCATAGGATCGATCGGCCGCCGGGTTCGAGGGTTCGATGCCCGAAAATTCCTTGTAGTTTTTGGTGAAATACTCGGTCGATGCGGTCGGGCTGGTGCCGGAGGAAGTGCCGTACGCATCCTTCAGGTAATCCGCGCCAACGGATTCGATGAAGTCCGGGCTGTTCATGCCGTCATTGAGCAGGAACTTCTGGACACCGCCCTGCGAAATCCAGGTGCGGGCGATGGTCGCGCCGTCGACAGGCGTGCTGACGAGATAAAGCCCGTCCGGTTCGCCGGCCATCGCCGCGGTCACTTCCGAGGCATAGCTCGACTGCTTTTCATTGTAGGGCGTGTCGGAGACGATGGTGCCGCCGAGCGCCTTATAGGCGCGTGAGAATTCCGCCACCATGTTAACGCCGAAGTCGTTGTTGACGTGGATGACCGACAGCTTCTTGAAACCCTTGTCGATGGCGTATTTGGCGGCAGCGACACCCTGCAGCGCATCAGATGTGATGGTGCGGAAGAAGATGCCGTTGGTCTTGCCGTCGCGCCCAAGCGCCGTCAGCGTCGGCGACGAGGAAGCAGGCGACACCTGGACGATCTTGGCCGGAGCGGTGACCGAGGTCAGGATCGGGATCGACACCGAGGAAATGATGCCGCCGATGATCACCGGCACCTTCTTGACCTGCACGAGTTGTGTCGCGGCATCGACCGCGATGTTGCCTTGGCTCTGGCTGTCGCGGGTGTCGGTTGCTAGGTCGCAGCCGCGCACGCCGCCCGCCTCGTTGATATCGCGGAAGGCCATTTCGACCGATTTTGCGCCGGCCTGGCCGTATTCGCCGGCGGGACCGGTCAGTTCCATGACGAGGCCGACCGTGATCTTGCAATCCGCGGCCTGCGCTGCACCGGCCGCTGTCACCAGAGCCAGCGCAGTGGTGATCTGAAGTATGGTCTTTTTCATTGTTGTTCCCCTTTCGTTACACGACTCTCATTGACGCCTTGAGCCTGTTCAGTCTTCCGGCATCTGCAGCCAGGTTTCATGCAGATGTCGCCATTCGACGCCGTTGGGCGCCGATGAGCTGGTGGTGAAGACCGCACTCGAGCGGCGGCGGCTGTGCTTGCCCCCGCGCTGCTGTGCTTCGATGTAACAGACGACGATCGTGTCGTCTGACTGCCAGCCGGCCCGGATATCCTCGATCGAGATACTGAAATCGCCATCAGAGGTGGCGCGGCTTGCCCTGACATGGTCGAGCACCGCGTCACGATCGAGGACCTGACCGTCCGGCGCAACCATGCAGAAGCCTTCGCCCATGACGCGTTCGAAGCGGCTGAAATCTGCATTGTCCGCACTCGCCGCATTGAACCAGTCGACGAAGAAGCGGTGGAGATCGACCACTTCGGCACTGGCGCGGGAAAGCAAGGAGGGCTTCTCGTCCATGGCCGCGCTCATTTCCTGCCTGCATTCAAATTGTAATGCATGATCGAGCCGTGGCGGCCGTGACGGTCGCGTTCCAATGTGTAGACGTCGCCCAGCGGCCCACGGCTTTGCGCGATCACGGCAGCGATCCTCGCCCGGTCGTCGGCATCGAGCGCGACGTCCATGATTCTGGCATTGGCAAGGGCGTGCGCCTGGTTGCGGGCGCCGACGATGACGGCCGCCACTTGCGGCTGCTCCAGCACCCAGGCGCTGGCGATGGTGGCGATGTCGACGCCGTGGTGGTCGGCGACGGCCTTCAGTGTGCGAAGCAACTCCTGGAAAAGCTCCCAACCGCCAAAGTCGTCGATGATCAGCTTGTATTTGACCAGCGACCGGTTTTCGAGTGGCGTTTGAGGCTCGGCAACGCCTAGCCATTTTTCGCTGAGGAAGCCGCCCGCCACCGAACCGTAGCAGAGGAAACTGACGCCGTGCTGGCTGGCGAGCGCCGCAAGGCTGTTGGCCGGCCGCTGGTCGAGTACCGAGTATTGCAGCTGTTGGCTGACCAGCGGCACGCCGGCGGCCAGGATCTCGGCCAGCCGCGGCGTGTCGAAATTGGTGGTGCCGATGTTGCGCACCTTGCCTCGGAGACGCAGGTCGTTGAGCCAGCCCATCGCATCGACGTAGCCCGGCAGCGCATAGTCCCACCAATGGAACTGAACGAGATCGAGCCGCTCGGTCTTCAGCCGCCGCAGCGACTGGTCGACGATGCTGCTGATGTAGTCGCGGCTGATGCTGGAAAGCCTTTCGAGGTCAGGCACCAGCTTGGTGTGCACCTTCATCTTGGCGGCGGCGTCGAGGCCGCGCTCATTGGCAAGCCGCAGGCGCGCGGCACCGATCAGTTCCTCGACGCCGGTATAGATGTCGGCACAGTCATAGGTCCCGATGCCGGCGTCGAACGTGGCGATCAGGTCGGTTACCGCCTGTTGGCGGTCGATCGCGCCGTGCCCGCCGGCAAGCTGCCAGCCGCCACGAATGACGCGCGAGATCGTGTAGCCGGGGCTGAGCTCGAACGCCTTGGCGGTCATCTCTGGTCAGTCTCCTTGGGCAGCGGCACAGCCGTGGTTTCTGAATGACTGAACCACCGCTTGCCGGTCCTGACGATCCTGAGCCGGCTGGCGCAATTGGGATCTGGACAGGCGATCTCGGCATCCGAAGTCATCCAGTCGTTCCTGTGGGTCGGGCGTTGCTTTGCGGCCAGAAGCGGCAACACTGCCGCAATGGAATAGATCGAGAAGCCCTGCCCCGTCGGCATCGACAGCATCTCGCCCTTCAACTCGAAATAGTCGCCGGCCTTGGCACCGCAATAGATCGGCTTGCCCTCGGGGACGACCGCCTCGACGCGAAGGTCGAAGAGTTCGAAACTGTCGTCGGCCATTCAGATCTCCACCCGGGTGAAGGTGATGTCACAGGCGCCGTTGCGGCGGATCGCGCCACAGGCGGCAGCGAATTGATCGCGCTCTTCGGGACGCACCTGCGCGACGACGCTTCCGGCAAGCCAGCCGATCGGGAACAGCAAGCGCGCGCCCGGTCCATAAAACAAGCCGATGTCGAAGATGGCATTCGGGTTGCCGCCCCACATGCGCGGCGGCACGTAGGACAACACGATGTCACCCGGCTGCGGCGTTAGCGTTGCGTTCTCCGCCGGCAAGGGCCTGGCATAGGTTTGGCCCTCAAGTTCGGCTGATGGAACCGGGCAGGAGATTTCCGGCCCGGTCCACATCGCATGGATGCCGGCAACGACGCGCGGCTGCTCGAGATAGGCCAGCAGGAAGGCGGCGTTGTCGGGCGCCTTTTCAGGCAACAGCAGCGCGGTCACGGAAAGCTTCGAGCGTGGCTCGGTGATCCTGATGCCAGGCGTCGTCATGCCCTCAATCCTTCTTTGCTTGCGGATTGGAGCTTGTCGCGCAGGAAGGCGAAGGGCCGGCTGATGTCCGCCACCAGCGCCTCGCGCGCTGCCTGGGCATCCTGCCTGGAAAGCGCTGCGACGATACTACGATGGTAGTGGGCGGTATCGACTTCACCGGCATCGGAAAATGCGTAAATGGCCACGCGAATGCACGGCCCGGATTGCAGCCACAGGCTCTCGATCATCGGGATCAGCACGGCGGAGCCACAGCATCGGTAGATCTCGAAGTGGAAGC
Organism: Mesorhizobium sp. M1295; assembly: GCF_040318135.1. Lineage (NCBI taxonomy): Bacteria > Pseudomonadati > Pseudomonadota > Alphaproteobacteria > Hyphomicrobiales > Phyllobacteriaceae > Mesorhizobium > Mesorhizobium sp. M1295. The sequence continues at coordinate 89,690 of NZ_JAMYLU010000016.1, forward strand.
TCTGGTTGAGCGTCGCCTCGCGGTCGATATCCTTCTTGTGCTTCAGCGCCCGCATCTCGTCCCATTGGCCCAGCATGGCTTCGACCGTGGCTATCTGGCGCGAATTCATGCGTGTAGCGGCAAGTGCTATCGCTTCGCCCTCTATGAGGGAGCGGGCGCGCAAGAGGTCGTCGATACGCTCCAGCGTGATAGGCGGCACGCGCACCGAGCGGTTGGGAAGCGCCTCCAGCGCCTTCTCGGTGATCAACCGCCCGAGCGCCTCACGCACCGGCATGGTACTGGTGATCAGCGCGTCGGCGAGGCCACGGATGGTCAGCACCTGACTCGGCTCAAAAAGGCCGCCGATCAAGGCACGGCGCAGCTCCGAATAGACGCGATCCTGCACGGTTTCGCGGCCGACCGGCGTAAGCTGGGCTGCGATCGTTTCGTTATTCCGTTCGATGGCGGCCTTCTGCATGGCGTTCCCGGTGGCCATTCGGCCCGTTTTCGGCTTGCGGAAGAAATTAAAGCCGAATAGCGTGATCAAAGCAAGTGTGATCACAAATCATAGGCGGCGAAGATCGCTTTAGGCCAGAGGGATTGATGGGCGACACGACAGAACGGCAGGAGGAGATCCGCACGCCGGTTCTGACGGCCAGGAACGTCGTCAGACGCTTCGGCGGCCTTGTCGCGGTCAACAATGTCTCGTTCGACGTCCCGCCAGGCGAAATACTTGGCCTTATCGGTCCGAACGGCGCCGGCAAGACCACGATGTTCGACCTGCTGGCCGGCAGCATCCTGCCGACCAGCGGCGAAATCCTTCTCAACGGCGTATCGGTGTCGGGGGAAGCTGCCCATCGCCGCATCGGCCGCGGCCTTGGCCGCACGTTCCAGATCCCCCGGCCCTTGCCCAATCTGACACTGATCGAAAACGTCATGCTGGCCGCGCAGGGGCAGGCCGGAGAAAGACTGCTCGCCAATTTCCTGACGCCGCGGCGGGTCGCCACCGAAGAGCGGGCGGCCGAGACGAGAGCCATCGAATTGCTTGAGCTCGTCACGCTCGCCCGCCTGGCGCACGAGCCGGCGCGCGTGCTTTCGGGGGGCCAGCGCAAGCTGCTCGAGCTGGCCCGCGTCATGATGGCCGATCCGGCAATCATCCTGCTCGACGAACCTGCGGCCGGCGTCAATGCGACGCTTCTTGAAGTCATCATCGACCGCATCCGCGATATCAACAGAAGCGGCATCACCTTCCTGCTGATCGAGCACAATATCGACATGGTGACGCGGCTCTGCCACCGGGTGCTGGTCATGGCAAGCGGCCAGCTGCTGTGCGAGGGCACTCCGGACGAGGTTGCGCGCGACCCGCGCGTCATCGAGGCCTATCTCGGAGGCGCTGCATGAGCCAAACGGTACTCGACGTCCGCGGTCTCGAAGCCGGCTATGAGCCCGGCGTGCCGATCGTGCGCGGCGCTTCGATCACCGTCGACCAGGGCGAGATCGTCGTCGTCCTCGGTCCCAACGGCGCCGGCAAGTCGAGCCTTATCAAGGCCATCGCCGGCCTTGTCCCGATCACCGGCGGCACCGTGCTGCTGGACGGCAAGGACATCACGGCGGCGCCCGCCCACACCATGGTCCGCCTTGGCCTTGCGTTCGTGCCGCAGACCGAAAACATCTTCCCGCTGATGTCGGTCGAGGACAATTTGAAGGTCGCCTGCGGCATCCTGAGGCCGCGCGAGATCCCTGCCCGCATCGAGGAAATGTATGCGGCCTTTCCCGATCTCGCCCGTCAGCGCAGAACGGCCGCGGGCAATCTCTCGGGCGGACAGCGGCAGATGCTGGCCGTCGCCCGGGCGTTGATCGTCCATCCCACGGTGCTGGTGCTCGACGAACCGTCGGCCGGCCTGTCACCGAAATTCGTGGCGATGGTGTTCGAGATGCTGGCCGGTATCCGCAAATCCGGCGTCACCATTCTGCTGGTCGAACAGAACGCCAAGGCAGCGCTTGCGATCGGCGATCGCGCCTACGTGCTGGTCGAGGGCAAGGACCGGCACCAGGGCATCGCCTCCGAGCTCTGGAACGATCCTGTCGTCGCCGAGCTCTATCTTGGCCAGCGCCGCCCCCACCTTGGAAAAGGAGGCGCGGCATGAACCTGCAATTCGTCGCCGACGGGCTGCTGGCAGGCTCGATGATCGGCCTCGGCGCCATCGGCGTGACGCTCACCTATTCAATCCTGCGCTTCTCGAACTTCGCCCATGGCGACTTCATGGCCTGGGGCGCCTATGCGACGCTCGCCGTGGTTGGCGCTATCGGCGCGATGTTCGGCAAGATCGCGCCGATCGCACCCCTCTCCTTCGGCTGGTCGCTGATCGTCGCGCTCATCATCGGCATGGCGGCCACCGGCCTGCTGGCGCTGGCGCTCGACATGGTGCTGTTCGCGCGGCTGCGCGCCAAGGGCCAGGCGATCATCGTGGTGATGGCGAGCTTCGGCGCCTCGATGGCGCTGAGAAGCCTGCTCGAATTCATCTTCACCTCGCGTCCGACCTATTTCAGCCGGGCGATCCAGATCGCCATGCCGATAGGCTTCGGCATTCGCATCACCCCGGACCAAATCGCGCTGCTGCTGCTGACCGCCGTTCTGGTGCTCGGCGTACATCTTTTGATGACGCGTACCCAGACCGGCCGCTCGATGCAGGCGTTGAGCCAGAACGCGGCACTTGCCCGCATTGTCGGTATCGACGTCGCCAAAGTCGTGCGCGTCACCTGGATCATCGGCGGGGGGCTGGCCTGTGTCGCCGGCGTCATGATCGGCATTCTCATTCAGATCCGCCCGTTCATGGGTTTCGAGATGCTGCTGCCGATGTTCGCGGCCGCCATCCTCGGCGGCATCGGCAGTGTGCCCGGCGCCGTTCTCGGCGGCTTGATCATCGGTTTGGCCGAAGCCGGCGCGGTGCAATTGATCGGCGCCGAATGGCGGGCGGCCATCTCCTTCATCATCCTGATGGCGGTGCTGTTCGTGCGGCCCATCGGCCTTTTCGGAGTGGGGGAACGCTGATGGATCTGCTCGGCTACGGCGCTTTCTTCCTGACCACCGCGCTGATTTTTTCGCTCGTCACGCTCGGGCTCAATTTGCAATGGGGGCTGACCGGGCTTTTCAATGTCGGGGTCGCCGGCTTCGTTGCCATCGGCGCCTACACCTCGGCACTGCTGACCACGCCCGACGATGCCGCGCGACTCGGCGGCTTCGATCTGCCGATCCTTGTCGGCTGGCTCGGCGCCATGCTGGTGGGCGGTGTCGCCGCCGCCATCACCGGCATCGCCACGCTGCGCCTGAGATCGGACTATCTGGCGATCACCACCTTTGGCGTCGCCGTCGTCGTGCAATTGGTGGCTCTCAATGCCCAGACGCTGACCGGCGGCCCGTTCGGCATCGGCTTCATTCCGCGTCCGTTCGGCGGTCTTGCCGAAACCCCATTACTGTTCAACCTGTCGAATCTTGCCGTCGTCTCGGTGGTGACGCTGATCGTCTATCTCGCGCTGGAGCATCTGTCGCGCAGCCCGTGGGGGCGCGTGTTGAAGGCGCTGCGCGAGGATGAGCGGGCCGCGATATCGCTGGGAAAAAGCGCGCGGTTCTACCGGGTCCAGGCCTTTGCCGTCGGCGGCGCCATCATGGGGCTGGCCGGTGCGCTGCAGGCGCATTTCACCGGCTTCATCGCCCCGGACAATTATTTGCCGGCGCTGACTTTCCAGGTCTGGGTGATGCTGATCGTCGGCGGCTCGGGCAGCAATATCGGCGCCGTCATCGGCAGTATCCTGGTCTGGGCGATCTGGGCCGGATCAGGAGCCTTGACGAGTGTGTTGTTCTCGCCCGAACAGCAGGCCCGCGCCGCCTCACTGCAGATCGTCGCCATCGGCGTGATGCTGTGCGTCATCCTTCTGGTCAGGCCGAACGGCCTGTTCGGCGACAGGCCGCGACGCGCAAGGTTCGGCAAGGGCGCGAAAGCGGCTCCGGACGAGAGCGCTGCACGGTCATGAGCAACGTTGCCGTGCCACGCGGCCTTTCGCTATGGCACGCCGTCGGCCGCAACCGCCGCGACCGGCCGGCGCTCGAAGGTGCACTCGATGTCGATCTGGCGATAGTCGGCGGCGGATTTTCGGGCCTTTCAACCGCGCTGCACACCGCCGAAAGAGGCATCTCGGTGGCCGTCCTCGAGGCGGAAATCATCGCCTGGGGGGCAACCGGCAGGAACGCCGGCTTCGTCGTGCCGAATTTCGCGAAAAGAGACCCCGACGATATCATTGCCCAGCTTGGGCCCGAACGCGGCGAACGCCTTGTCGATTTCGCCGCCGGCAGCGCCGACCTCGTCTTTGCCCTGATCAAGCGGCATGCCATCGAATGCGATGCCGTCCAGAGCGGCTGGATACAACCAGCCCATTCACCGGCCGCTTTGCAAAAGACCAGATCGCGCGCCGAACAATGGGCACAACGCGGAAGACAGACTGTCGCGCTGGATAGACAGGCGGTCGAAGAGCTGACCGGGGTTCGCGGTTATCTCGGTGGCTGGATCGACAGATCGGGTGGCGTCCTCAATCCGGTCGAATATGCGCGCGGGCTCGCCGACGCGGCGGAAAAGGCCGGTGCGCGCATCTTCGAACATACGCGGGTTAAATCGATCGAGCGGACAGGGGGTGGCTGGACTCTGAAGACGGCCTCCGGTTCGGTCCGTGCCGAAAAAGTGCTGGTCGCCACCAACGCCTATGGCGGACAGCTCGAGCGTACGCTCCAGCGAACCTACTTCCCACTGAAGATCTTCCAGATCGCGACGGCGCCGCTGCCGCGCGAATACCGCACCCGGTTGCTTCCGGGCGGGCAAGGCGTCGGCGACACCAGGCGCAATCTTTTCACCTTCCGCTTCGATGGCGAAAACAGGCTGATAACCGGCGGCATGCATGTTTTTGGCCCCGGTGCCGACACGCGGGTGCCGCGGGCGATCTGGCGACGGCTTGCCAGGCATCTCGATCTCCCGGGAATGCCGCCGATCGACTACAGCTGGTCGGGGATGGCTGCGGTCGAGCCCGACTTCCTGCCGCACCTCGTCGATCTCGGCCCCGGCCTGGTTGCGGGCTTTGCCTGCAATGGGCGCGGCATCGCCATGACGACTGCCATGGGCGAGGTGCTTGCCGACTGGGCTGATGGAACAAAGCCTCAGGATTTGCCGCTGCCGTTTGCGCCGCCGTCGCCGATCCCGTTCCATAGCCTGGTGCGGCATGCACCAAACATGGTGCTCCCCTGGAGCATGCTGCGCGACCGGCTGGATGGCTGATCGACGTGCGTCTCCGGCCGCCGTCCTGATACCCGAACTGCTAGACTCGCCCACATCATGTTGTTAACGACAGCGGATGAAGCAGAACTATCTTTATCTCATCATCGGCGCTTTGGTCGTCGCCGTCATTGCCTTGGGCATTTACGTTTATCGCGAGGAGACTAAGCCGAAAGGCGTGGAACTTCGTATCGACGATTCCGGCATTTCGGTTCAGGAAAAATAGACCAGGTATTCGTGTTGCCCGACTTTACGCTAGACGTCGGCTTGCACCGTTTCAGCCAAGCTCCAACGTCGTTATTGCAAAAACCCCGGACTGCATGAGCTGCGGCGCCCTTCCCTTGTACATCCGAGCTGTCTCGAAGCCGGGTTGAAGGCCGGCGGACGACAGCAAATCTGCAAATTGCCCGCTGGTCTCGGGCACGTCGAGATGGACGTTTCCGGGACCGGACATGTGCGCGAGTGCGGCGAAGAGACGGCTCGCTGCATCCAGGCTGTCGGCAAAGAGCGGGCCGATCTTGCAGCCGTCCCGGCATTGGCGCGCGACGCCATATCCTGCAATGGCGCCGTGCTTGACGATCGCATGGGCCATATGCGGCGGGCGCAGCCATTGCTCCAGGAAGGATCGCCTCGGGCCGGGAAAGAAGCGGCGGTCATAGTCCAGTATGTCCGGCACGAGTTCCGGCCCTACGGCGCGAATGTCGCTGCCGGCGGCTGCCGGGGCATTCGACGACCCCATGAGCCGTATCGTCCGGTAGGCCGGCGCAAAACCCATGCTGCGGTAGTTGGCCTGTTGTTCGACGACGCCGTCGAGGCCGATCGTGCGGTTGTCGAGCCGCGCCATGCCGGCATCCCAAACGGCCTTACCATGGCCTTGGCCACGCCTGTCCGGCCGGCAGATATACAGGCCGATGAAGCCGAATTCCTCGCCATAGGCAACGGCTGAAATGCCGGCCGCCATCTCGCCGTCGACAAAGGCGCCGATGAAGCCCTGCGGGTCGGCTGCCTGGAACAGCGCGGCGTCGCTGAGGCCGGGGTTCCAGCCTTCCGCCGCCGCCCAATCGACAAGGGTTTGCACTTCTTCACGTGCGAGCGTTCGGATCGTTCGGGGCATTGCGATCACTCGGCGGCATCAGGCGCGAAGGACTTCAACGCACCATGATAGGGCTTTGCCAATGGGCTTGCATAGGCGCCGCGCTTAGATGTCGTCAGGCCAAGCGTTATCAAGGCCTCGGCCTGCTTGACTGCGGCGCCGACGCCGTCGATGACCGGAAGCCCGAATTCCCGCTGCAGCGCGGCCGCCAAGTCGGCCATGCCGGCACAGCCGAGCACGATCGCTTCGGCGCGATCCTCGTCGATGGCGCGCGCAATCTCGTTGCGCAGCTTCAGGAGCGCATCGGATGCCGGATCTTCGAGGGCAAGAACCGGGATATCGGCAGCGCGCACGCGCGCGCGCCCCGCCATGCCATAGCGCTGCACCAACCCTTCGACCGGCACGTGCGAGCGTCCGGTGGTGGTGACGACGGTGAAGCGCTGGGCGATGAACGAGGCCGTGCTGAGCGCTGCCTCGCAAATGCCGATGACCGGAATGTTGGCCATGGCGCGTGCGGCGTCGAGGCCGGTGTCGTCGAAACAGGCGATGATCGCAGCCTGCGCGCCTGAGCGCTCGCCGGCAGCGATCTCGACCAGCAGGCCGGGTACGGCAAGCGCTTCATCGTAATAGCCTTCGATCGAAACCGGGCCCATCGTCGAGGTGACGGCAACGATCTTCGTCGATTGACCAGCGACCGATCGGGCCGCCGCCGCAATAGTCTCGGTCATGCTGGCGGTGGTGTTTGGATTGACGACGAGGATCTGCACTGTCAGGCACGCTCCCGGCGGCGGCCGACATAGACGATTGCGCCGAGCGTCAGCAGGATCACCAGAAAGGAAAACACGGTCGTCACTGTACCGAGCGCATAGAGCACCGGCGTCGTCACATTCGTCGTCATGCCGTAGATTTCGAGCGGCAGCGTGTTGAAGGTCCCCGAGGTCATCAGCGTGCGGGCGAACTCGTCATATGACAGAGTGAAGCCGAACAGGCCGACACCGATCAGGCTGGGCGCGATCATCGGCAGAACGACATGGGCGAAGGTCTGCCACGACGATGCTCCGAGATCCCGCGCGGCTTCCTCATAGGCCGGCGAGAACCGGTTGAAGACCGCGAACATGATCAGCACGCCGAAAGGCAAAGTCCAGGTCAGATGGGCGCCGAAAGCAGACGTGTACCAGGCGGGGCGGAAGCCGGTCTGCTGGAAGACGACGCCGATGCCGAGACTGATAATGATCGACGGGACGACCAGGCTGGCGACGGCCAGATAGAACAGTGCGGTTGCGCCGCGAAATTTCTGCCGGAAGGCAAGGCCGGCAAGCAGCGACACGACGACCGTGACGATCATCACCATCAGGCCAAGGACGAGCGAGCGTTTGAAACTGCCGCCGAAATCGCCGACCGCCTGGCGCTCGAACAGATTGGCGAACCAGTGCAGCGAAACGCCGTTCAACGGAAACGTCAGACCGCCATTCTCGCCCTGGAAGGACAGGATAAGGATCGCCGAAAGCGGGCCGTATAGGAACAGCACGAAAAGCGCGAAGAAGGCCGCCAGCACGTAGAATTCGAAGGTGCGCTTGTCGGGGCTCATCGCCTCACAGCTCCTTGCGAATATCGACGATGCGCAGGATGCCCGCGACCATCAACAGCACCAGCACCAGCAGCACGACCGCGTTGGCGGCGGCTGCCGGATATTGCAGCAGCGACATCTGGTTTTTCATCATCAGCGCGACAGAGGCGCTCTGGCCGCCGGACATCACCTGCACCGTCGAAAAGTCGGCCATCACCAGGGTGACGACGAAGATGGTGCCGATCGCCATGCCGGGCTTGGCAAGCGGGATGACGACGTTCCACAGAACCTGCCAGCCGGAAGCGCCGGCGTCGCGCGCGGCCTCGACCAACGACTTGTCGATGCGCATCAGCGTGTTGAAGATCGGCGTCACCATGAACAGCGTATAGAGATGCACCATGGCCAGCACCACGGCGAATTCGGAATAGAGCAACCATTCGATCGGCTTCGGGATCAGCCCCATCTGCACCAGCGTCGAGTTGACCAGGCCATTGCGGCCAAGCACTGGAATCCACGAGATCATGCGGATGATGTTGGAGGTCAGGAACGGCACGGTGCAGACGAGGAACAGCGCCATCTGCATGGCTGTGGTTCTGATGTGGAAGGCGAGGAAATAGGCGACCCAGAAACCGATGAACAGCGTCAGCGCCCAAACGATGGCGGCGTATTTCAGCGTGTTCAGATAGGTTTTCCAGGTGACCCAGGAGCCGAGCGTGTCGGCATAGTTGGTGGTCAGGAAATCCGGATACATCGCCGCGAAATCGTAGTCCCAGAATGAGACCACGGCGATCATCAGGATCGGCAACAGGAGGAACGCGCCGAGGATCAGCGCCAGCGGTGCCGCCTGGAGATAGGGTGCGACGCCGGCAAAGGAGCGCCTAGTTCTGGCCGGCTTCGCAGACGTAACGTGCGTGGATTGTTCGAGCGCTACTGCCATCTATCTCTCGGTCCAAGTCGGCGATGCGACTGAGGGGTGTTCCCTTCTCCCCCTGTGGGAGAAGGTGGCTGAGCGAAGCTCGGTCGGATGAGGGGTGTTCCAGCTTGGCACCAACAGTGCTCCGTCCAGCACCCCTCAACCGTCTTGGCGCTGCGCGCCAATCCACCTTCTCCCACAAGGGGAGAAGGCAGAGGGCATCAAGCAGCGATGAACTCGTTCCAGCGCTTTACCATATAGCGGTCCTCGTCCATGACCGAGTTCCAGCAGGCGACCTTGCCCATGCGCTCTTCGAACGAGCCGCCGTCACGCACGGCGCCTGCCTTTTCCATGACCTTGCCGTCCGGTGACAGGATATCGCCCTTTGCCGGCTTACCTTCGATCCAGTAGCCCCATTCGTCCTCGGACATGAACTTCTTGGCCGACACCATGTTGGCCGAGTAGTAGCCCTGGCGATTGAGGTAGCCGCCCACCCAACCGGACGTGTACCAGTTGATGTATTCATAGGCGGCATCGAGTTCGGCACCGGAGAGATGGGCTGCCAGGCCAAGCCCGCCACCCCAGGACCGGTAGCCTTCCTTGAGCGGCTGGAACCGGCACGCGATGCCCTTGGAGCGGACCGCGGCCACGGCCGGCGACCACATCGACTGGATCACCACTTCGCCTGAAGCCATCAGGTTGACGCTTTCGTCGAAGGACTTCCAGAAGGCACGGAACTGGCCGTCCTGCTTGGCCTTGATGAGGAAATCGATCGTCTTGTCGATCTCCTCCTTGGTCATGTTGCCCTTGTCGGCATATTTGATATTGCCAGTGGCTTCCATGATCATCGCCGCATCCATGATGCCGATCGACGGGATGTTGAGGATGGCTGTCTTGCCCTTGAAGGCCGGATCCATGATGTCGGCCCAGGTGGTGATGTCACGGCCGACGAGGTCGGGGCGGATGCCGAGCGTATCGGCATTGTAGATCGTCGGCACCATGGTGAACCAATTGGTCGGCGCCTTGGCGAATACCTTGCTGTCCTGCGCCTCGACGTAGCCGACCGTGTGCGGCGCGGTGCCCTGGGCAATGACGCTGTCCGGCGTCAGCTTGCCGGTTTTGAACAGCGGCACGAGTTCGTCGTAGTATTTCAGCTTGGTGACATCCATCGGCTGCAGGACGCCTGTCGGAAACACCTTCTTGCAGATCCAGTATTCGATATCGGCGATGTCGTAGCTGTCGGGCTGCGTTACCGCGCGCTGGGCAGCGGCATCGGAATCGGTTGCCGTCATCTCCAGCGTGATGCCGAGATCCGCCTTGCACTTGTCGGCGATGGCATTGAGGTTGGACACGCCGGTGCCGAACTGGCGCAACGTGATGTTCGATTGCGCCCAGATGGTCGGAAAGCCTGATATGGCGCCGGAACCGGCGGCAAAACTGACGGCGGCGGCGCCTGTCTTGAGCAGCGAGCGACGCGATATTCCAGTCTTCTTGTCTGTGGTGTTGGTCATGTTCAGTTCCCCTGTTTTGGTTGGTTATGCTGGATTTCAGGAATCGAGACGGCCAAGGACGATCGCGTCCTCGGCGTCCCAGGCGATCGGCACTGCGTCGCCGACGGCAACCGGGCTGGCGAAGAAGCTGGTGTCGTCGACGATCACCGTGAAATCCTCGATGCCCGCGCCATTGACCGAGAGCTTCACGGTCGAACCGCGGTACTCGACGTTTGAAACGATGCCGGTGAAGCCGAGCCCCGCCGCCGGCGGCTCGCCGATCCGCACGTGGTCGGTGCGAATGGCGATGTCGATGGGCTCCCCGGTCGCCCTGCCCTGCCCGCTGGCGGCGAGCGTGACACCGCCGGGCACATCGAAAACAACCATGCCGTCACGACTACCGGTGACGCGGCCGGAGATGACATTGTGGTCGCCCATGAAACGAGCGACGAAGGCCGTGGCCGGCCGCTCGAACACCGTGCGAGGGTGCGCCGCCTGCTCGATACGGCCGTCGTTCATGACCACGATCAGGTCGGCCAGCGCCATCGCCTCTTCCTGGCTGTGGGTGACGTGGACGAACGTGATGCCGAGCGACGTCTGCAGCTTCTTCAGTTCGGCCCGCATGCGGATCTTCAGGAACGGATCGAGCGCCGAAAGCGGTTCGTCGAGCAACAGCGCCTCGGGATCGGTGATCAGTGCGCGCGCAAGAGCAACGCGCTGCTGCTGGCCGCCCGAAAGCTGCGCCGGACGGCGGCTGGCATATGCCTCCATCTGCATCAGCTTCAGCATGTCGAGTGCCTTGGCGCGGCGCTCCTCCTTGCCGACGCCTTTCATCTTCAGGCTGAACGCGACATTGTCGATCAGGTCGAGATGCGGAAACAGCGCGTAGGATTGGAACATCATGGCAGTGCCGCGCCTGGCCGGCGGCAGGTCGGTGACCACTGTGTTGCCGAGCCGCACATCGCCGCTCGATATGCTCTCGTGCCCGGCGATCATGCGCAGCGTCGAGGTCTTGCCACAGCCGGACGGACCGAGCAGGCAGCAATAGGTTCCCGCAGGGATTTTCAGGCTGATGCCTTCGACGGCAGTCGTCGCGCCATAGACTTTCGAAACGGACACAATGTCGATTTCGGCGGCTTTGGACATCCAGCTTCCCCTTTGGTCGGATTAGCCAAAGCATCATGCGTGCCAGTTGCGCGCCGCCGCACCAACCGACTGAATCCTCGAAGAAATCAGGGCTGCATCGACATGGCTGCCGATATGGCATCCTTGTGCAATGCACAAATTATAGGCGATTGCCGCCGATCCTCGCAAAAATCGCATGCAATCTTTTTCATCCCTGTATTCACTTTGTCTCTCGTCCAAGCGATGCGATTCAGGGTAGAAGTACGCAGGATCACCGCCATGAACATTGCCGACCAGACTTTCCCTGCTATCGAGGCCGCCAACGAGGATCGCGCGCAGGCGATCCGCGACCAGTTGCGCGACGCGATCGTCGATCGCCGGCTGGCGCCCGGAACCAAGCTTTCCGAAGGCGAAGTCGGCACGCTGTTCGATGTCAGCCGCACCGTGGCGCGCGCCGCACTGCAGATGCTTTCCTTCGAGGGATTGGTGCGCACCGAGCGCAATCGCGGCGCCTTCGTCGCCAATCCGTCGCCGGAGGAAGCGCGGCAGGTCTTTGCTTCGCGCCGGCTGATCGAACCCGGCATCGCGATTGCCGCCGCCGGGCGGATGACGCCGGCGCATGTCGCCGCGTTCAAGGCCCAGCTCGACGAAGAAGGCCGTTTCATCGCCGAACGCGGACCGAACGCAAGGCGATCGGAGATCAAGGCGTCGGGGGATTTTCACCTGCTGCTGGCGTCGGTCGCGGGAAACGTCATCCTGCAGCGCTTCATGGAGGAATTGGTCGCTCGTTCATCTCTGGTGATCGCGCTCTATGGCCGCTCGGGTATCTCGAGCTGCGGCCACAACGAGCACACGCAGATCCTCGAGGCGCTGGAAAATGGCAATGCCGAACGCGCCAGCGCGCTGATGCTGCACCACATCGACCATATCGAGGCCGACCTCGATTTGCGCGTCAGGAGCGGCCCGGCACTCAGGCAGGCGCTCGAGTTCTGAGATCGCGTCAACGCACGATCCTCACGCACATCGGCGTGCCAATGCCGATGGATCGGCCGGTGTCGGTCAGCCGGCCGGTTGCGGCATCACGGGCGAAAATCGAGATGCGGTCGGCATTCTGGTTGGCCGAGAACAGATGGCCGCCCGAGGGCGTCAGTGCCAGATTGCGCGGCGTGGCACCGCCGCAAGGCGTATAGTCGACAAGGGCAAGCCTGCCGGTTTGCTGGTCGATCGAAAACACGGCGATGCTGTCATGGCCGCGATTGGAGCCGTAGAGAAAGCGGCCGTCGGGCGAGATCTGGATGTCGGCACAGTGATTGCCGTCGCGTGCCTCGGCCGGCACGGCCGGCTTGCTGTCGACCACTGTAAGCTTGCCTGATGCTTCGTCCAGCGCCAGCGAGACGACCGTCGAATCCAGTTCGTTCATGACGAACACGAAGCGGCCGCCGGGATGCAGCGCGAGATGGCGCGGACCTGTGCCCGGCGCAAGCGCCGACTCGGCCAGTTTGGTCAGGCTGTCGTCTGAGCCGATGCGGTAGGACACCAGCCGGTCGATGCCGAGGTCGGCGACGATCGCAACACCGCCGGCAACCGTCTCGGTTACGCTATGGGCATGCGGCCGCTCCTGGCGTGCGAGGTCTGGTCCGGTCCCGCTATGGGCGACGCTCGACAATGGCGCGGTCAGGCCGCCATCGTCGCGCAGCCCGAAGACCACGACCGAGCGATCGGGGCCACCCTCGCCCATGCCGTAATTGGCGACCAATAGCTTCGTCCGGTCGCGCGTGATGGTGTTGTGCGCCGTTATGCTGCCCAGCGTCGGCTGCTTATTGATGTAGGACAGCGTGGCGGCCTGCCTGTCGAAACGGTAGGCCGAGACCACGCCTTCGCGCCAGGTGAACACTTCGGAATTGGCGTAGATGTAGGAGCCATCCGGCGTCACCGACAGGAAGGTCGGATTGTCGATGCCTCCCGTCTCGGCCAGTTTCTTCGTCTCCAGCGTCCCCTCGTCGAAATTATAGACGCCCAGCCCGACACCGCGCGCGCCCTGAAAATATGGGGCGTCGCGGTTGAGGCTGCCGACGAAAACCAGACAGGCATTCTGCATCATTTCCTCCTGTTCCGCCGGCGTTGGCCGCCGCGGATCGCAGCAAAATTTCGCCGAGACTCGCTTGCAACACAACCCCATATGTGAAAATACTATTCACAAAAGAAGATTGACGGGAGGATCGATCATGCATTTCGCTGGTCTGCGGCGCGCCCTGATGGACGATTCCCGCTCCCAGAGGAAGTCGTCATGAGCGGCTTCGCGCCAACCGTTGGCGTGGCATCGACACACCCCGCCAACATGCCGAAGGAACACGCCGACCTTCCCGTCTGGAACGCGGAGAACTGGTTCTACGAAGACTGGCCGGTCGGCCAGAAGATCCGTTCGCTGCGCCGGACCATTGCCGAGGGCGACAGCCATCTCTTCAATACGCTGGTGCTCGACATCCATCCATACGTGCAGGACCAGATGTTCGCTGAAACGGAAGGCATCTTCGGCAAGCGGCTGGTCGCCGGCGCCTTCGTGTTCTCGGCCGGGCTCGGGCTCGTCGCCACCAATTGCATCAACGCCTTTTCGTATGGCTACGACAAATTGCGCTTCATCAAGCCGGTGTTCATCGGCGACACGATTTATTCGATCCGCTCCAACCTCGACAAGAAGCCGAAATACAAGGAAATGGGGCTGATCCGCGCCAGCTATGAAGTCTTCAAGGGCGAAGGCGAGCTCGTGCTTTATTGCGAGCACCTGCAGACGGTGAAGTACCGCAATCCGGCCGATTTCGCCGGCAAGACGGAGAGATAGGCAATGGCTGCCATTGCCGAACTGCCGCTGACCGGGCTCATCGTCGTCGATATGAGCCAATTCCTGTCCGGGCCTTACTGTTCGCTCAGACTGCTCGACCTCGGCGCCCGCGTCATCAAGATAGAACGGCCGGATGGCGGCGACCTGTCGCGCCGGCTTTATCTCAGCGACACCGAGATCGGCGGCGATTCCACTATTTTCCACGCGATCAACCGCGCCAAGGAAAGCCTTGCCATCGACTTGAAGGACGAGGCCGATCTTGCGGCGCTGCGCGGCCTGCTGGCCAAGGCCGACGTGCTGATCCAGAATTTCAGGCCCGGCGTCATCGAACGACTGGGCTTCGATTATGAGGCGGTGCGCAAGATCAATCCGCGCCTGGTCTATGCCTCGATCAGCGGCTACGGCGAGGAAGGCCCATGGGTCAAGCGGCCCGGGCAGGATCTGCTGGCGCAGGCCCGCTCCGGCGTCATGTGGCTGAACGGCGACGAGGACCAGGGGCCGGTGCCCTTCGGGCTGGCGATCGCCGACATGCTGGCCGGCTCCGCCGCCGCGCAAGGCATCCTTGCCGCACTGGTGCGGCGCGGCGTGACCGGCAAGGGCAGCCATGTCGAGACCAGCCTGCTCGAAGCACTGGTCGACTTTCAGTTCGAGGTGCTGACGACGCATCTCAATGACGGACGCCGGCTGCCGCGGCGGTCATCTTTCCGCAGCGCCCATGCCTATCTGTCGGCGCCCTACGGCGTCTATCCAGCCAAGGACGGTTATCTGGCGATCGCCATGACGCCGATATCGAAGCTGGCCGATCTTCTGGGCCTCGAAGAGCTTGCGCCCTATCGCGATCAGCCGTCGACCTGGTTCACTGCCCGCGACGAGATCAAGGCGATCATCGCGCAAAAAATCGCGACGAAAACGGTCGACGAGTGGCTTGCCATCCTCGAGCCTGCCGACATCTGGTGCGCCAAGGTTTTGACCTGGCCGGAAATGATGGCCAGCGAAGGCTTCCAGGTTCTCGACATGCTGCAGACGGTGACGCGCGAGGATGACGTTTCGATCCTCACCACGCGCTCGCCGCTCAGGGTCGACGGCATCCGCGCCAAGGTCGAGCGGGCCGCGCCACGCATCGGCGAGCACAGCGCAAAAATCCGCGAGGAGTTCGGGCTGTGAGCGACGTGACGCTCAAAGGCATGACCTGGAGCCATCCGCGCGGCTATGATCCGATGGTCGCCTGTTCGGCGCTGTGGACGGAACGCACCGGCGTTGCCATCGAATGGGACAAGCGCTCGCTGCAGGATTTCGAATCCTTCCCGGTCGAGGAATTGGCCCGTGCCTATGATCTGATCGTCATCGACCATCCGCATGTCGGCCAGATCACCGCCGAGAATTGTTTGACGCCGCTCGATGCGGCCGGCCGGGACGCCGAACGTGCAGCACTTGCGACGGGCAGCGTCGGCCGGTCCTATCCGAGCTACAACTGGCAAGGCAGGCAGTGGGCGTTTCCGATCGACGCGGCCAGCCAGGTGGAGGCCTGGCGGCCGGACATGCTTTCGGCTGCACCGGCGAACTGGGCCGATGCGCTCGATCTGGCCCGGCAAGGCCACGTGCTGTTGCCGCTCAGGCCGCCGCATGCGCTGATGGTGTTCTACACGCTTGCCGGCAATCTCGGCCGGCCCGCCGGCGAAGGCCCCGGCGACCATGTGGATCCGGCAACGGGCAAGCAGGTTTTCGAGATGATGCGCGAGATCGCGGCCCTCGTCGATCCGGCATGCCTTGGCATGGATCCGATCGCGGTTCTGGAGCAAATGGCCGGATCGGGATCACGGATCGCCTGTGCACCGCTGATCTATGGCTATGTCTCCTATGCCATCGCCGGGTTTCGACCCAACCGCCTGGCTTTCGCGGATATCCCGGCCGCGGGCAATGCCGGCCCCAAAGGCTCGGCGCTCGGCGGGACCGGCATTGCGGTGTCAGCTTTTTCGAAGGCCAGGCAGGCGGCCATCGACTTCGCCTACTGGATCGCCAGCGGTGACGTGCAGCGCGGCCCTTACGCCTCGGCCGGCGGCCAGCCCGGCCATGCGGCAGCCTGGGAGGATGCCGCCGTCAACGCTGCCACCGGCAATTTCTACAAGGACACCCGAGCCACGCTCGAAGGTGCCTGGGTCAGGCCGCGGCACGACGGCTACATGTCCTTCCAGCAGGCGGCGTCAGATCGCATCAATCTCGGCCTGAGCGAAAGGCACAATGCCGCTCGCGTCGTTGCCGATCTCAATCGCCTGTTTCGGGAAAGCCTTTCGACGCAGGTGTCCGGCGTTGCCGGCGGAGGAGCCTGAAAACAACCGAACGGAGGAGAACATGAACAGCCTGATCCGCGGCCTTATGGCCGCAACCGCACTTGCATCGGTCACGACCATAGCCTGCGCTCAAGACGTTTCGGGCGTGATTGCGGGATTGCCGACCGAACTGAAGACGCAATATGACGGCGCGCCTCAGAAGGTGCTGCCGTCGGCCTGGGATAATTTCACGCCGCCGCCAAAGCCGTGGAAATGGTGCCACTCCGAGTCCTATCAGGGCAATCCGTGGCGCGTCACAGTCACCAAGGAGTTGAAGCGGCTGGTCGACGGGCTGATCGCCGACGGGACGGTGGCGAGTTTCGAAGTGTCGGATTCCAACAATGACGCCAGTCAGCAGATCAACCAGATCCGCGCCTTCATCGACAAGAAATGCTCGATCATCACCTCGATCCCCGGCTCGGCGACGGCGTTGGACGATGCCATCGATGCGGCAGCCAAAGCCGGCATCCCGTTCATCACGGCGGCTGGGTCGGTGACCAGCCCGAATGCCATCAATGTCGATTCCAACTATGCCCGCTGGGGCTACGACATGATGACCGCGATCGGCAAGGCAATGCCGGACGGCGGCAGCGTGCTTCTGGTCGAAGGCATCGCCGGCCATCCGATCGTCGTGCAGGAGCGCCAGGGCGGCGACAAGGCGCTGGCCGAAAATTCAAAGCTCAAGGTCTCGCGCAGCGTCAACGGCAACTGGACGGCCAATGTCACCAAGACGGCGGTGCTTCAGGCGATCGCCACCAATCCGGCGCCGATCGATGCGGTGTGGACGACCGGCAGCGAAAGCCGAGTCGTCGCCGAGGCCTTTGCCGAGGCCGGCCGCCCTGCCCCGCTGATCACCGGCTCGATCACCGGCGATGCGCTCGGCTACTGGAAGGCCAATCCCGACAAATACCGCTTCGAAGGCCATGCGGTTCTGCCGCACTGGACGGCCGAGACGCTGTTTCGTGTCGGCGTGCGCATGCTCGACGGACAGAAGCCGAAGCTCAACACGCTGCTGATCCCGATTCCGCCGGTGCACAATGCCGACCTCGGCGCCTGGTACAAGGACTGCATGACGCCGGACGCCGTCTCGATCTTCCCGGTCCCGCCGAAGGATCCGATGCCGGAGGAATGGCTCGATGCCTACTTCGCCAATCCGACACCCACCAAGGGCTGGGATTATTCGAAGGTGCCGGACGCCTGCGCCAAGTAGGATACGAAGGCCGGCTCCGCACCAGCGGTGCCGGCTTTCTCCATCAGGATTGCTCATGCTGGAAGTCCAGGCCATCTCGAAACGCTACGGCGAAACGGTTGCGCTGGCCAATGCCTCCATCGTATTCCGGGCCGGCACGATCCACACCATCCTGGGCGAGAATGGTTCGGGCAAGAGCACGCTGGTCAAGCTGCTGTCGGGAATCGTCCAGCCGGACAGCGGCGCGATCCTGCTCGATGGAGCGCCCTTTACCGGCCCCTCGCCGGCGGTGTTCCAGGGCGCCGGGTTCGCGACCGTGTTCCAGGAAGTGCTGATCGCGCCTGACCGTTCGGTGACGGACAATATCCTGCTCGGCCTCGACGGCTTGCTGGCGCGCACCGTGCCGCGTGCCGAGCGGCGGCAACGCGCGCACGCGGTGCTGAAGCGCTTCGCGGTGACCGAGATCCCGCTCGACCAGTTGGCCGGGCAATTGCCGCTTGCCGTTCAGCAATTGGTAGTGCTCGCCCGCGCCGTGGTCCGCAGCCCGCGCATTCTCATCCTTGACGAGGTTACGGCGGCGCTCGACTTTGCCGATCGCGAGGCGGTCTTTGCCATGATGCGCAAGCTTGCCTCGGAAGGCTGCCTGATCCTGTTCATCACCCATCGCATGGACGAGGTGATGTCGCTTTCGGACCGGATTTCCGTCCTGCGCGGCGGCAGCGTGGTGACGACTGACGAACGCGGCACGTCCACCGCATCCGAACTTCTCAGAGCGATGGCGCCACGCACGGCGGCGGAGCTGGCGCATGGCTGATCGCGCCAGCCTTTCGGTGCGCGGCCTGGTGATCGCGCCGGGCGCAAGCCCCATGACGCAAACCATTGCGCCTGGCGAGATCGTCGGCCTTGCCGGCCTCGACGGCCACGGACAGGAGCGGTTCCTGAAAGTGCTGGCCGGCCTGGAACGCCCGGCCGGCGGCGAGGTGACCGTCGAGGCGCCAACCGGAGCGCGTGCGATCACCAATTTCCGCAAGGCGGTCGCCGGCGGCATCGCCTATTTGCCGCGCGACCGGCGCACCACCGGCATTTTTCCGACCCAATCGGTGCTCGACAATTTTGCCGTCTCGACGCTGTCGCGCGATATGCGTTTCGGCCTGCTCAGCTTCGCCGCGCGGCGGCAGCGCTATGAACGCTACCGGGACAGACTGTCGATCATCGCGCCACGGCCGGACGCGCCGATCACCACGCTTTCCGGCGGCAATCAGCAGAAGGTGCTGCTGGCCCGCGCATTGGCGCTGGAACCGGCAATCCTGCTCCTCAACGATCCGACGCGCGGTGTCGACGTGGCGACGCGCCATGTCCTTTACGATGTGTTTCGTGGACTGGCGGCGGACGGCATGGCTCTGGTCATCCTGTCGAGCGAGATCGAGGAGATCCTCCTGCTTTGCCATCGCGTGCTGGTATTTCGCGAACAGCAGGTCGCGGCCGAAATCACTGGAGACGAAATGAAAAGCGATACGGTGATCGCCGCCATGTTCGGGCGCGCGGCATGAGCGGGTTGCAGCGCATGGCGGCGCGATGGCGCGGCGCTGGCTTTGCGGCAGTGCTGCTGGTGATCCTGATCGCGGTCAATCTTCTGCTCAATCCGGCGCGCTTCCATCCCGCCGCCTGGGGCGCGCTGATCGGGCTCGCCGCACCGCTGATCGGCGCAGCGCTCGCCTCGGCTCCAGTGATCCTCGCCGGGCGCGGCGGCATCGACATTTCCGTCGGGCCATTGATGGGCTTCGTCAATGCGATGGTGATCCAGGTGCTGTTCCTCAGGCTTGGCATGTCTTCGCCGCTGGTCATCGTGCCGGCGGCGCTTTTCATCGGCGCGATCGTCGGCGCCGCCAACGGCTTTCTGGCGACCATCGTCCGCATCCAGCCGATCGTTGCAACGCTCGGCACCTACCTGATCCTCACCGGCGTGACATTGACCATCCTGCCGGCGCCGATCGGCCCGGCGCCGGGCTGGCTGAAGGCAATGGCCGGACCCTGGTCGGCGCTGCCGTTGGCGCTGATCTTCCTGTTCTGGTGGCTCGTGCGGCAGACGCCTTACTACGACCAGCTGATGGCGGTGGGCAGCGACGACCGCGCCGCCTACACGGCCGGCGTTCAAGTCACCAAAGTCCGTTTCATCGCCTATGTCATGACCGGCATTCTCGCCGCGTGCGCGGGCCTGATGCTGACCGCGCTGATCGGTTCGGCCGACCCCAATATCGGGCCAACCTACACGCTGATCGCCATTGCCGCGGTAGCGCTCGGCGGCGTCAGCCTTGCCGGCGGACGCGGCGGGCTCGCCGGGGCTGCGATCGGCGCCATCGACATCTTCCTGCTGCAGAGCGTGCTGACCGCCTTCAACGTCTCCACCTATGTGCTGCAGATCGCCTATGGCGCGATCCTTGTCGTGGCCGTCATCATGACGGCACTGCAGGAGCGGCTCTCGGGGCGGAAAGGCTGAGAAGCATGAGCCGGAACTGGTTCCAATCCACCAATGCCCGCGTCGCCGGTGCTTTTGCTGTCGCTGTCGCCTTGCATCTTCTTGGCACTTTGCTCATTCCGGGCTACTCCCAGCCGTTCGCCATCCGGGCGCTGCTGGTGATTGCCTCGCTGCTGGCGGTGGCATCGATCGGCCAGACGCTCGTCGTCATTCTCGGCGGCATCGATCTGTCGATCCCCTTCATCATCGGCTTTGCCAATGTCGTTGCCGCACAGCTCTACGGCGGCGGCTGGAATTTTGCTCTTGTCTGCGCGGTCGTCGGCGCGCTCGCCTTGCTGATCGGGGCGCTGAACGGCCTGATCTCGCGTGGGCTCGATATCCACCCGCTGATCGTCACGCTCGGCGTCGGCATGATCGTGCAAGGTGCCGTCCTGTTGTGGACCGGCGGCTTTCCATCCGGATCGGCGCCGCAAGTGGTTTCCGCCTTCGTTTCGATCGGCGGTTCGGTCGGACCGCTGCCGGTGCCGGGGCTGGTGCCATGCGTCGCGGTGCTGACCTTGCTGGTGGCGCTGGTGCTGGCGCGCACGCCATACGGGCGCCGTCTCTACGCGCAGGGCAGCAATCCAGGTGCTGCGCCGCTGGCGCTGATCGATCCAGTCCGAATGTGGACCGTCACCTATGCCGCGAGCGCCTTCTTCGCCGCCGCGGCCGGCGTGCTGCTGCTCGGCTTCACCGGCTCTGCCTATGGCGATGTCGGCCAGCCCTATCTGTTCCAGACGATCGCGGCAGTGGTGGTCGGCGGCGCCGCCCTTGTCGGCGGCCGCGGCAGCTATTTCGGCACCATTGCCGGCGTGCTGGTGCTGACGGAGATCAACACGCTGCTGATCGGGCTCGGCTTCCGGCCTTCGACCGTGCAGGCGGCACTTGGCCTGGTCATCGTGCTCCTGGTTTCGCTCTACGGCCGCGAGCGGCACGTGTCGGCGACGATCTGAAGCTGCTTACAAACTCCACAGCCGCTTGGCGTTGCCGGAGAGCAGCTTTTGCCGTTCATCGATGCTGGTGCCGGCAAGCAGCGCGTGCGTTGCCGCAATCCAGGTCGCAAGCCCGCCGCCAAGCGTGCAGACCGGCCAGTCGCTGCCCCAGACGACGCGTTCCCAGCCGAAGCATGCGATGGTGTGCTCGACATAGGAACGCAGCGTATCGACCGTCCAGGATCCGGCATCCGCATAGGCGACCACACCGGAAATTTTGCCGACGACGTTCGGGCGCCGCGCGATCTCCGCCATGTGCTCGCGCCAGGGGTGCTCGGCACCGCCCTTGATGTCGGGCACGCCGCAATGGTCGAGCACGAACTGCACATCCGGCGCGAGATCGGCGAGTGCGATCGCCTTGGGGATCTGGTGCGGCAGAAGGACCAGGTCGAAGGTCAGGCCGCTGCCGGCTAGCCGCTTGATGTTTTCGCGGAACAGCGCGCCTTCCGACAGTTCATCCGGCACGACGTGCAGCACGCGGCGAAAGCCTTTGACGAAAGCATCTGCGCGCTGCGTTTCCAGATAAGCGGCAAAGCCGGGCTCTTCCGGACGGCAGGAGGCAATCGCTCCCCTCAACAAACTGCCCTTTTGCTGCGAGAGCGCTTTGACATGGCCGGTTTCGGCCTCGATGTCGGCTGGATCGACATCGACTTCCATGTGCAGCGCCGCCCCGATGCCGGCGCGACGGGCCTGGACTGCATATTCGTCGTAGGGGAAATCGCGGTTGAGCGCCGGCACGCCGGCCAGCCATGGATAGCGCAGGGCGGACTGGTCGATCAGGTGCAGATGGGTGTCGAAGATCATGGCGGCGCGCTCCTCCTTGGCGACTTCGAGATCATCTCACGGAGAAATTCTTCATTCAAATAAGAATTCATCGCGATTGCTTGACAGTCGATCCCGCCAGTTGCGACAGCTTTTCGGTCGCTGCCAGCAGCAGCTCTATCGTCCTGGTGATGTCGGGCGCCTTGGGTGCGTTGACCAGGGTTATGTAGGGGATCGACAGTGCGGCGATTGCCTTGCCGTCCGAGCCGAGAACGGGTGTCGACAGGTTGAACACGCCGGCCGTCTGCATCGACGCCATCATCTCGTAGCCGCGTTCCCGGATCTGATCGAGGCGAGCGAAAAACTCTGGCGATTGCGGTGGCTTGTCGGTGCTGCGCAGATGTTCGGAAATCATCATCTGCCGCTCTTCCGGCGGGCGGAACGCCAGCAGCACATGGCCGGACCCGGTGTCGAACAGGCTGATATGCGAGCCGACGCGGATGGAGATGCCCCAGTAATCCGGCGCTTCCTGCTGGGCAATGACCACGGCGGAGCCGCGATCGAAGACGACGAGCTGGTTTGCCTGCTGTGTGGTTTCGGCCAGTTCGCGCATCAGCGGCGTCGCATAGGAAACCAGCCGGCGCACCGGCGCGTGCAGCTGCGCCAGGCCAAACAGCTTGAGCGTCAGCGAATAACGGTCGCCATCCGGCCGCGTGACGTAGCCGCGACGCACCAGCCGATCCAGCATGCGGTAGAACTCATTCGGGCTGCGGTCGAGTTTCTTGGCGATTTCCGCCTGCGTCAGGCCGCCGTCGACGCCGGCCAGCAGCTCGAGGATGTCGAGCCCCTTGTCCAGCGCCGGGGCTCGATACCGGTCGTCTTCCTCGTCCTCTGCCATTGCGCCTCTCGAGTGAATTTCACTTTTCATATACGCAACAGCCTTGCTTCCGAAAGAACTTTCGGCTTGACGATCCTATAAATGTTTTGTTTGTATATGAATGAAGCTGCCGATCGACCTCGCTACGCGATCGATGCAGGCTCTTTGGGAGGATACCAATGACGAAACTGTTTTGCGGCCTGTCGGCCGGCGTAACGCTACTCGCGTTTGGTGCTAGTGCTGCCCTTGCTGCCGAACTGCCCGGCAAATTCGACGGCGTCACCATCGACGCCAAGCTGATCGGCGGCCAGCAATATGAAGGGCTCTACGCGCGGATCGGCGAATGGGAAAAACTGACCGGCGCCAAGGTCAACGTGATCTCGAAGAAGAACCACTTCGAGCTCGACAAGGAGATCAAGTCGGACATCGCCTCCGGCAGCATCAACTGGTGCGTCGGCTCGAACCACTCGTCCTTCGCGCCGCAATATCCTGATATCTACACCGACCTGAACAAGCTGCTGCCGAAGGAGGAGATCGACGCCTTCGTGCCGTCGACGATCAAGGCCTCGACGCTCGACGGCAAGCTGGTAATGCTGCCGCGCGCGCAGTTCGATGTCTCGGCGCTCTATTACCAGAAGAGCCTCTATCAGGATGAAGCCAAGAAGGCCGCCTACAAGGCCAAGTACGGCAAGGAACTGACACCGCCCGACACCTGGGACGAGGTCGCCCAGCAGGCGGAATTCTTCGCCAGCCCGCCCGATTTCTATGGCACCCAGTTCGCCGGCAAGGAAGAGGCGATCAACGGCCGTTTTTACGAGATGCTCATCGCCGACGGCGGCGAGTACCTCGACAAGGACGGCAGGCCCGCTTTCAACTCGGAGGCCGGCGTGCACGCGCTCGACTGGTTCGTCAATCTCTACAAGGCCAAGGCGGTGCCGGCCGGCACCACCAACTATCTGTGGGACGATCTCGGCCAGGGTTTTGCCTCGGGCACGGTCGCCATCAACCTCGATTGGCCTGGCTGGGCAGGCTTCTTCAACGATCCGAAGTCGTCGAAGGTCGCCGGCAATGTCGGCGTGAAGGTGGCGCCGAAGGGATCGGCCGGCATTCGCACCGGCTGGTCGGGGCACCACGGGTTTTCGGTCACCGAAAACTGCGCCAGCAAGGAAGCGGCCGCTTCGCTGGTCTGGTTCCTGACCAATGAGGACAGCCAGAAGCTCGAGGCGGCAAGCGGACCTCTGCCGACCCGCACGGCGGTGTGGGACTGGGACATCCAGCAGGCGGCAAACGATCCTTACAAGAAGGAAGTGCTGGCGGCTTTCCAGGAAGAGGCAAAGCACGCTTTCGCCGTGCCGCAGACACCTGAATGGATCGAAATCTCCAACGCCGTCTATCCCGAATTGCAGGCCGCCATCCTTGGCGACAAGACCTCCAAGCAGGCGCTGGACGACGCTGCCGCCAAGGCCACCCAGATCCTCGAGGACGCCGGCAAGCTTTGACCATTCTCCCAAGGGGGCGCCGCGCTCATTGAAGAGCGGCGCCCCCGAACTTTTTTCGAACCATGCGCAACCCGCTTTGTCTTGATCCCAGCTCGCCGATGGCGGGCTTCGGTGTCCGGGCACCAACCAGAACCGGATCGCCATGAAAGGCTGGAGACCCTCGCCACCATTGCTGCTCCTGCTGCCGGCGGTGATCGTGCTGGCGGCCGTGGTGGTGGTGCCGTTGCTGCTGTCGCTCTACTCCAGCTTCACGCCGTTCCGGCTGACCAGGCCTGAGACGTTCTGGGTCTTCATCGGCGCCCGCAACTACGTCACCATCCTGACCAGCCGCGATTTCTGGATCGCCTTTGCCCGTACTGTGGTGCTGCTGACGGTGGCGCTCAACCTGGAAATGCTGATCGGTCTCGGGCTGGCCCTGCTGGTGGAAAAAGCCTCGCGCGGCCAGCGGGTCCTGCGCACCATCATGATGTTTCCGATGATGTTTTCGCCGATCCTCGTCGGCTTCCAGTTCAAATTCATGTTCAACGACAATATCGGCCTGGTGAACAACGCCCTGCAGGCGCTCGGCCTGACCGATCGCGCCATCCCGTGGCTGATCGACGGCAATCTCGCCTTCATCGCCATCCTGACCGCCGAGATCTGGTCGTCGACTTCGGTGTTCGCGATCCTCATCCTAGCCGGGCTGCTGGCGATGCCGCGCGAACCGGTCGAGGCGGCCCGCGTCGACGGCTGCACGCCATGGCAGACATTCCGCTATGTCACCTGGCCCTTCATCATGCCGTTTGCCTTCATCGCCATGACCATCCGCTCGCTCGACGTCGCGCGCGCCTACGACATCGTCAAGATCATGACCGACGGCGGCCCTGCCGGCCGCACCGAGCTGGTCTGGACGCTGGTCGCCCGCACCGCCTATGGCGATGCCAAAATGGGCATGGCCAATGCCATGGCCTATTTCTCGATCCTGCTGTCGATCCTGTTCACCGTCTATTTCTACCGCAAGCTCGCCGCGGCGCGCACGCAGATCGCGGCGGAGTGGTGAGGATGGACCAGAACAGCCTGCATCGCGCCGGCAACAAAGCGCTTCGGATCGTCCATGGCATCGGGCTGTTCCTGGCCATGCTGGTCATCTGCCTGCCCGGCATCTGGATCGTGCTGTCGTCGCTGCGGCCGACTGTCGAGATCATGGCCAAGCCGCCGGTGTGGATTCCGCAGCAACTCTCGCTCGATGCCTACGTCGCCATGTTCAGCGGCGTCGGCAAGGGCGGCATTCCGGTGCTCGACTATTTCCGCAATTCGCTGATCATCTCGGTGACCTCGACGCTGATCGCCATCGCCATCGGCATGGCGGGCGGCTATGCCTTTGCGCGCTATCGCTTCCAAGCCAAGTCGGCGATGTTTCTCGGCCTGATGCTGACGCGCACGGTGCCCGGCATCGCACTGTCCCTGCCGCTGTTCTTCGTCTTTGCGCGGCTCGGCATCATCGACACGCATTTCGGGCTGATCCTGGTCTATGTCGCGCTCAATGTGCCCTTCACCATCTGGCTGATCGACGGCTTTTTCCGCCAGGTACCGAAAGACCTTGCCGAGGCGGCGCAGATCGACGGCTGCACGCGCTGGCAGGCCTTCTGGCAGGTCGAGTTTCCGCTCGCCGGGCCCGGCATCGCCTCGGCCGGAATCTTTGCCTTCCTCACCTCGTGGAACGAGTTCGCGCTGGCCTCGCAGCTGACACGCTCGATTAACTCCAAGACCCTGCCGGTTGGCCTGCTCGACTATACGGCCGAATTCACCATCGACTGGCGCGGCATGTGCGCGCTCGCCGTGGTCATGGTCATACCGGCGCTCACGCTTACCTTCATCGTCCAGAAACACCTCGTCGGCGGCCTCACTTCCGGCGCGGTGAAAGGCTGACATGGCAACCGTATCGCTCAAGAATCTCACCAAAAGCTACGGCCCGGTGGCGGTGGTGCACGGCATCGATCTCGAGGTCGCCGACCGCGAGTTCATCGCGCTGGTCGGGCCGTCCGGTTGCGGCAAGTCGACAACCCTGCGCATGATCGCCGGCCTCGAGGCGATCAGCGACGGCGTCATCGAGATCGGCGGCCGCATGGTCAACGACCTGCCGCCGCGCTCGCGCAACATCTCGATGGTGTTCCAGTCCTACGCGCTCTATCCGCATATGACGGTGCGCGAAAACCTCGGCTTCTCGCTCAAGATCGCCGGCGCCGCGAAAGAAGAAATGGACCGTCGCGTCGCCGAAGCGTCCGGCATTCTCGGCCTCGACCAGTTGCTCGACCGCCGGCCGTCGCAGCTGTCCGGCGGACAGCGCCAGCGCGTGGCCATGGGCCGCGCCATCGTGCGCGATCCCGATGTCTTCCTGTTCGACGAGCCACTTTCCAATCTCGACGCCAAGCTTCGGACGCAGATGCGCACCGAGATCAAGAAGCTGCACGCCAAGGTCAAGTCGACGGTGATCTACGTCACCCATGACCAGGTCGAAGCGATGACATTGGCGGACCGCATCGTCATCATGCGTGACGGTTCTATCGAGCAGGTCGGCACACCCGACGAGGTCTTCCGCCGGCCGCAGACACGCTTCGTCGCGGGCTTCATCGGCTCGCCACCGATGAACCTGCATGAGGCGGTTGTCGACGACGGACAGCTGCTGTTCGCCAGCGGCGAGAAGCTGCCTCTGCCCAGCCAGTTCAAAGCCAATGTCGAAACCGGCGACAAGGTCGTGTTCGGCCTCAGGCCCGACGACATTTATCCGACCGGGCATGGCATCAGCTCCGGCGAAGACGTCGACGTCCACCAGCTGGAGTTGCCGGTGACCGTCACCGAGCCGCTCGGCAACGAGACGCTGGTGTTTGCCGAATTCAACGGCAGCGACTGGGTATCGCGGATGCTCAATCCAAAGCCGCTGAAAGCCGGCGACCGGGTCAAGATGAGCCTGGACCTGTCGCAGGCCCATCTGTTTTCCGCCGAAACAGGCAGGACATTGCGAGGTTAAAATCATGGCAAAGATCGAGAAAATCGAACTGCGGATGGTCGACCTGGTGCCGAAGGTCAAGCGCACCGATGCCATCCAGAGTTTTGTCAGCCAGGAAACACCGATCGTCACCATCACCGACGCCGACGGCGCGGTCGGCACCGGCTACAGCTATACGATCGGCACGGGCGGCTCCTCGGTGATGCGGCTGCTGGCCGACCACCTTGCGCCGCGGCTGATCGGCCGCGACGCCGACATGATCGAGGCGATCTGGCACGAGCTGGAGTTCGCCACCCATGCCACGACGATCGGCGCGATCACGGCAATCGCGCTGGCGGCCATCGACACTGCCCTTTGGGACCTGCGGGCCAAGAAACAGAGGCTGCCGCTGTGGAAGCTTGCCGGCGGCGCCAAGGACCGCTGCCCGCTCTACACGACCGAAGGCGGCTGGCTGCATATCGAAACCGAGGCGCTGGTCGCGGATGCGCTGGCCGCCAAGGCCAAGGGGTTTCGCGGCTCGAAGGTCAAGATCGGCAAGCCGCACGGCTCCGAGGATCTTGCCCGGCTGACGGCGGTGCGCCGGGCGGTTGGAGACTCCTACGAGATCATGACCGACTGCAACCAGGGCTTTTCTGTCGACGAGGCGATCCGCCGGGCCGAACGCCTGCGTGAACTCGACCTCGCCTGGATCGAGGAGCCGTTGCCGGCCGACGACATTGACGGCCATGTACGGCTGTCGAGGGCCACATCGACGCCGATCGCCATCGGCGAGTCGCTCTATTCGATCCGGCATTTCCGCGAATATATGCAAAAGGGCGCGTGTTCGATCGTGCAGGTCGATGTCGGCCGCATCGGCGGCATCACGCCGTGGCTGAAGGTGGCGCATGCAGCCGAGGCGTTCGACATACCGGTCTGCCCGCATTTCCTGATGGAATTGCATGTCAGCCTGACATGCGCCGTTCAGAACGGCAGATATGTCGAGTATATTCCCCAGCTCGACGAGCTGACCGGCAAGAAAATGCGTATCGAGGACGGGCACGCGCTGGCACCGGACGAACCCGGCATCGGCATCGACTGGGACTGGGATGCGATCAAGGCGAAGAGCATCGCGGAATTCACCACGACGATAGCGAAATAGGAGGCGGACATGCAGCGAATCGGAATGGTGCTCGGCCTCAAGCCGGAGAAAGTCGCCGAATATGTGCGGCTTCACGCTGCTGTGTGGCCGGACGTCCTCAAGATGATTTCCGCCTGCAACATCAAGAATTATTCGATCTATCTGAGGGAGCCGGAGCACCTTTTGTTCAGCACCTTCGAGTACCATGGCACCGATTTCGCCGCCGACATGGCCAAGATGGCCGCCGATCCCACGACGCAGGAATGGTGGGCGCTGTGCATGCCGTGCCAGGAGCCGCTGCCGACCCGCAAGGAGGGCGAGTGGTGGGCGTCGATGGACGAAGTTTTCCATTATGACTGATGACATTTTCGATCCTGCCTCGCTTTCCCAGGCCTGGGCACAACCGTCAAAGCCCAGGCCGATCGTGATTTTCGGCGCCGGCTCGATCGTCGGCGATGCGCATTTCCCGGCCTATGGGAAAGCCGGTTTCCCGGTTGCCGGGCTGTTCGACCCCGACCTGGCCAAGGCCGAAAAACTGGCGCAGAAATGGGGCGTCACCGCTTACCGGTCGGTCGAAGAAGCTGCGTCAATAAAGGACGCCGTCTTCGATCTGGCGACACCGCCGGCCTATCATGCCGGCGTGCTCAGGGCGCTGCCCGATGGTGCGGTGGCGCTGATCCAGAAGCCTATGGGGAGCAATCTCACCGAGGCGACTGACATCCTCGAAATCTGCCGCTCCAAAGACCTCAAGGCCGCGGTGAATTTCCAGCTGCGGTTCGCGCCGATGATGCTGGCGCTCAAGGATGCGATCGCCAAGGGCTGGTTGGGCGACGTGGTCGATTTCGACGCATGGCTGGCGCTTGCGACACCCTGGCAGCTCTGGGAATTCCTGTTGCAGGCGCCGCGCGTCGAGATCGCCATGCATTCGATCCATTATCTCGACCTGATCCGGCAATTGCTCGGCGACCCCAAGGGGGTTCACGCCAAGACGCTCGGCCATCCCGGCCATAAGGTTGCGCAAACGCGCACCAGCGCGATCCTCGACTATGGCGACACCGTGCGCTGTGCACTGTCGATCAACCACGATCACAAATTCGGTCGAAAACACCAGGCCTGCGAATTCCGCATCTGCGGCACCGAAGGCGCCGCCTACCTCAAATTGGGCGTCAACCTCGACTATCCGCGCGGCGAGCCGGACATCCTCGAAATCTACCCCAAAGGCGGCAAGGACTGGATTGCGGTTCCACTCGTCGGCGCATGGTTTCCGGACGCCTTTGCCGGCCGCATGGCCAATGTCCAGCGCTACGCGTCGGGCGAGGACGCCGAGCTTGTCAGTTCCGTCGAGGACGGCTGGAACACCATGGCGCTGGTCGAAGCCGCCTACCAATCGAGCGCGGCGCCGGCAACACCGATCGCGGCGAGGCCCTGACTTGGAGCAGACTGTCTATTTCGAGGACTACCAGATCGGCTCGTCGCGCATGACCAGCGGGCGCACCATCACCGAGACCGATTTCGTCGTCCATGCCGGCCATACCGGTGATTTCTTTCCCCATCACATGGACGCCGAGTTCATGAAGACGACGCCGTTCGGCCAGCGCATCGCGCACGGCACGCTGGTCTTTTCGGTCGGCGTCGGGCTGACAGCAAGCGTCGTCAACCCGGTCGCCTTCTCCTATGGCTACGACCGGCTGCGCTTCATCAAGCCGGTGTTCATCGGCGATACGATCAGGACCCGCACCACCATCTCGGCCAAGGAAGACGACCCGAAGCGACCCGATTCAGGCCGGGTCGTGGAACGCTGCGAGGTGATCAACCAGCATGGCAACGTGGTGCTGGTCGCCGACCACATCTACATCGTCGAGCGCCGCAACAAGCCGAGCAGGGCCTCGACGGACGGCGCTGAAACCTGAAACAAAAAAAACCGCCTTGCGGCGGGTCCTCGGTGCGAATCAGCACCATACGTAAATTAGTAGCATAGCTGCCGGCACAAAGCAAGAACAAAATGTGGCGCTGTCGGCAAAAAATGCGAATTCACTTCACCCGTTCCCGTCTTTATCCGCTTGCCGAGGTCGCGCTCAAGGCTGCCTGCCCCGGAACGTTAAGGTGGAACTGTCGGCAGGCAGCGGATGGTGCCGGCATCGGGAATTGGTCACACCCGGTTGACCGGATATACCGCCTTGCCGCCGCGCAGGACCGCTGCGACGTCGGCAAACACCTTGTTGCGAACCTCCGCGTAAGACTGCGTCGAGTAGT
The DNA here is from genome assembly GCF_040318135.1 of Mesorhizobium sp. M1295. Classification (NCBI taxonomy): domain Bacteria; kingdom Pseudomonadati; phylum Pseudomonadota; class Alphaproteobacteria; order Hyphomicrobiales; family Phyllobacteriaceae; genus Mesorhizobium; species Mesorhizobium sp. M1295. Next base: position 120,531 of record NZ_JAMYLU010000016.1, read on the forward strand.
GCGCCGCGTGTGGACTGACCAGGACGGTGTCCAGCGCCAGCAGCGGATTGTCGGGCGAAGGCGGCTCCTGCTCGAACGTGTCGATGCCCGCGCCTGCCAGATGGCGACGCCGGATCAGATCCGCCAACGCGACCTCGTCGACGAGGCCGCCGCGGGACACGTTAATGAATATCGCTCCTTCCTTCATCCGCGACAGGGCATCCGCCGACATGATGTTTCTGGTCTCCGGTGTCGCTGGAACGTGCAGCGAGACGATGTCGGCCCTGGCTAGCAGCTCGTCGAAGCCGACCGGTTCGGCACCGCCGGCCGTGATGCGCTCTGCCGGCATATGCGGGTCGTAGGCGATGATATGATAGCCGAAGACCCGCGCCCGCTCGGCAGTCAGGCGCCCGATCTGGCCGAAGCCGATCAGCCCGAGAATCTGCCTGTCCGGCCGCGTGATGCCGGCACCGTCGGTCATCGCCGCCCAGCGGCCGGCGCGCACCGCGCTGTCGAACTGCTTCAGCCTGCGCGCCAAGGCCAGGATCAGGGCCATGGCGTGGGTGCTGACTTCCACCAGATTGGCGTCCGGCACGTAGGTTACCTGAACACCGGCACGGCTAGCGGCCTCGACGTCGATCGAGTCGAGCCCTACGCCGAACCGCCCGATGACCTTGAGGTTCTTCAGTTCCGCCAAAACGCGAGCCGTGATCGGCTCCCGCAATACCATCAATGCGTCGGCGTCGCGGCAGTGTTCGATCAGGGCATCTTCTGTGAGCAGCGTCTTTTCGACAAACTCGGCGCTCAAGCCGTCGAGGTAGCGCAGCTGCTCCTCCTCGACTGACAGCACACCGTCGGTCTTGATGATCTTCATGGCAAACTCTTGCTATGAGGCGCTGCGCGCCGAGGCGACGCCGGCGGCAAGGCCGGCGCCGAGAAACATCGTGTCGCTGGCCAGCATGTAGAAGCTGATGCCGTGCCGCGACCATTTGCCGACATCATCCGCCGAAGGGCGAAAGATGCCGACGGCCTTGCCGGCCGCGCGCGCTACGGCCGCAATCCTGGTAATCGCGGCATTGAGCTTGTCCTGGCCGGCCGGCCCCATGGCGTCGATCGAGACCGACAGGTCGCCGGGGCCAATGAAGACCACGTCGACGCCGTCGACCTGGACGATGTCGTCGATGTTGGCCAGGCCCTCGGCCGTCTCGACCTGGATGGCGACCGTCAGGACCTCGTTGGCCGATTTGAGGTAGTCCGGAATCCTGTAGCCATAACCGGCGGCGCGGCCTGGACCGACACCACGTGCGCCGACCGGCGGGTAACGGCAGGCCATGACCACCATGCGGGCTTGCTCGGCCGTCGAGACGCGGGGTACCAGGACGCCCGACGCGCCGGCGTCGAGCGCGGCCGCCATCCATTCCGGCGTGTGGCCGGGAACGCGCACCATCGCGGGAACCTTGTGGACATCGGCGGCGCGAACCAGATCCTCGAGCCGTTCGCGGCCGATCTGCGAATGCTCCCAGTCGATGCACAGGAAATCGACCCCGCTGGCGGCCGCCACTTCGACCGCCACCGGGTGCGGGATGGCGCAGAACGTGCCGATGAGGCGATCGAGAGAGACACATTTCTTGCGAAAGTCGTACATGAAATCTCCAGAGATTTTTCGGCGTCGGCAAAACCTGTTTGCGCTATGTGGCCCGCGGCAAAGGATGCACGGCTTCCGTCGACATCGGGAAATGCCGGCTGCCGCCTGAAAACGGCGGGAAAGTCTTGTAGTCGGCGCGCATCTCCAGCCGCGCCGGCGACTGCAGGGCGTGCGTCAATGCCGCGGGGCTGTCGAACATGACCCGGTTGCGCTGCATATGGTCGATGCGCGGCCAGGGCAGCGAACCGCACCAATCCAGTCGCGACAGAACCTCGATGTGGCGAATGCCGGGGAAGCCCCGCATCAATTGCGGATGATGCGTCACATAGTGGTAGAGCCAGACATTCATGTCTTCGGCCGGCCCGGGATAGTGGACAAGATAGCTGCAGGGGAGCCCCGACGTCTTGACGCCAGCGTCGTCGACGGGAAACGGACGCACGCACATAGCCTGTTGCGTCGGCCTCGAACCAGCGACGCTCGACAGCATACGCGGTGCTGCAAGCGCCTGCAGATGGCCGGACGGCGCCAGCGCCGCCTCCATGTCCGCCAATTCGTCGAAATAGAGCTGGAAGCCAAAGACCGGCGGTGGGCCATCCTTGTTGAACATGTCCGTCGCCACTTCGGGCAGATAGATGTTTGCAAGCGCAAGGCCCGGCGTCGATGCAATCACCCGCCGCACGGCATCAACGTCTTCACCGGTGATGGCCAAATTTGCCTCGCGGTCATAATGGAAGAAAGCAAGATAGGCAAAGCGCATTTGGACACCTGCTGGATCGAGTTCGACTAGATCAAATTCGGAAGAAAGAGAGCGATCTGCGGAAAGAGGACAATCAGCAGGATCAGCAAAAGCGTCAGCGCGATGTAGGGTGCCGCTGACATGGCAACCGTCTTGAGCGATGTGCCTTTCGGCGCAACACCGATCATGATGAACAGCAGCAGACCAAACGGCGGCGTGGTGAAGCCGACCTCGTAGGCGAGCAGCAGGATCAGCCCGAACCATACCGGCTCGTAGCCGAATTGGTGGGCGATCGGCAGGAAGATCGGCAGCGTGATCAGCATCATCGAGACCTGATCCATGAACATGCCGAGCAGCAGGATGACGAGCACCATCATGAGCAGCATGGGATACGGTCCAAGATCATAGCCGACGATGAACTGGATAAAGCCGTTGGAGGCGCCGGAGAAGGCGAATATCTGCGAAAACGTCGTCGAAGCCGAGATGATCAGGAAGGTCATGCCGGTGACCTTCATCGCATCGTCCAGCGACTTCCAGACAACCGACCAGCTGAACCGCCGGTAGACAAACAACAAGGCGAACACGGCGGCACAGCCGAGCCCCGCCGATTCCGTCGGCGTCGCTATTCCAAGGATGATCGTGCCAACCACCATGAACACGATGACGCTCATCGGAATGATGTTGACGGCAACCGCCCTCACCTTCTCGGCCGCAGGAACGGCGGGCACCGGATAGTGCGGAGAGGCGTCCGGATCGATCTTCGTCTGTGCGAAGATCAGCGCCGCGTACATGACAACGAGGAGCAGCCCGGGCAAAGCCCCCGCTATGAGCAGCGCGCCTACGTCGATCTGGGCCAGCGAGCCGAGCAAGACGGCCAGCGAGGATGGCGGGATGATGACGGCAAGGCTTCCGGCGCCAAGCACCGGGCCGTAGGCCATATGCGGCTTGTAGCCCCGCTTCAGCATCTCCGGCACCATCAGCGAACCCATCATGCCGGTATTGGCGAGGCTCGAGCCCGACAGCGCGGAAAAGATGGTGCCGGCGGCGAGAACGACATAAGCGAGGCGTCCGCGCAGATTGCCGATGCACAGGTCGAGCGCGTAGATGACCTTCTCGCCGAGGCCGGAGCGGAAGAACAGGCTGCCCATGACAAGAAACATCGGCAGCGGAGCGAGCGCATAGGTCGAGACGGCGTCGGAGAAGTTGGCGACCATCTGCGTCACGCCGATCGAACCGCCGAAGAACAGGTACAGCCCGATCACATTGGTGACGAAGAAAGCGAAGGCGACCGGCAGCCCAAGCCCCATCAACACGAGGATGGTGCCAACGAGCACGGCGAATGGAAACAGCCAGGCCACCGTTCAGAGCCCTTCCATTTCCAGAGGATCGAGCGTGTACAGCGTGTCACGGCCGAGCAGATATCTGAGCCATTCCAGCGCGGAGAGGTAGAAGGCGAGCATGATGGGCAGAAAGACCAGCCATTTCGGCATATCGAAACTGCGCGTTTCGTATTCGCCGCCCGCCACGGCGCTTGTCAGGGACGACAGAGCGACGCTGCCAAGATAGAGGCTGACGCCGATGCAGGCGAGATAGACCAGTTTTTCAAGCACCGCCCGAGCCCGCATCGGCAGCGCCTTGCGCAGGAACTCGACGAAGACATGGCCCTTGCTGTGGACCAGCCAGGGCATCGGCAGAAATGCCGCGTAAAGCAGGCCGTATTCCGTCGCCGATACTGCCCAGGCAAGCGGCCTCAGGCCCAGATTGCGGACGCATACATCAGCAACCACCGCGACGATGATGAGGCCAAGCACCACTTTTGCCGTCGCCGCCAACGCAAGGCTCAGCTTCGCAATCGCTGCAAACAATCTGTCCATGTCCGACGACCCTCATGTCCACCGTTGCCCCGCTTTTGCCCAGCTTTGATGGAGGGCTTACAAGGCAGCCTCCGCTCGGCTACTGGAAGAATTTCTTCAACTGATCGATGTTGGTGGGATCGCGTTTGGCCATTCTCGCCCAGCTCGCCTGCGTGGCAGCCGCCAGGAATTTGTCGCGGCCGGCACCGGTCAAGCTGATCACCTTCTGCCCGCCGTCGATCATCGCCTGTGCCTGCTTTTCCGACGGCAAGATTGGCGTCATAGCTCGCGCGCTCGTATTCGACGGCCGTGTCGGCAAGCAGCTTCTGCGCCTCGGGCGACAGCGTGTCCCATTTGGCCTTGTTGATCGAGATCAGCACGTCGGTTTTGAAGAATTGCGGGTCGACACGGTATTTGGTGAACTTGTCCCAGCCGAACGACGCATAGCCAAACACGGTATAGGCGTTGGCATTGACGACGCCGCGCTCGAGCGAGGTGTAGACGTCCCCTGGCGCTTGCACGATCACCGTTGCGCCCAGGGATTCAAGGAAATCGCGATAGAGCGGCGACGAGCGGATCTTCAGGCTGCTCCAGTCGATGCTGCCTTCGCTGTTGAGCTTGGGTTCGTCGATGGTGAAGACGTTGAAGCCCGAGCCCGCGTCGACATGCGCCAGCAGATGGGCATTGGCCTTCTTCTCGAAAATTCCGCTGATGAAGTCCCAGCCGCCATTCTCGCGAACCTCCCACGGCGTCTTTGTCGATGCGGAGAACACCTCGCCTTCGGGCACGAGTTCGAGGAACTGCCCTGCCGGCGTGTCGATCACGTCGATCAGGCCGCTCCTGAGCGCCGCGCCCTGCTGGATCGGCGGAATGACCTCCGGCCCGCCACGCACGTTGATCTGGACCACGCCCTTTCCCTTTTCGTTCACCTTCTGAACGAACTTCAGGAAGCTCTGGGCGTAGCCGTTCTGCGTCGGCGTGAAATGCACGGCGTTGAGGACGACCTCCTCGGCCGCGGCGATACCCACCACACCCGACAGGAGTGCAGCCAGAACAAGGGATTTCCAAATGCGCATTGCCGTGTTCCCTTTGATAGTTCGCCCATGATCGGGCCGATCTGAAAATTACAATCGCTGCGCCGCCACGCGAACGGCGGTTAACTGGCATCATCTCCTACTGTCAGGAACCGTCCATGTGCGTAGAAGACCGGCGATCGGTCAGCGCGGTCCAGCGCGACGCCTGAGACGATGCCGATGACGATCATGTGCGACGCCCGCACAATGATTTCGGCCACCCGGCATTCGAACATTGCCCGCGCGCCGACAAGCAAGGGCGCGCCGGTTTCGCCACGCACCCATGATCCGGACGAGAACCGCGCGGCCCCCTTGGCTTTGGTCATGCCGCCAAAGGCACGCACAACGTTCTCCTGGTCGCCGGCTGGCAGATTGACCGAAAAGGGCAAGCCTTCGCGAATGGCCGAGGCAAAGGTGCTGCTGCGGTTGACGCAGGCCAGCAGCGAAGGCGGCTCGGCACTGAACGAGCAGAGTGCTGTCGCCGTGATGCCGCAAAAGCCGATCTCGTCATGTTCCGACGCGAGGATGGCGACCGAGCCCGCCACGGCCCGCATTGCCTGCTTGAAGGCGCGCGGATTGATGGCGTCGTGTCCATCCACCCACGGCGTCGGAATGGCGGCCGCCGGCATCAATTTACTCGAAGCCCGGCCTGGCGCATCAGCGGCAGCACGCGGTCGCAGAAGAAGGGCAATTCGTAGGTATAGTTGACGAATGTGAGGGCGGCGCCGGAATAACCCTGGTCCATGATCGCAGTGAGGTCGTCGACGATCTTTTCCGGCGTGCCGATGAGCGGGAAAGTTCCAGCACCGCCGGCGAACCTTTGCCGATATTCGGTGAAGGCCTTCGCATCATGCGAGTTCGCGAATTCCTTCTTCTTGCGCATATGCTCGTCGACGGCGCCCTCGTCCGCGCATTCCAGCGCGTAATGCCGGTAATAATCCTCGGCTTCCTGCTGGGTTTCCCGGCAGACGACGTGACAAACCGTATAGACGCCGACTTCGCGTCCGACTTCGGCCGCTCGGTTGGTGATGTCGACCACATGCGCACGGCCGTCGGCAATTTCGGAAAAAGTCGAAAACAGGTAGTCGCAGTGGCGCGCCGCATAGTTGCGCCCCGGCGCGCCGAAGGCGGCGTTCATGGTCACCGGTCGCGGCGCCTGCAGGCTTGGCGGGCGGCTGACGACCCCCTTCAGATCGTAGAACTCGCCGCTGAAGTCGAACGGCTCCCTCGATTGATAGGCACGCACGATGATGTTGATCCATTCCTCGGCCTGATCGTAGGTCCGCTCGCCGACCGTCTGCCCGAACATGGCGAACTCGTCCGGGTTCCAGCCGCAGACGATGTTCAAGCCGGCACGCCCGTTGGAGATGTGGTCGACCGTCGCCAGCGCTTTTGCAGCCTGCAGCGGATGAACCAGCGGCACATGCACCGTCATGAACAGGCCGATGTTTTCGGTGGCGACAGCAAGACCCGCCGCCCAGGTGAACGTCTCGAACGACCATTCCCGCACATGCGTCAAACCGCCGAAGCCGCGCCAGCGGGCGATCGGCAGCAGAAACTCGAGGCCGGCGCGATCGGCGATGCAGGCGGAGTTGAGGTTGTCTTCCCAGCGGGCACGCCAGCGCTCGGGGACGGTGGTCATTGCCAGGCCGCCATCGGCGTTCATGGAAAAGACGCCGAGCTTGAACCTGTTCGGCCCTTTCAGCGGGTGCTGCTTCCTGATCATGATTTCCCCCGCCGTGACATGCTCTTGCCCTCGCCGTCGGAGTTTTGAAACGGTGGGCTCAGCTTCATGAAACGCTCCTCGGCGTTCTGAATGAAGTGCGTCATGCAGTCGTAAGCGGCGACGGCGTCGCGCTTGACGAATGCCTCGTAGATGGCGCGCATGCCGGCCACGATCACGGCCTGCGTCGGCTGGTGCGACAGCGTCCTTAAACGGACGACGAGTACATGGTCGGCGAAGCGGGCAATCGTTTGTGAAAGACGCTCGTTCGCGACCGCGCCAAGCCAACAATTCCTGAATGCCGAATTGGCCTGGAAAAAGCGGTCGGCATCGCCATCTGCGGCCGCAGCCTCTGCCTCCCGGAGCGCGGCTGCCAGGGTCTTGAGGCCAGCGGCGTCAAGTGTCCGTGCGGCGTGCGCGGCGGCCCGCGGCTCGAGCAACCGGCGGACCTCGAAGATGTCGGCGACATCCGTTGCGGTAAGCGTGGGCAGCGTGAAGCCGCGTGTGGTGCCGACGAGATAGCCCTCATGCACCAACTGCATCAAGGCGTCGCGGACAGGCATTCTGGAAATGCCGAGCCGGGCGGCAATATCGACATCGACCAGCTTCTGGCCAGGCGCCAATTCGCCATGCTGTATCGTCAGCCGGACTTGTTGATAGACCTGGGCACGCAGATTGCCATCGCCAACCCGTTTGAGCTCTATCGTTTCCGTCATCCACGCCTTCCCATGCGAAGATTTCGTATATCGTTTGAGGCTGTGATCTCGCAGTCGTGCCGTTGAAATGCAGCCATATATCGGCAGAAATCGACCTGTCAGCCATGTTCCCGGCTCAAGTGGAGCACAGGCTGGATCACCTGGCAAGATATTTCAAGTCTATAATGTATACTGTTTGAGCTCGCTGTCCGGAGGGCAGAGGATCGCGCCGTCTGTGCTGCCGCGCCGCGCGACGGCGGGGACAGCTAACGATCCGCGCGGTTCGGTAAAAAACGTACAGACGTTTTTCCGTGACACATCGAAGTTGGCGGATTTAACTAAAATTACTTGCGATCTGCGCGCGCCGGCACGCCCACCCCCGATCCCCTCGCCGGTGCGCATTACTGGATCGCCCGCCGTATCGAAAGGTGCGGCGGGCTTTTCGTTTCGTTTGGCGGGGAGGCGCTTATGCGAGACTTGCCCAGGAATATCGACGCCGACGTCGTGATCGAAATCAGCAAGTTGCTCGACGACCGGGCGAAGTCCGTGCCGGTGCCGGTGCACAAGCTGGCGGCGATGATCCGGCTGGGCGTCGAAACCCTTCTGACCGATCACTCCATCGAGGAGCTGATCGTGGAAATGGCCGCGACGCGGGGGCTTCCGATGCTGTTCGATTTGCCGGTGATCAATGTCGACAACGTCGTGCCGATTGCCTTGGCGCGCCGTCCCCGCTGACATTTCGCTCGAGCCCCATCGGTAGTCGCGTCGCCGCCCGACTTCACTTGTCCTGATGCGCCGGCCGAGTGTCGCCTTTCTTTTCGGGGTCATGGGTATGGTGGCTGTCGCGTTCGCCGCCGCCGCCGGAGACCTTGCTGTGGCTGCGCAGGTCTGAATCGGCCGGCGGCTTTTCGACGCTCAGCGGCTTCTTGGCGTTTTCGTGCGCGGCGCCGGGACCGCCCTGGCGGATGCTGGCAGGAGTTTTCTTCGACGTGGACATGGCCTAGCGATCCTGGACGTTGCCTTGATGAGTGGTGTTGACCTTCGTATTGCCTTGCTGACCCTGCTTGTCGGGATCGGGGACGGTGGATTGCGGTGCCTGGTCGGCTGCTACCGATTTTTTGTCACCGGCGCCCTTTGGGCTCAGATTCTTCGGCGGCACAGGGGGAGGTTTCGTGCTCATGGCGTTTCTCCTTCCGCCACCCAAACAAGCGGCTCGGGAGAAAGGTTCCCGAGGGTCCGATACGAACGGCGATTGCCGCAACGAGCCGGGTCCACAGGCCGTGGCTTGGGGCCGGCGGGGTGCCCGCACAATCCAGGATTATTTCTTGATGATGTTTCCGTTGTTCAGATCGAAGGCCTGGGCACCGAACGCCTGCCTGAAGAAGTCCTCCTGCAGATCGCCCCATTCGCCGAGATAGGCGCCGCAATTGCTGCAATAGATCGGTGTGGAATCCTTCGGGTTGTCGGGAATCTCCATCAGGATCGTCCCGCACGCCTTGCAATCGAGCTTGTCATCCAAACGGCGGCCCATTGACACATGATCGCGCGTTTTCAGCCGCGCGCCAATTGTTGTTTTCGTACGAAGCCCGAATGGCGCGTTTTCCAACCAGCAAGGGGATCGAAAGCTAGCGTTCCGCCGGATTTCCGAAGGCCGGATCTCGCCGCCTCGAATACATCCCCACCCGCGGCAGCTCGTCTGGAAAGTCGACCCAGGGTAACCTCATGTCCCAGTATGCGTGGGCCTGTGGCGGAAACCGTTCGGGGTGATCGAGAAAGCCGATCGCCAGATAGAGTTCGTCGGGCAGGCCCTGGTCGACATAGCCGATCGATGTTCCGCAATCCGCGCAGAAGGACCGGAGCACACCGGGGGTTTTCGAAAAGGTCTTCGGTATGCCGGTGAGCAAGGTGAATTCAGAAGGCCGATAACCGACCCACACCGTTAGCGGGCTTCCTATCGCCTTGCGACAGTCGTCGTCGTGATCGGAGCAAACCCAGAACGGCTCGCCGCGCATTTGCGCCGTTATGGCGCCGCAAAAACAGGAACCCGTTTCAGTTCGTGGCATTGGCTAACTTCATGGCTGGACTCGCCTTCACTGCTGGCCCGGCATTTCGGTATTTTCCTTGGGGTTCTTCTTGATGCCGGCGGCAGGCGAGGTATCGGCCGGAGCATTGCCACCCTGGTTCTGTTCAGCGGCTCTTTTGAGCGGCGAAGTCTGCCAGCCCATATCGCCGTACAAAAAGCCTATGAGGAAGCCGACGATGATGATGGCCGAAATCACAATTGCAATTAACGCGTTACGTCGCTCCATTTCGCACGGCTCCTTTCTTTGAGCCGAACAAACGATGGCGGAAATGGTTCCGGTTAGACGGACTGCGTGACGGGACGGAGCCGGCCGGGAACATTCAGCCTCACGGCGGGTTCGTATGAGTGCTCTTCTACAGGGAGTGGCTTGCATGAAACCCGCGGTAACCGATCGCATTGAAACCAAGAAATACGACCACCCGACAGGCGGCTGGGGATCGCTCAAATCGCTGGTCCGCAAGGCGCGTGGCGAAGGCCTGCTATTGTCCGGGATATGGAGCACGCTGCTCAAGCAGAACAAGGCCGACGGCTATATGTGCGTGTCTTGCTCATGGGCGAAGCCAGCTCAGCCGAGGCCTTTCGAATTCTGTGAAAACGGCGCCAAGGCGACGATGTGGGACCAGACCAAGCTGCGCTGCGAACCCGCTTTCTTCGCCGAGCATTCGGTGGCGGAATTGCTCGATTGGCCGGACGACGATCTGGAGAAACAGGGCAGGCTTACGGAGCCCATGCGCTACAATGCCGCCGTCGACCGTTACGAACCGGTTTCCTGGGACGATGCATTCCGCGACATAGCTGCCGAATTGCGACGGCTCGATCCCAAATCGGTGGTATTTTACACGTCCGGCCGCGCCTCGCTCGAGGCCTCGTTCATGTATCAGCTTTTTGCGCGGATCTACGGGTCTTCGAACCTGCCCGATTCGTCCAACATGTGTCATGAATCGACCTCGGTCGGCTTGCCGGAATCGATCGGCTCGCCGGTCGGGACCGTGCAGCTCGAAGACTTTGCGAAATGCGACATGATGTTCTTCTTCGGGCACAACACCGGGGTGACGGCGCCGCGCCTGTTGCATCCGCTGCAAGAGGCACGTCAACGCAACGTGCCCGTCTTCACTTTCAATCCCTTGCCCGAGCGGGGACTGAAGCGCTTCAAGAATCCGCAAAACCCCATCGACATGCTATCGCCCGGACCGGGCACCAAAATGTCCAGCGACTTCTTCCAGGTCCGTTCGGGCGGCGACATCGCCACGATAACGGGTATCGCCAAAGCGTTGCTGGCGCTCGACGATGCCGCCCGCGAAAGCGGCAGGACGCGTGCCCTCGATACGGCTTTCATCGCCGAGCACACGCATGGCTTCGCCGAGTTCGAAGCCTTCCTGCGCAACACCCAGTGGAGCGATATCGTCGCCCGATCGGGCATTGCGCAGGCCGATCTGGAGCATGTCGCCGAGGTCTACAGCCATGCCAACGCGGTGATCGGCAATTACGGCATGGGCCTGACCCAGCATCGGCACGGCACCGAGAACGTCCAGATGCTGTGCAACCTTTTGATGATGCGCGGCAATATCGGAAAACCCGGCGCCGGTATTTCGCCGCTGCGCGGCCATTCCAATGTCCAGGGACAGCGCACCGTCGGCATATCGGAAAAACCCGAGCTCGTCCCGCTCGACAAGTTCGCCGAATTCTACGCCTTTGAACCGAAGCGTGAGAAAGGTCTCGATACGGTCGAGACCTGCGAAGGCGTCATGGACGGATCGGTCAAGGGCTTCGTCGGGCTCGGCGGCAATTTCGTGCGGGCCGTGCCGGAAACCGGCCTGGTCGAGAAAGCCTGGCGTGGGCTCGACCTGCATGTCGAGATCGCGACCAAGCTCAACCGCAGCCACCTCATCGCCGGCCGGACAACCTATCTGCTGCCTTGCCTGTCACGGCTGGAAAGAGATCATCAGGCGAGTGGCGATCAAAGGGTGTCGATAGAGGATTCCACTGCCTGTATCCATGGTTCGTTCGGATCGCGACCTCCGGCTTCGCCGCATCTGCTTTCCGAGCCCAGGATCGTCGCCGAACTTGCCAAGGCGACGGTGCCGGGCAGGAGTTCGATCCCTTGGGATGAATGGGTTGGCGACTACTCCCGCATCCGTGACGAGATCGAGCGCTGCTACCCCCAGCATTTCCGCGACTTCAACAAGCGCTTCCTGACGCCCGGCGGCTTCCATCGCGACATCAAGGCGAGCAAGCGGGTGTGGGAGACGCCGAACAAGAAGGCCAATTTCAAGCTGCCAACTGGCCTTGAAACCGATCCTGACATCGATGTCGTCGGCCGCGATGTGCTGACACTGATCACGGTCCGCTCCAACGATCAGTTCAACACGACCGTCTACGGCTACAACGACCGGCTGCGCGGCATCAGCGGCACACGCATGGTGCTGTTGATGAACGAGAAGGATATCCAGCGCCTCGGCTTGAGCGCGGGACAGGAGGTCGATCTCGAAGCCAATGCGCAGGATGGCGTGGAGCGCCGCGTGCGCGGGCTGCGCATCACGCCTTTCTCAGTGCCGGAGGGAAATTGCGCCGGTTATTATCCCGAGCTCAACCCGCTGATTCCTCTCTGGCACAGAGCCGAGAAGGCTCATGTCCCGGCCGCCAAATCGGTACCGGTGCGGATTGTTGCCTAGGCGTTCGTTGTTCGCGGCAGGCACGCACTATGCGGATGTGGCTTGGTTCAAATCATGACCTCAGCCGGCTCGCGCGAGTTCGTCCACGGCATTCAGGATCGCACTCTGGCTCGCCGGCTTCTGCACGATCCTGCAAGCGCGGAACCCGGCCGGAATCTCGCGTTCGCCATACCCGGAGAGGAAAGCGAACGGCACGCCTCGCCCCCGCAATGCCTCCGCGACCGGATAACTGGTTTCATCGTTCAACTGGATATCCAATAGCGCCGCGTCGATCCCGCCTTCGCCAACGAGCCGGAGGGCCGCCGTCACCGACGAAACCGGCCCAACCACCTGATGGCCGGCCTTGCGCAGGTAAGCCGCCGCGTCGTCGGCGATCAGCCATTCATCCTCGACGATCAGCACACGCACCTTTCCGGTCACGACGAGCCCTCGCGGGTCAGAGGGAATGCAATTTCCACCTCCAAACCATTTGAGCGGAAACTTGTTTCAACTTTTCCGCCCAGCCTGTAACCGATTTCTCCACGCAGAAGGGTAAGGCCGAAGCCGCTGTCGGTTGGCTCCTTGATGCGGGGGCCGCCCTTCTCGCGCCAGACGAGCTTGAAGGTGCCATCCGCCACCGACCATTTGACAACTATCCGCCCGGCAGGTTTCGACAGTGCGCCATATTTGGCGGCATTCGTCGCCAGCTCATGAATTGCCATGCCGAAGGAGAGCCCTTGCACAGGCTTGAGGCTTACCCGCTTGCCATCGAGCTCGAACCGTTCGGCCCCAAAGGGATCGAGTTCATGGCGCAGCAGTTCCTCGACGGAGGCTTCCGTCCAGCTTTCTCGCGAGAGCAGACTGTAGGCTCGTGACATCGCCTGCAGCCGGCCGATCAAGGCTTCGGCGAACTCGTCTTTCGAGGCCGAGTTTTCACGCGTCCGGTTGGTGATGCTGGCGACGACCGCCAGCATGTTCTTGACACGATGGTTCAGCTCCGAGATGAGCACCTGCTGACGCTCTTCAGCCTGCGCCAGCGTCGTCACGTCGATCAGGGTCACGACCACGCCCTGGATGCTGCCGCCTTTGTCCCGGTAAGGGTTGATGCGAACCAAGTAGAACCGGCCCTTGTCGTCGCGCGCAAGGTGATGGTTCAGGGTCTCTCCCGTCTCGAACACCGCCTGGATGTGCCGCTTCAACTCGGGGTAGTCGAGCTGGCTCGAAAGATCGGTCAGCGGTCGGCCGACATCGGACGGACGCAAGTTGAAGAACGACGACGCGGCGGGAGTGAAGGTCCGCACCACAAGATTGCGGTCGAGGAAGATGGTGGCGATTTCCGTGCTTTCGAACAGGTTTCTGAGATCGCTGTTGGCGCGGTCGAGTTCCTCTATCTTGCCAGTCAGCTCTGCGTTGATGGTGTTGAGCTCTTCGTTGAGCGACTGCATCTCCTCCTTCGAGGCCTCAAGCTCCTCATTGGTCGACTGCGCCTCTTCATTGACGGAGACGAGTTCCTCGTTCGAAGACTTTACTTCCTCCAGCGCGGTCTCGTATTCCTCGATGGTCGACTGCAGCCGCTCGCGCGTGTCGCGCAACTCCCGTTCGAGATCGGTCGTATCTTCGGCGCCGCGGCTTTCGCGTGCCGGATCGGAGCGGATCTGGGCCTGTCCCACCGGATTGAACAGGACGAGGTAGAGGGGCTCGCCATTGCCGCGTTCCGTGTACGGCTCGACCATCAGTGTAATGAACTGAAGCTGTCCGTCGTCTTCTTCGACCGCTATGTTCTCCCGAACGACCGTGCGGCGCGTCGTGGCTGCCTCCCGCAACGCGGCGCGCAGCTCAAGTCTCAGCCCGCGGCGGGCCAGTGTCAGCAACTGCCGGCTCGGGGCGCCTTGCGGTGCTTCCAGATATTTGCCCGTCCTCGCCGAATAGTAGACGATGTCGCCATCGCCATTGACCAGAACGTGAGGCGGGGCGAACCGCTCCAGCACCTGAGCCTCGATCGCCTGGCGTAGTGAATGGCTGGCGGCATCCTTCGTCGAGCCGCCGCGTCCGACCGGAAGGGCACGCGTGGGGCCATTGCCGATCAGAACCAGCGGCCGCGGCGTGGAATGTTCCCGCGCCTGGAAAATCCGATGCTTCTTGTCGACCGTGGCAAAAAGGTCGCCGTGCTGACCGACGCTTTCCGAGGTGCCGAGGAACAGATAGCCGCCCGGCCTCAGCGCGTAATGGAAGATTGGAATCACCCGGTTCTGGATCTGCGGGCCGAAATAGATCAGCAGGTTGCGGCAGGAAATCATATCCATGCGCGAGAAGGGAGGATCGCGGATAATGCTGCGCGGCGAAAAGATGCACAGTTCGCGCACCTCGTTGCCAAGCACGTAGCTCGCGCCGTCGCTGTTGAAAAAGCGTTGCCTACGTTGTGGCGAAAGCCCGTGCAGCAGCGCTTCGGGATAACGCGCCGCACGCGCCACCGCGAGCGCCGGCTCGTCGATGTCGGTCGCGAATATCTGGACGCGCGGCGGCGCGGAAAGCTTCTCCATACGTTCGCGCATCAGCATGCCGATCGAGAACACTTCCTCGCCGGTGGCGCAGCCGGGTACCCAGACACGCACCGCATCGGAGGCGTTCTTGCCTTCGAAAATCTGCGGTAGGATCTTGTCCTCCAGCAATTTGAACGCTTCGGCGTCGCGGAAAAAGCTGGTGACGTTGATGAGCAGGTCGCGAAACAGCTTCGCCACCTCGTCGGGATCCCTCTTCAGCCGTTCTATGTAGGTGGTGATCGACTGCAGCTGCGTGATCTGCATGCGCCGCTTTACGCGACGCAGGAACGTCTTGGTCTTGTAGCCGGAAAAGTCGTGACCGGAATGGCTGCGCAAAATGGCGTAGATTTCATCGCGGGCCCGATCCATCCCGGCCTTGTGTTCGTCGTCCGCCTCGGTCAGTCCGTGCAGCACATCGAAGCCGCGGGCAAACGCCTGAAGCTTTGCACCGATCTGCTCGGCGGGCGCCGCTATGTCGATCAGGCCGCTCGAAATCGCGCTCTGCGGCATGTCCGGATTGCGTGGGGCGGAACCGTTGGACGCCTGGGCAATGGTCAGCCCGCCATGCTCCTTGATTGCCCTGGCGCCGAGCGTGCCGTCCGAATCACCACCCGACAAGATAATGCCGACGGCATACTCGCCCTGGTCCTCGGCCAATGCGCTGAAGAAGATGTCGATCGGCTTGCGCTCGCGGTTGAGCGTGTTCGGCCTGCGCAGCGAAAGCGCGCCTTTGCGGATGGTGAGGACGACGTTTTGCGGCATCACATAGACCTGGTCGGGTTGGACCGCTGCGCCCTCCTCGGCCACGACGACCGGCATTTCGGTATAACGTCGGATGACCTCGTGCAGCAGGCTTTCCCGCTCCGGGCTGAGATGGGTGACGACGACGAACGCCATGCCGGTGCCGCCGGTCAGTCCTTTGAACAGGCCCTCCATCGCGGGAATGCCGCCGGCCGATGCGCCGACACCGACAATGGGAAATCTTCCATTCTGGGATGCCACGCCACGCCCCTTACAACCGCCGCGAACACAAAGCCGCCAAATCGGGCCTTAGACTAAGACCGCGCCGAGCCTCCGGCCAGCGAATAGTCTACCAACGGAACAAAGCACCGTCGGTGGGCATTAACATTTGACTTTGGAGGCGGTTCCAATGGCAAAACGACCACCTGAAATAAAGCCGGCCAAGCGCATCCTGTTGCCCTCGCCGGACCTGACCAAGTTCCCGGTGTCTGAGAACATTCCGCCTCGCCTGCTCGCGCTCGCGGAACGGTTGCAAGAGGTTCTGGCCCGTCACTTTGAACAAGTCTGCGCCGACAGCCGTAAAACCCGCAGGAAGAAGGATCAATGAGGTGCGCGACCTGCAAGGCTTGCATATCCTGATCGTCGAGGACGAATGGATGCTGGCGGGCGATCTTGCACGTTATTTCAGCAAGATGGGCGCCGTCGTACTTGGCCCCGTGGCGACGGTCGAACAGGCGTCGAAACACACGGAGGAGGCGGAAGCTGCGATCCTGGACGTCAATCTCAACGGAAGACGGGTATTCCCGATAGCGGACGAACTGATGCGCCGTGGCGTGCCGTTCGTGTTTTTCAGCGGCGATGAAGACATCGTTATTCCTGAGCGCCTTCGATATGCCAGCAGTCTCAGAAAGTCCTCGGACGGCCAGGCTGTTTTCGACGCTCTTTTTCCGGCCGAGACGTCGGCATCGAAAGGAGGCCGAGCGTCCGAGCCCTCAGACGACGTATTTTCGCTTCTGCCTAAGCTCCGGCTCGCGGCACGTCTGCTGCTGGGAGACATGGATGCTTCCGACCGGCTGGTCGAGCGAACGCTCGAGCAGGCCATCGGCGAAATCGACAACAGACGATCTGGTTCCTCGACAGAGGATTGGCTCAACGGCATCATGCGAAACATCGTCAAGGCACGTGGAGCAAACCTGCTGCACTAACCACGGCCGCCGCCGGCAACTAGACGATGTTAGCTTTTCCGGCTGCGCTCGACGAATTTGTTGAAGCGGCTGGTCTTTCCGCCGCTGGTCTCATCCTGGTAGAGGAAGGCCAGTTCGTTCTCATCGAAGATCCTGAAGAACTCGTCCCATTCAACGGGCTCAAACGTCTCTTCAGGCTCGCCGAAGTCGATGCGCAATATGCCGCCCTCGCCCTTGGTGCGCACCACCGCCGGTCGCCCGTCGCGCTCCTCGGCCCAACGGCGGATTTCGTCGTGATCGGTGGTCGTCTTCGATTCAGACATCGCAATCTCCCTTCGATTCCACCGCAGACCGCGCGACCTCCGCGTTGCCGGTCTGCCTCCACACACCAGAAAATGCATCGCTGCCCGGCATGTGCGCGCGGTTAGTCGAATATGGCTCCTAACACCAACCGCGCTTCGATGTTCCCGTCCCGAGCCCAAGCCGGCCCGGACACTTTCACGATCACACGGCGTTCCGGGAACTTTGTTGAAGCAAGGGAACAAACCTTTCGCCCGGAAGTTTGGGGCGGCAAAGCCATTCGTATGAGGAGTTGTCGTGAAACGTATACTGGTCACGGGAGGCTGCGGTTTCATCGGCCGCCACGTCGCCCAGGAACTCGTTGAACATGGCTATGGGGTTACAATTCTCGATGCGCTGCTGGATCAGGTGCATGGCGGCGAGGCAATCAGCCTGCCGCCAGGCGCCAAGCTGATCAAAGGCGACGTTCGCGATCGCGACGCCATCGCCGAAGCCGTCGAGGATGTCGACGCGATCATTCACTTGGCGGCTGAAGTGGGCGTCGGCCAGTCCATGTACGAGATCGCCCGCTATGTCGGGGCCAACGACCTCGGCACTGCCACGCTGCTGGAGGCGCTGATCAAACGCCCGATCGAACGGATCGTCGTTGCGTCATCGATGAGTGTCTATGGCGAGGGTCTCTATGCCACGCCGGACGGCCGGCGCATCGACAATGCAAAACGGCAGCCGGACGACATCCGCAGCGGCCAATGGAATCCCCTGTCGCCGGAAGGTGAAGTCCTGTCGCCGTTGCCCACCGACGAGCAAAAACCGGTCGACCTCGCGTCGATCTACGCGCTGACAAAATATGCTCAGGAACGTGCCGTGCTGATCTTCGGCGAAGCCTATGGTGTCGACGCGGTGGCGCTGCGCCTGTTCAATGTCTTCGGCGCCGGGCAAGCGCTCTCGAACCCATATACCGGCGTGTTGGCGAACTTCGCCTCCCGCATCGCCAATGGGCAGCGGCCGCTGATTTTCGAAGACGGCGAACAGCAGCGCGATTTCGTTCATGTACGCGATGTTGCCCTCGCCTTCCGGCTGGCGCTGGAACAGCCCCAGGCGTGCGGCCACGTCATCAATATCGGCAGCGGGCGCGCCTACGCGGTCAGCGAGGTCGCCCGGCTGCTTGCCGAGGCGATGGGCGTGCCCGGCCGCCAGCCGGAAATCCTCGGCAAGGCACGCTCCGGCGATATCCGCAACTGCTTTGCCGATATCTCGAAGGCGCGCGAACTGCTCGGCTTCCAGCCGCAGTACCGGCTGGAGCATTCGCTCGGGGATTTCGTCGCGTGGGTGCGTAACACGGTCGCCATCGATCGCAGCGCCGAGATGAAGCGGGAACTCGAAGTGCGAGGGCTGGTATCATGAGATCGGATTCACGCAATTTTCGCGAAGCGCCCATCGCCATTATCGGCGGCAGCGGCTTTATCGGCTCGAACCTCGCCGACAGCCTGTTGTCGGACGGCGAGCCGGTGCTGGTCATCGACAATCTGAGCCGTCCCGGCGTCGAGCAGAACCTCGAATGGCTGACGCGAAAGCACGGCAACCGCCTCGCCGTCGAAATCGCCGATATCCGTGACGCAAAGGCGCTCACGCCGCTGGTCGCAGGTTCGAAGGCGGTTTTCCACTTTGCCGCGCAGACCGCCGTCACCACCAGCCTGGTTCGGCCGGACGAGGATTTCGACATCAACCTGCGCGGCACGTTCAACGTCCTGGAAGCCGCTCGCCGCAGCGGCAAGCGCATACCCGTCGTTTTCGCCAGCACCAACAAGGTCTATGGCCGCCTCGCCGATCTCGCCATGCGCGAAGAGGACGGCAACTACGCGCCTTGCGATGCGGGCATCCGTGCGCACGGCGTCGACGAGACGCGCGGCCTCGATTTTTGCACGCCCTATGGATGCTCCAAGGGCGCGGCGGACCAGTATGTCCTCGACTACGCCAAGTCATACGATCTGCCGACGGCGGTGCTGCGCATGAGCTGCATCTATGGACCGCGCCAGTTCGGGACGGAGGATCAGGGCTGGGTCGCCCATTTCCTGCTTAGCGCGTTCTCCGACCGGCCCATCACCATCTATGGTGATGGCAAGCAGGTGCGCGACATCCTCCATGTTGCCGACGCGGTCGCGGCTTACCGCGCGGTGCTGGACCGGATCGAGGCGGTCAAGGGCCAAGCATTCAATCTCGGCGGCGGACCGGAAAACGCTGTCAGCCTGCGCATGCTGCTGAAGGAGATTCGCGACGTAACGAAACGGGACGTTCCGATCCGTTACGACCGCGAACGCACCGGTGACCAACCGTTCTTCGTCGCCGACACGCGCGCGATCGAGGCGGCGCTGGGGTGGAAAGCGCACGTCTCATGGCAAAACGGCATCCGCGACCTCGCCGACTGGCTGCAGCGTCATCGCCTCGACCCGCATCCCGAACCGGCGAGGTACGTGGCATGAAGGTCGCCCTGGTCAATCCGTCCTGGACCTACCAGGACAGCATCTATTTCGGCTGCCGCCAGCCGCATCTGCCGCTCGAACTCGGCTATTCGAAAGCCTTGCTCGAAGCCGCCGGCCACGAGGTGCTGATGCTGGACGGGCAGATCCAGAAGCTCGACAACGCCGCGCTCGCCGATCGCGTCGGCTCCTTCGAGCCCGATATGACCGTCGTCAGCACCGCGCCGACCTACCTGTTCTGGCGGTGCGCACCGCCCGAGTTGCGCGTGCCGGCCGATTTCCTCAATCATCTTGCCGGGCGCGGCGGTCGCACCGTCGCCGTCGGGCCGCATGGCTCGGCGACGCCGACGCCGACTTTGCGCAAGCTTGGCGTCAACATTGTCGTGCGCGGCGAATGCGAGGAAGTGGTCGCGGAACTTGCCCGGCGCGACGACTGGACCGCGGTGCCGTCCACCGCCCATTTCGAGGATGGAGAACTGGTCTCGAACGGCGGCGTGCATGCGAGCTCGTTCATCGATCACCCGCCGCTCGAATGGCCATCGGACTGGATTGCCGCGCATTCGCACCACCATCACCGCTTCGACGACAACCAGGTCGGTTTTGGCGCGGAGGTCGAGGCGTCGCGCGGCTGCCCGTATAATTGCAGTTTCTGCGCCAAGATCGATTTCCGCGATGCCTATCGCCGCCGGAACCACGAAGCAGTGATCGCCGAGATCGACCGGCTGATCGCACAGGGTGTCGGCTACATCTACTTCATCGACGAGATCTTCCTGCCGCAAAAGGCATTGCTGGAGGCGCTGGTCGATCGCGATGTGAAGTTCGGCGTGCAGACCCGTATCGACCTCTGGAAGCCGGAATTGCTGAAGCTGCTCGGTGCCGCCGGCTGCGTCTCGATCGAGGCGGGCCTCGAAAGCCTGACTGTGGAAGGCCGCGCCATGCTGGCAAAACGCTGCCGGCTGGGCACCGAGGAGCTGGCCGCGCTGCTGGTCGACGCAAGGCGCCACGTGCCGTTCGTGCAGGCCAATCTGATCGGCGTGGTCGAGGACGATCCCGCGCTCGTCGATTATTGGCGAAAGCACCTGATCGACAACGGCGTTTGGGCCAACGAACCGGTGCCGCTCTATCCTTATCCGAGTTCGCCGAGCTACCGCGAACTTTGGGGCGAGCCCGACGACCTCGCCTGGGAGCGCGCGCATGAACATTACCTCGCATCCTTCCGAACGTTCAGCGACATCCAGGAGAAGCGGCCGCGTCCGCTGGCCGAATTGGAGGCCACATGTTGCGGACACTGAGCCCGCCGCGTCGCATACTGATGACCGTCGATGCCGTCGGTGGCGTCTGGCGCTATACGCTCGATCTGGCCGGGCAACTGGTCGCCGGCGGCGACAGCGTCGTGCTTGCCGGGCTTGGTCCGGAACCGTCCAGGCAGCAGGCCGAGGAGGCCCAGTCTTTCGCGGCGCTGACATGGCTCAACACGCCGCCGGACTGGATGACCCGCAGCGAGCACGTTCTCGACACATTGCAGCAGGAGCTGCGCCCACTCATACGTGACTACGCTGTCGACGTCGTCCATCTCAATGCGCCGACGCAGGCGGCGGCGCTCGACGTGCCCTGCCCCATCGTTGCGGTATCGCATTCCTGCGTCGTGACATGGTTCCACGCCGTCAAGGGACAGGCGGCGGACGGCGAGTGGGCCTGGCAAAAGGACCGTAACCGGCGCGGTTTCAACAAAGCAGGCATGGTCGTTGCACCGAGCCGCAGCCATGCCGACATGCTCGAAACCTGCTACGGGCCGATCGCGCGGCTGAGCGTCGTCGGCAACGGCGCACGGCCGGGCGCGAAGGGCGAAAGGCGGGAATCGGTGGTTTTCGCCGCCGCGCGCTGGTGGGATGAAGGAAAGAACGCGGCGGTGCTTGACCAGGCCGCCTCCCTAACGCAATGGCCGGTCTTCGTCGCCGGTTCGCTGCAAGGGCCGGACGGCCAGCATGTTGGCTTCAGCCACGCCGTTCCCGTCGGGCCGGTACCACACGAGGAAGTGCGCTCGCTGATGGCGCGGGCCGGCATTTTCGTATCGCCGTCGCTCTACGAACCGTTCGGCCTGGCCACGCTGGAAGCCGCAATGTCGGCGACGCCTTTGGTGCTTGCCGATATTTCGACCTACCGCGAATTGTGGGACGGGGCGGCCATGTTCTACGACGCGCGCGATCCGGGCGATCTCGCCAGATGCATCAATGGTCTTTGCAGCGACACGCAGCGCCGGCGAGAACTCGGTGAGGCAGCCGCCCGCCGAAGCCGCAGATTTTCATTGGCAAGACAGGCGACCGCCATGCGCGGCGTCTACGACAAGGCGGCCCTGGCCACCATGGCGGATAGTTGATTATGCGGTTTTTATTCTACACCCATTCGATCGTTTCCGACTGGAACCACGGCAACGCACATTTCCTGCGCGGCATCATGCGCGAGCTGGTCGCGCGTGGGCACCAGGCGATTGCGCTGGAGCCCGCCGACGGCTGGAGCCGGTCGAACCTGCTGGCCGAGAAAGGGTCCTTCGCGATCGAGCGATTCCGGAAAGATTTTCCGGAGTTGATGACGGTCACCTATGACGCCGCCTTCGACCACGAAGCCTGGATCTCCGATGCCGATGTGGTGATCGTGCACGAGTGGACCGCGCCGGACCTTGTCGCGCGGCTGGGCAGGGCGAAAGCAATTGGCGGCCGTTTCACGCTGCTGTTTCACGACACGCACCATCGCGCCATCTCGGCCACGCAAGCGATTTCCGCCTTGCAGCTTGAACATTACGATGGCGTGCTCGCCTTCGGCGAAGCGCTGCGGGAAAGCTATCTTCGCGCCGGATGGGGCAAGCGGGTCTTCACCTGGCACGAGGCAGCCGATGACCACCTGTTCCAGCCGCATCCTGAAATCGAGCGTAGCGCCGACCTGATCTGGATCGGCAATTGGGGCGACGACGAGCGCAGCACCGAAATCAGGGAGTTCCTGGTCGACCCGGTGCATGAACTTGGCCTGAGCGGCACTGTCCACGGCGTCCGCTATCCACGCGAGGCGCTCGCCGACCTCGCCACCGCCGGCCTGCGCTACGAAGGCTGGATCGCCAATGCCGACGTGCCGAAGGCATTCGCGGCGAACCGCATCACGGTTCACATCCCGCGGCGTCCATATCGCGAAAGCCTGCCCGGCATCCCGACCATCCGCATGTTCGAGGCGCTCGCCTGCGGCATCCCACTCGTTTCGGCGCCGTGGTCCGATGTCGAACGTCTGTTCAGGCCGGGCACCGATTTCCTGTTTGCAAACACCGGCTTCGAGATGCGGCATCATCTTCGCGCCGTGCTGCGTGACGCGGATCTCGCCGCTTCTCTGGCGACATCGGGCCTCGAGACTATTCGCTCACGGCACACGTGCCGGCATCGGGCGGATGAATTGTTCGGCGTGCTCGCCGAATGCGGGCACCGCCAAGCCGCCGATACGATCCTTGCAAAGGAGGCCGCCGAATGAAGATCGCATTTTACGGGTCGAGCCTGCTGTCGTCCTATTGGAATGGCGCGGCGACTTATTACCGCGGACTGCTCAAGGCTCTGGCCAGGCTCGGCTACGACATCATCTTCTATGAGCCGGACGTCTACGATCGCCAGAAGAACCGCGACATCGAGGCGCCGGACTGGTGTGCCGTCGTCGTCTACGAGGCCACCCCGAATGCGCTCATGCAGGTGGCGGCGCGGGCGGCCGACGCGGACATCGTCGTCAAGGCGAGTGGCGTCGGTTTCGCCGACGACGCGCTGCTGCGGGCGGTGCTCGATCACGCCCGTGCCGATGCGCTGACCGTGTTCTGGGATGTCGATGCGCCGGCGACACTTGGCCAGTTACGCGACGAGCCCGACCACCCGCTGCATCGCGCGCTGCAGGAAATCGACCTGGTGCTGACCTATGGCGGCGGCGATCCCGTGGTCTGGGCCTATCGGGCCATGGGGGCCGCCGAATGTGTGCCGATCTACAATGCGCTCGATCCGGAAACGCATCATCCTGTCGGCAAGGATATGCGCTTTGCCTGCGATCTCGCCTTTCTCGGTAACCGGCTGCCGGACCGCGAGGCGCGCGTCGAGGCCTTCTTCCTCGACCCGGCCAGCCGCCTGGCCGATCAGCGCTTCCTGCTCGGCGGATCGGGCTGGGGCGACAAGCAGATGCCCGCCAATGTCCGATGGCTCGGCCATGTCGGCACGCGTGACCACAATGCACTGAACGTCACGGCCAAGGCGGTGCTGAACATCAGCCGCGACAGCATGGCGGCCAACGGCTTTTCGCCTGCGACGCGGGTTTTCGAGGCCGCGGGCGCCGGCGCATGCCTCATCACCGACGCCTGGCTCGGTGTGGACCTGTTCCTGAAACCTGGCGAGGAAATCCTGGTCGCGCGCGACGGCAGGGATGTCGCCGAGATGATGCAAAGCCTTACCGCCGAACGAGCCAAGGCGATCGGGGCATCTGCGCTTCGGCGGGTGCTTGGCGAACATACCTATACGACACGGGCCGTTTTGGCCGATGCCATTTTCAGGCGCCATTTCGAGCGCCCGACCGTGGAGGCCGCCGAATGACGAAGCCACTCGACATCGTCTTTCTTGGCCTGTCGCTCTCCTCATCGTGGGGAAACGGCCACGCCACGACTTTTCGGGGGCTGCTTAGAGGTCTCCACGAGCTCGGCCACCGCGTCACCTTTCTCGAACGCGACGTGCCGTGGTACGCAAGTCACCGGGATCTGCGCGATCCCGATTTCTGCGCCTTGCGCTACTATGAAACGACCGATGATCTTCGCCGCAATTTTGCGCGCTGCCTGCGCGAGGCCGATATCGTGGTCGTCGGCTCCTTCGTTCCGGAAGGCCCTGAAATCATCGACATCGTGGCGTCCCTGTGCACGGGTCAGTTCTGCTTCTATGATATCGACACGCCGGTTACGCTGGCGAAACTTTCAACCGATGATTGCGAGTACATTGCCAGGCGGCAGGTCCCGTATTTCGACGTCTATTTCTCGTTCACCGGCGGACCGACGCTTGCCCGTCTGACGGCGGAATTCGGCGCGAGGCGGGCCGAGCCGCTCTACTGTTCCGTCGACCCGGAACGGCATCACGGAACCGGTGATCCAATCCGCTGGGATCTCGGCTATCTCGGCACCTACAGCCCCGACCGCCAGGCGACGCTGGAGGCGCTGCTGTTCGAACCGGCGCGTCGCATGCCGGAGCGCCGCTTCGTCGTGGCCGGCTCGCAATATCCGCGCGAAATTGCCTGGCCGGACAATGTCGATCGCATCGAACACCTGCCACCGGCAGATCACGCAGTCTTCTATAGCCGCCAACGCTACACGTTGAACGTCACGCGCAGTTCCATGATCGCGGCCGGATGGTCGCCCAGCGTGCGCCTCTTCGAGGCAGCCGCCTGCGGCACCGCGATCATCAGCGACTGCTGGACCGGATTGGACAGCCTGTTTCCGGAGCGGACAATCCACACGGCGCGCAGGACCGAGGACGTGATCGGCATCCTGTCTGGGGAATCCGACGGTGCCCGGCTTGCCATGGCCAGGCACGCGCGCGCGCTCGTCCTGGCAGCCCACACAAGCACCGCGAGAGCCCGCGAATTCGTTTCGCTGCTGGCGCGGGCCAAATCGCCACGTTCTGCTCTCGATCTGGATGTCGAGAGTGCAGCATGACCCGCAGACGGGAGAAAATAGAGATGCAGCTATCAAGGAAGGCGGAACGGACCAGGACCGTGCTTGTCGCCGGCGGCGCAGGCTTCCTCGGTTCGCATCTTTGCGAGACATTGCTCCAGGCCGGCTGGCGCGTGATCTGCGTCGACAATTTCCTTACCGGCCGCATGGAGAACATTGCATCGATCGCCGATCGTCCGGATTTTCGGCTGATCAAGCAAGACATTTGCCGGCCCTTGGAGCTTGGCGAACCTGTGGACCGCATTTTCAACATGGCGTGCGCGGCCTCGCCACCACGCTATCAGGCCGACCCGGTCCACACGACGCGGACTTGCGTCATCGGGACGCTCAATCTGCTGGAGCTCGCCGCCCGCAACGGCGCCCGTTTCCTGCAGGCGTCCACCAGCGAAGTGTATGGCGATCCAGAACAGCATCCGCAAAAGGAGGACTATGTCGGCCACGTGAACTGCATCGGCCCCCGCGCCTGCTATGACGAAGGCAAGCGCACCGCCGAAACATTGTGCTTCGATTATTTGAGAATGGGAAAAGCCGATATCCGTGTCGCGCGCATCTTCAACACCTATGGTCCCAGGATGGACCCTGCGGACGGACGGATTGTTTCCAATTTGATCGTGCAGGCACTCGAGAGACGGCCGCTGACGATATTCGGCGACGGGCTGCAGACCAGGTCGTTCTGCTACGTTTCCGATCTGGTCGACGGCTTGATCCGGTTGATGGAGGTCAATCCCAGCCCGCGCCAGCCGGTCAATCTCGGCAATCCGGGGGAGTTCACCATCCTGCAATTGGCGGGCCTGGTGAGGCGCATGACCAGAACCGGATCGGCCTTGAAATTCCTGCCGCTGCCGCAAGACGATCCTCGTCGTCGGCAACCCGACATTTCCCGTGCAAAGAAGCTTCTCGGCTGGTCGCCAAAAGTGCCGCTCAGGCAAGGTTTGATGCATACAGTCAGCTATTTTACCGAGCTTGAGACGACGCAGACGGTCGACAGAACACGGCGAATTGCCACCAGCGTGCATTCTGCATCAGGCCGGCTGCAAAATCTGCCGGCCTGACGGCAGTATTTGCCACGTTCCCCTCGGAGATCACGGTCGTTTCGCGCCGATCGTCGGTCACTTTTTCTCGTCGCGGGAACAACCCGTCCAGCTTCCGGTTCGGCCAGGGTACCGGCACGGAGACGATTTGTGCATCCGAAGCGATCCGCCAAAGACATTGAGCAAATGGCCGCAAGAGAGACGGCTGCCTTCCTGCGGCGCGCCTCCATCACCTATCTGGAATGTTGCGTGAGCCTGATGCTGACGCATCTTCAGCGGGAAGAGGTAGCCGCCATCCTCGAAAAGGAAGCGGATATGCTTCGCCGGCTGGACTGATCCTGCTCGAAGGGCCGCAGGTGCCCTTGGGTATCCAGGAACCGAAGCAACATCGCCGTATAACGTCTTGCCGCGGCCGCCAGCCGGATCTGTTCCCGATCATCGCCAGATCGTAAAGCCATGCTCCACAAGCCAAGCTGGAAGGCGAGATAGCAGGGCTCGTAGTAGTGGACCAGATTGGCATCGACGGGACGGGAAGCTCTCGCTTCCACAGCCTTGCAAAGCGCCGCAGTCGCCGCGTCCGAGAGGCTATATTCGACGCGGGCGCCGGCAATGTCCCAGGCGATGTCCTGACAGCCGACCAGATCGTGCGACCGGCAATGGTCGAGGGCGTCCGTCTTGATCAGCGTTCCGCCGCGCGAAAGGATGAACTCCCACGGATGAAGCCGCCCGTCGATCTCGACCCGCTGCATATTCTTGGGTGGAGCCTGTGTCGAAAACCAGTTCTGCAGTTCCGCCGCGCGGCTTTCGCCCAGCGCCTCACTTGTATTCCGCACGGCCATGTCGGCAAGCGCCTCCAGCGAGGCGCCCGGCTCAGAGGCGGGCAGATTGGCTGCGCGCCAGGCCAGATAGCGCGCGAGATGAGCGACCACTCTTTCTTTCGAAAGCCTTGCCCGGCCCAGCGTTGTACCGTCGATCCAGCGTTCGACGAGAAAGCCATGGCACAGCCCGGCGACTTCCGGACCAAAGCCTGCATCGTGCAGCGTCCTGGCGGTCTCGGCCTTGTGCATTCCGATTTCGCCGAGGCCAACGAACTTGACCGACCATTTTTCCCGGCCCGCAGAAGCGAGGAACTTTCGCCGCTCGAAGCCGCGGTGAACGGGTGGCCAATGATCCTCCGTCCTGTCTCGAAAGCGACGCCACTCTCCGCCGGATATTTCGGTCAGGCTGACCGCTGTGCTGCCGATCGTCCGGGCTACCCAGTCCCGCAGCGTCGGGACAGCGGATCCAGCTGGGAAAGTGCGTTCGAAATCCACGGTTTGTTTTTGGCAAACCGTCCATGCCTCGCGACTGTCCGCCGAAGCCTCGGGACCCGGGCCACCCAAATGGCTTGGGAACAGATGGATGCGCCCGGCATCGATGCCTAGCCCTTGCAGCCATGCGACCACGGCGTGGAACGAACTGCCGGACAGGCCCGGGCCTTCGTCGACGATGGCAAAGCGGGCCGACGGTTTCGTCATCCAGCCACCGATCAGCTCCGGATCGGCGGCAAGCCGCCTGCGAAACGGGTGGCCGGTCGGACGGACGCTGACGGGTGCTGGTGCGCCGATGGCTGCAGCCACCATCGCTGCAAGCCCCAGGCCGATGCTGCGGATGCCGATTACGCATGTGTTCGCATCGAGACCCGACTGCCGCGCGGCGACGAAATAGCTCTCCGGATAAAGCGCGTAATGGGCGTAGCCCTCAGCCGAGCCGGTCAGGATGTCGCCATCGCATTCGAGTTCGGCCAACATTCGCGGCACGTCTGCCTCGACCGGGCCATCGATCGTGAACCCGGCCTCCCACGATCTACCCACGTGCCGGGCCAAGCCGACCAGGAGATTTGCGCCCGCGATCCGCTGTGGGGAATTCCGGTCCGTGCCGTTGGCCTCGAATTCAGCATCGGCAAGGCCCTGGACCAGTTCCGAGGCCCTGATGAACAGGCCGACCAGGGCTGCGTGGCGCTCGATCCCACTTGGCATGTCCGCAATGTGCTCGGCCGCTTTGCACGCTGAGCCGCGAACAAGTTGCGCGCTCTGCATTTGCTTGTGGTCGCCATAGACGATCATTGTCCCGTCCTGGTTGGCCTCACCCCTCGCTGCACAACTCGGCGGGCGCTACTTTGATCCACTATCGGTTGCACGATTTTTGCAGCCGGCAAGGAACAATCCGGGAGGAAGGCGGTTTGGCACGAAGAACTTACCTTCAACAGCATAGGCAGCGGTTTCGTGGGATCGAAGAAAGTTCGAATCGGTATAGTCGGCGTCGGCAACTGCGCTTCCTCCCTTGTTCAGGGCATTACCTATTACCGCGACGCAAGGAGCAATGAGCCCATACCCGGGCTGATGCACGCCGATCTTGGCGGCTACCATGTCAAGGACATTGAAGTGGTCTGCGCATTCGACGTCGCCAAGGGCAAGGTCGGACGCGATGTGGCAGACGCGATCTACAGCGCGCCGAACAATACTTTCCGCTTTGCCAATGTGGCGCCTACCGGCGCTCGCGTCGAACGCGGACCGACGCTGGACGGCATCGGCAAATATCTGCGCGACGAGATCGAGGAGGCCGACGAGCCGGTCGCCAATGTCGGCAAGATCCTCGCCGACAGCGGCGCCGAAATCCTGGTGTCCTATCTGCCAGTCGGCTCGGAGGAGGCAACGCGCTTTTATGCCGAGTGCGCGCTCGATGCGGGCTGCGCCTTCGTCAACTGCATACCAGTCTTCATCGCCTCGCGGCCGGAGTGGCGCCGCCGCTTCGAGCAACACGGCCTGCCGCTGATCGGCGACGACATCAAGAGCCAGGTCGGTGCGACGATCGTACATCGTCTGCTTGCCAACCTGTTTCGTGAGCGCGGCGTGCGTATCGATCGCACCTACCAGCTCAATTTCGGCGGCAACACCGATTTCCTCAACATGCTGGAGCGCGAGCGGCTGGAATCGAAGAAGATCTCAAAGACGCAATCCGTCACCAGCCAGATCGACGTTCCCTTGGCGCCCGGCAACATTCATGTCGGGCCGAGCGACCATGTGCCTTGGCTGACCGATCGCAAGTGGGCCTATATCCGGGTCGAAGGCACGACCTTCGGCGGTGTGCCGCTGAATGCCGAGCTCAAGCTGGAAGTGTGGGATTCGCCCAACTCGGCCGGGGTCGTGATCGATGCGGTGCGTTGCGCCAAGCTGGCGCTCGACCGCGGCATCGCAGGCGCGCTGACCGGTCCCTGCAGCTATTTCATGAAATCGCCGCCCGAGCAGTTCACCGACGCGGAAGCCCGCCAGCGCACGCTCTCTTTCATCGCCGGTAAGGACGAGCCGATGCTCGATGCCGCGGAATGACGACGACGTTCTTTCTGGTCCGCCACGCCGCGCATGACAATGTCGGCTGTTATCTTGCCGGACGGATGGCGGGCGTTTGCCTCGGCGAAGCCGGCAGGGCACAGGCCTCGCATCTGGCTGACCGTATGGCACGCGAGGCGATAGCGGCAATCTTTTGTAGCCCGCGCGAACGCACGCAGGAGACGGCCAATCCGATTGCACTCGCCTGCAATGCCGGTGAAATCGTGATCCGCGAGGAACTCGATGAGATCGACTTCGGCACCTGGTCGGGAAAGACCTTCGAGGAACTGAACCAGGATGCCGACTGGCGGGTGTGGAACGACCAGCGCCAGCAGGCGAGAACACCGAGCGGCGAGACCATGCTGGACGTGCAGCAACGTGTCGTCTCGCTGATCGAGCAGGTCCGCGGAACATACCAGAACCAGTGCGTTGCACTGGTCAGCCATGCCGACGTCATCAAGGCCGCCGTGTGCAAAGTGCTCGGCCTGTCGCTGGGGAACTGCTTTCGTTTCGATATCGACCCAGCATCGATCACCACAGTTGTTTGGGGAGACTGGGGGTCGAAGCTGGTCAGACTCAACGAAGCTGCCTGACGAGGAATTGCCGGATGCGCATGGTCATTTTCGGTCTTACCGTGACATCGTCTTGGGGCAACGGGCACGCCACGCTGTGGCGCGGAT
This sequence comes from Mesorhizobium sp. M1295, assembly GCF_040318135.1. NCBI lineage: Bacteria > Pseudomonadati > Pseudomonadota > Alphaproteobacteria > Hyphomicrobiales > Phyllobacteriaceae > Mesorhizobium > Mesorhizobium sp. M1295. Next base: position 151,015 of record NZ_JAMYLU010000016.1, read on the forward strand.
TGATCCGGGCGATGGCCGGGCTGGGCTGGTCCATCACCTTCTTCGAACGCAACACTCCCTATTATGCCGGGACGCGCGACCTCGACCAGTTGGATGGCGGCAGCATTGTCCTTTATCCGGACTGGCAGGACATCCAGAGCGTTGCCGAGCAGGCGATGAATGAGGCCGATGTCGTCATCGTCACCTCCTATTGCCCCGATGCGGTGAGCGCATCGCGCCTTGCCCACCAGGCCTGTCGGGGGCTGAAGGTCTTCTACGACCTGGACACGCCGGTGACGCTGGCGCGAATCGAACAAGGTGAGCCTCCGGCCTATTTCGGGCCGGAAGGGCTTCGGGATTTCGACCTCGTGCTGAGCTACACGGGAGGAACCGCGATCGATGCGCTGAAGACGATGCTGGGCGCGCGCCGCGTCATGCCACTCTACGGCCATGTCGATCCAGAGCGACACCGGCCGGCCCCGCCCAAGCCGGAGTTTGCCGGCGACCTTTCCTATCTCGGGACGTATGCGGCAGACCGCCAGACCGGGGTCGAAAGGCTGCTGGTCAGTCCGGCTGCGCGCCTGCCGGATCGCCGTTTCATCATTGGCGGCGCACAATATCCGCAAGAATTCCCGTGGAGCGACAATATTTTCTTCGTCCGTCACCTGCCGCCCGCCGAACACCCCGCCTTCTTTTCATCATCACGGCTGACCCTGAACGTGACCCGCGAGGCGATGGCCGAAAGGGGCTGGTGTCCTTCCGGCCGGCTATTCGAAGCCGCCGCGTGCGGTGCTGCGATGGTGAGCGACACGTGGCCGGGACTGGAGGCCTTCTTCCGGCCCGGCGAAGAGATCGTCGTGGCCAACAGCACCGACGACGTGGTCGCCGCGCTCGACCTGCCCGACGCCGAGCTTGACGCGATCCGCCGCCGGGCGCGCGAGCGGGTGCTGGACGAACACACCTCGGCGCGGCGGGCGAAGGAATTCGACCGCATCCTGTCCGATGCACTGCACGGCTCCACGCGTGGCGAGCCGTTGAAGGAGGCAGTTTGATGTTGGGCATTGTGCCCGCCGCCGGGCGGGGAAGCCGCATCCAGCCGCTCGGCTTTTCGAAGGAACTGCTGCCGGTCGGCAGCCGCATCGACGGCAACACCGAGCGGCCTTGCGCGGTGAGCGAATACCTGGTGCGCCGCATGGTGCGCGCGGGGGCCGACAAGATCTGCTTTGTCATCGGTTCGGGTAAGTCGGATATCCTCGAATATTATTCTGCCGGCTATGCCGATGCGGCGGCGCTGTTCGTGGTGCAGCCCTCTCCAGTCGGCCTTTGCGACGCCATCTTCCGCGCCGCACCGCTCGTCGGAGCCGACGAGACCGTTCTGGTCGGGCTTCCCGATACAATCTGGTTTCCCGAAGACGGCTTCCTGGCTCTCCCGGACGACGGCCTGTCCTTCCTGCTGTTTCCGGTGGACCAGCCGGAATTCTTCGATGCCGTCGTTGTCGACCAGGACGACCGGGTGAAGCAAATCCAGGTCAAGCAGCAGAATGCCGCGTCGAACTGGATCTGGGGTGCGTTTAAGATGCCCGGCCACACCCTTCACCGGCTTGCCGCGCTGTGGCGGGAGCGGGACCGGTGCGACGAATATATCGGCACGCTGGTCAATGCCTATCTGGCCGCCGGGGGTGAAGCGCATGGCATCAAGGCTGGCACCGCCTATGTCGACGTCGGTACCTTCAACGGCTATCGTACGGCACTTCGGCTGCTCGAAAGCGCCGCCGGTACCAAGGACGACCAAGCCGCCATGACGCTGCCCGGCCACCAGCACGTCCCTATCCTCGCAGGCGAAGGAGGCTAGCCATGCTGCATTCCGATGCCGAAATCCGCCGCCGCATCGATGCGCTCGGCCCATGGTTCCACAATATGGAGCTGGCCGGCGTGGAAACGGCTCCCGATCATTTCCTCGGCAATTACCCGCTGATCAAATGGCGCAAATTCGCCGACGCCATTCCCGCCGATCTTTCCGGCAAGGCGGTGCTCGACATAGGCTGCAATGCAGGTTTCTACTCTATCGAGATGAAACGCCGCGGCGCCGGTCGCGTGCTCGGCATCGACTTCGACGAGGCATACCTTGCGCAGGCGCGCTTTGCCGCTGAGGTTGCGGACTGCGACATCGAATTCCAGCAGCTCTCGGTCTACGACGTTGGCGCGCTGCGTGAGCGGTTCGACATCGTGCTGTTCATGGGAGTGCTCTACCATTTGCGCCATCCCTTGCTCGCTCTCGATCTGATCCGGGAGCACGTTGCCGACGACCTGATGATTTTCCAGTCGATGCAGCGCGGCAGCACCGACGTGCCGGCACTCGAGCAGAATTATCATTTCTGGACGCACGACCTGTTCGACCGGCCGGAGTTCCCAAAGCTGCATTTCATCGAGCATCGTTATGCCGACGACCCGACCAACTGGTGGATTCCCAATCGCGCCTGCACCGAAGCCATGCTGCGCAGCGCCGGCTTCGAGATCGTGCTGCAACCCGAGCAGGAGGTCTATTTCTGCCGCACCGCCGACGTACCGGCCGGCGGCGGCGCCATCTACCCGTCGAAAGGACAGATAAATGATTGAAGCCGCGATGATCTGGAACGAGCCAAACAACAAATCCCACTGGGATCCAGAGCTCGATCCCGACTGGAGCCGCTTCGCCAACATGGCAATCCTGGCCGCCGACGCGATAGCGTCGGAGAATCCGGCCTTGACCAAGGTCCTTGGCGGCATCTCGCCGATCGACGCCGCCTTCATAACACGGATGCAGGAATTCGGCGTGCTCGATCATGTCGACGCGGTCGCCGTGCACGGCTTTCCGCTCGACTGGAACCTCTGGCAGATCCACGAATGGCCGCAGAAGATTGGCGAAATTTCGGCTGTCACCGATCTTCCGGTATGGGTCAGCGAGGTCGGCGTGTCGACCTTCGGTGCCGAGGAGGTACAGGCCTGGGGCCTGCGCCGGACAGCGGAACTGCTGATCGGCAACGCACCGCGCATCCAATGGTATAGCCTCTACGACCTGCCGCGCGAATGGGAAGCGACGACGCGCCATCGCGAGGCGGAAGGCTCTTCCTACTACCGCCATTTCTACATGGGCCTGCTGCGCCAGGACGGCACGCCAAAGCCCGCGCTCGAGGAATTCCTGCACCACGCGCCGGCAATGGGACTGGTGCAGTGGTTCCATTTCGAAGATCACCGGCTGGATGACGCCGTCGCCTGGATGAAACGGCTCGGCGTCACCAATCTGCGCACCGGGCTTTCCTGGGCCGACAGTTTCAGGCCGAACGCACTTGACTGGTTCGACCGGCAAATGGAGGCGTTGGCCGACTTCGACGTGACGGTCACCTTCTGCTTCACGCCGGAACACCGCGGAATGATGCCGCACCACGCCAGCCCGCCGCTGGTGCCGGCGGAATTCGCCGAATTCTGCGCGGCAATGACGCGCCGCTATGCCGGCAGCATCGCTGCCCCTTCCGCCGGCAGGCAGCGCGCCTCCGCAGCGTGAGGAGCTTCGGCTCGCCAGCCATGACGCTCACCGTCCTCAACGTCGCCTATCCCCTCGCCCCGGTCGGGCCGGATGCGGTCGGCGGCGCCGAGCAGGTGCTGTCGATGCTCGATCAGGCGCTCGTACAGGCCGGACACCGTTCGATCGTGATCGGCTGCCAGGGCTCGCGCGCTGCGGGTGTCCTCATCGAGACGCCGGCCGAACCGGGCGTGCTCGATGAAGCGGCGAAGCGCCGGGCCCAGCGTGCTCATCGCGCAGCAATAGCTACCGCACGCGCACGCTGGCCAATCGACGCGGTTCATTTGCATGGCATCGATTTCGATGCCTATCTGCCGGGCGATGGGCCGACATTGGTGACCTTGCACCTGCCGCTCGACTGGTATCCGGCCGATGCTCTCAGTCCGGCGCGAGAGGATCTGTGGCTGCATGCGGTATCGGCGGCTCAGCAACGAACCGCGCCACCGGGCGCCAGGCTGATCGGGCCGATCCCCAACGGAGTGGACATCGACGCGCTGAGCGAGCCACAGGTCAAGCGTGAGTTTGCGCTCGTGCTCAGCCGAATCTGCCCGGAAAAGGGCATTCATCTGGCGCTTGACGCAGCCAAGAAGGCCAACGTACCGCTGGTCATCGGCGGCAAAGTCTATCCCTACGAAACCCACACAGCGTATTTTCGCGACGAGGTCGAGCCGCGGCTGGACAGTCGGCGCCGCTTCCTCGGTCCGCTCGGCTTTGTCGCCAAGCGGCGCCTGCTCAACACAGCCCGCTGCCTGGTCGTCCCGAGCCTTGCCGCGGAAACCAGTTCTCTCGTCGCCATGGAGGCACTCGCCTGCGGCACCCCCGTGGTGGCCTTCCCGAATGGCGCACTGCCGGATGTGGTCGAGCATGGCAAGACGGGGTATCTCGTCAGAGATGTCGACGAAATGGCGGAAGCCATCGTTGCCGCACCCGGCCTGGACCCTGAGACCTGCCGGGCCGAGGCGCGGCGCCGCTTTTCACTCGACCGCATGGTCTCCTCCTACATGGACGCCTATCGGGCGCTGGCACGGCTCGGCACAGACAGCGGACAGCTCGCGGCGGCGAAGTGAGCGGGACATGCTCCGCAGCGAGATCATCGACGATGCGGCGGGCCTCGAAGCCCTCGGGCCACACTGGTGGGAACTCTGGTCGCGCAGTCCCTCGGCGACGCCGTTCCAGTCTCCCGCATGGCTGGTGCCGTGGTGGCGGACATTCGCTCCTGGTGAGCTTGCGACGGTCGCCGTCTGGAGTGGCGATGACCTGGTCGGCTTGGCGCCACTCTATCTGGAACACCGGGAAGCCGGCGCGCGATTGCTTCCGCTCGGGATTTCGTTGAGCGACTATCTGGACCTCCTTTGTCTTCCCGAGATCGCCGAACCGGTCGGCGCCGTCATCGCCGGCTCGGTTCTTTCCATCGGCTGGTCACAGTGGATCTTGCCGGATCTGCCGGCCGGCGGTGCCGGCCTCGCCATCTGCCATGCCGCGCTCGAAACAAGCCAGGCTGTCAGCCACGCTGCTTGCCCGGTGCTTTCCCTCACGGGCGATGAGACGCTTCTCAGCTGTGTTCCGGCGCGGCGACGGCGCCAATTGCGCCGCGCCCATAGAGCTGCTTCGAGACGTGGCCGGGTCTCCATCGAACCCGTTTTGTCCGATCCGCAGACATTCCTCGATCATTTGATCCGCCTCCACCGCGCGCGCTGGGCCGGAAACGGCGACGGCGTCCTGTCCGATACCCGCGTGGAAGAATTCCACCGTCAGGCGCTGCCGCTGTTGGCTGCTCAGGCACTTGCCCGATGCTGGCTTGTCGCCATCGGTGGCGCGATCGTGGGCGCCTATTACGGGTTTCATCATCGGGGCCGCGCTTACGCTTACCTCGGTGGCTTCGATCCGGCCTATGCGGAGGAAAGTCCCGGCGCGCTGCTCATCGGCCAGGCGATAAGGCAGGCGATCTGCGAAGGCGCGGAAGAGTTCGATTTTCTGCGCGGACAAGAGGCCTACAAATACAGCTGGGGCGCCGTCGACCGGTGGACGATGCGCAAGATCTGGACGCGGAGCAAAGGGCGATGAGCGCGACCCAACCGGGATCTCGGTGGTCGACATCAGCAAGGCGGGTGCTGGAGGAATGCATGGCAGATGGTGCCGGCGTCGAAGCCGTCATCGCCAGGCTGGCTCTCCGTTTCGAGACAGGAATCGAAGCCGCAGAACTGGCGAAGATTGCGCAAGACATGCACTCGGCCGAACCGCGAAAGACGGCAAAACTACAGCGGATTGCCGACCTGCTTCAGCGCAGGCCCGAGATCTTCGCCACGCTGCGCAAAACGGGTGCTGCCGTTCGGCACGAACGCGGTGAGGGAGAGACCGGCGATGCGGTCGTCAAGCGGCTGGCAGCCGGGTTTGACGCGGCGGCGGCGATCTCCCCGGCGGCGAGCGTCCAGCTGTCGTCGCTGGGCAACGAGGAAAAGCTCTCGGCCGCTACGGCTGAGATCGTTGCATGGCTGGAGAGGCGAGGTTTTAGCGGCGCAAATAACGACATCCTGGATATTGGCTGTGGTATCGGTCGCTTCGAACAGGCGCTCTCCGCTCTATCGCACCGGATCGTCGGCATCGACATATCCGCGGCGATGATCTCGATCGCTCGCCGGCGATGCGCCGGGCTCGGCAATGTGGAATTTCGCCGTACCCAAGGTTTCGATCTTGCCGATTTCGGCAATGCGAGCTTCGACCGCGTGCTGGCCGTCGACAGCTTTCCCTATTTGGTGCTGGCCGGCCTCGCCGAACGGCATTTCGTGGAAATCGGGCGCGTGCTGAAGAGGCCGGGCATGGCCGTGCTTTTGAATTATTCATATCGCGGATCGCCGGCGCTGGATCGCGCCGACGTTCATAACTTCGCCAATGCAAATGGCATGCAAATCCTCGTCGACGGCGAAAAGCCGTTCCGGCACTGGGACGGCGATGCCTTCCTGCTTACGATTTCCAGCGGAACATTGTGGCCCAACGCTGGTTCGGATGCCGAACAGGAAAAGCCGCTATTCGACAGTATGAAGGAGGATAAGATGGCGTCCGGCAGCAAGAAGCACATCGGTCGCGGCAGTCATGGCAAAGGCGCTGGCGCTGGCGCAATGACCGATCTTCCCAAGGACAAGATCGGAGAGAACGCTGTTCTGTCCAACAGAGACAAGAAGCAGCACAGCAAGGAGCGTGGGCTCGACGGCAATCGGGTCAAGTCCGAGCAGTACCAGGATCATTCAGGGGATCGACGGCCTGAAGACTGATCGTTGCGGCGGCATGTGGCTTGCAGCCGGTGAGCAATTGAAAACGCAGCGAGAGCCAACCGCTGACGAAGCTGTGCAAGGACCGAAGCCGGTCGCATGGATAGCTTGCAAATTCTTGCAAACTCGCACTGTTGCCACCAGAGTGAGGTGAAGGGACTAACATTTGCCAAGAGAACGCGATGTCTCGCTCAAGGGAAGATTCCGTCAGCACGCGTGCCGATCTGAGGATAGACCGGGAAATCGCTTCCTTGCTTGCGGCCATCGAACAGGAAAGGGTTCCTGACCGGCTGACCAAACTTGCGATTGAATTGCAGAACGCGCTTGTGGAAAGACGATTGCGCGAAACCAGCAATTAGCGTGACATGTATTAGCGGCGCCTCTCGGCTTCGAAGTCCAATTGTCCTTCGGATAGATAGCTGCGCCTTTCCATCAGCGTTTGCGAGGAACTTTCGCCAAGGTATTCCAGCACGCCGGCGCGTGCGCGGTTGAGCCGGCTTTTCACGGTTCCCACCGCGCAACCGCATATTTCGGCAGTCTCCTCATAGCTGACGCCCAGCACGCCTATCAGCATCAGAACCTCGCGCTGGTGCTCGGGAAGGCTCTGGATGGCCTGGTGGACTTCCTTGCCCTGTACGGACCATTCCTGCGTCGCTTCCGAGATCGGCCGCAGCGAAGCGCAGTCGAGCAGGCCAGGCGCTTCCCTCACTGCGGCTCTGACACGCGTGTAGTAGGTGTTGCGCATGATGGTGAAGAGCCATGACTTCATGCGCGTTCCAGCCTCGAACTTGTCGATGTTGGCCAGTCCCTTGGTCAGCGTCTCCTGGACCAGGTCGTCTGCATCATCGGGGGTGCGGCAGAAAGTACGCGCGAAAGCCCTTAAGGCGGGTATGAGGTGGACGATGGAAACTTCTTCGGTTTCGCGGGTCGCGAAGGCGTAGGCTGTGGGTGGCAATGGTCCAGCTCCCGTCCAGAATGAGTTCGTGAGCGCAGACCAGTTAAATGCATTGGGCGAAAGATCGTTCCGGCTGGCGAAAATCACCCGGCTCCAGAAACCGGAGAGGCTTGGCTGGGCACTCCAGCCGGCGGCGATATTTTTGACGGAACAACCACCGGTATCGCGGAGTTCGAATCGAGGTCGTCCGAAAATCCGGGGGACCGCCATTGGCGCGTCGAAACGCGATTCGCAGCGAGCCTTGGCCGCCACCTCAAGGACAGTCCGCCACCTCAAAACAGGAGGAATCCATGACAGGAAACAAGCACGCCAAAGGCAAAACGCCGGCCGATAGCGACCTTGCCAACGATCCCGGCATCGGCAGTTCCAAGGGCACGATCAAGGAGGGCGACCGGCTCGATCAGGGCGACAACACGTTCGAAGGCGATGTCGAGAACGACACCACGCCTCAAGGCGGTATCAATCCCCGGCAAAAGATGCGGACCAACAAGTGACGCCAGCATCGGCCGGCGCACGATCGAACAAATCCGCTGCAACCCGTGCACCAATCCCGCGTTAACGGGCATCGGCCTCGTGTCCGCATCGAGCGTTGATGCGACAGGCACTTTCGCGGAGACACAGATGACAAAAAGCTCGTTTGGCCGCCCCGTTCCAATTCTTGTCGGCCTTGGTTTCCCTCGCCATGTCGAAAATGTGTGGCAGGCCTATGACGTCTTAAACGAATGGCCGAGCCGCGGCCCGGCGCACATGGCGGCGTTCAACGCCTGTCGCGCCGGGCTGGCTGACGAGGTCGATGCCGAGACGGTGCGCGCGGCGTTCGAAGCATTCGCCCAAAAAGCGGGCATTCTGGCGCACGATGTCGCCGCCGAAATACCAGCAGGCACCAATCCCACTGAGGTTCGCGATGTCGGCTAAAATGCCCAGCAGGCCATGTGACCCGCTGAGGCTAATTTATATCAAGGGTGGTTAAATCGGGAGGACCGCCATGCTGGAGATAAAGTTCGATGCTCCGGTTTGCATCTACTTCGGCAAGCCGGGCCGATCGCGAATGGTCAGCTCCGTTTTCGAGGCTTCTTACTGCCTCAAAAGCGAGAAATGGCCTGCCCGCAATGCCCCGTTGTCGCTGATGGCGGCAGATGCATTGGATGGCGCCCAGATCGGCCAGATTACGGCAGCGGAAGCCCGCGAAGCATTTATCGACGCGGCTTTGGAAGCGAAGATTCTTGTCGAAGGCGAGCCGCATGACACGCATGCCCCGACAGCCTTCATGCCGGACGGCGGGTGAGCTGGCAGGCTGCTTCCCCGCAGTGCCGTTTATCGCGAATGGCTGGCTTCCTCGGCCTTTTTCTCGCGCTGCTGCCTGAGGACCTCGTCGGTTCCGACGAGCTTCTTCGATCCGCCGGGGATCGCGGTGGAAACGACCGCCGGCGGGTCGCTCGCCGGGAAAGAATCCTCCAGACCAGCCTGCAACTGGTCTTCCAGCGTCTGCGGCTCTTCAGAGCGGCCGGGAGTCCTTCGAGTATCTACGTTCTCCAGCGGCTGTGTCATATCCGGTGACGACTTGACGTCTCGAATCCAGCCATAGAGCTGTTCGATGGCAAATTCCTTCATCGTGTCGAAATCGGCTTTCTCGTCACGCGATGCCTCGATTTGGTCGACCATGGTCTTCTCGAAACGTTCGAGGCTATCGCTTCCGCAGGCCCGGCAGAGACGCACCAGCGCCTCGCGCAGTATGAGGGGCGCAAAGTGCGCCGTTGCCTCAAGCCTGAGCTGCTGCAAACGCTCTGGGGTGGCGGCTTGGAACTTCGACATGTTCGACCTCTCGCCTTGTGGAGCATGTCAACGAAAATTGTCGATGGATGTTCCATAGGGGCGGCCGCCGGTGCATCGCTCGATCCTCAGCGGTGTGCGCCACCACCGAGTGCCATGCGGATACCGAGACCGACGACGAAGCAGCCTGCCACGCGCTGCTGCCAGAGCCTTACCTTCGGTCGCCTCATGATCCAGGCCCCGAGCGTGCCGGATGCGAGCGCATATGTGCCCAGCACCAGCACACCGGTCATCTTCTGGGTGCCTCCGAGCAGCAGCAATTGCAGTGTAACCGATCCGCGAGCCGGATCGACGAACTGTGGAAGGAAAGCCACCATGAAGGTTATCGGCCAGGGATTTACCAGATTGGCGATCATCCCTTCGCGCGCAGCCGCGAGCGGCCCGACGGCCGCAGGCTTCTCGACTTCGACCCCGTCCGACGGCAACAATACCAAACGTGATCCAAGCCAAACGAGATAGGCCGCGCCCATCCAGCGAAGCATGGCAAAGGCAAGGGGCGACGCCTGGAGCAGCGACGATATGCCGAGGGCAAGGAGCGGCAACTGGACCATGCCGGCGCCGAGGGTCATGCCCAGAACGGTTAACAGGGCAACCTCCCGGCCCTGCCCGATGCCACGCGCCATCACCAGCAGACTGTCAGGCCCCGGCGGCATCTGCATCAAGATGACCGTCCCGAGAAAGGCCGCCCAAGAGGCGTGATCCATGCCGCTACTTCGCCCAGGTTTGGTAAGATGCCTTCGCGCTATCCTTCAACCGACCGGCATCTCGCATCATCTTGAGCGCTTCATCCCTGGTCAGGCCGCATTTGCGGGCAAAGAAATTGATCTCATAGACCTGCTCGGCCGACAGGCCATGTTTGATATGCACTCTTCGCTTGTGTTTGCGTTCCTTCATACAGGCTTGATCCCGTGAGACTTAGCCTCCCCAACTCACATCGGGCCGGCCGGTTCCCCACAGCTTCGTCACGGCGCAGGCTTTTCAGGCGCCGTCTGGCCGGCCGACCCTGTCCTTGAGTTCGTTCAGGAATGCGAGCAGCGCGTCCTCCGGATCGTCGGCCTCTTCGGTCAGCATATCGATGCCCCAGCGGCCGAGAACAGCCTCCTGGACGATGCTCGGCTGCGACATGAAGATGAAGGATTTCGGACGGCTCTTCTCGTAGCCCGACCGCTGCCAGGTCTGCCAAAGCCTATGCAGCAGCAGACGGATGTTCATGTCGGACATGCTGTAGCCGATGAACAGGATGGTGCGCCCCAGCGCGTCGGCCCGAAATTTCACATCGAGCGGCGAATCGAACGACAGCCGTTCAAAATAATCGGTCTCCGCCAGAACCAGCGATTTGTCGTCGTCGAAATCGCCGTGGAATTTGATGATCTGGGTGACCTCGCCTGTTGTCTTGGGCAAGTCCTTTGCATTGGCCACTTTCACAAAGGGCCGGCCATGGATCTCGAAGGCAACCTCCAGGTTGCGATCATAATTGGTGGTGTAGATGATCGGAAAATCGAGCGACACGATAAGCTTGTGGATCGCCGAGCCCCGCACTTTTTCCCGCGATACGCTCTATTCGCGATCCATCCAGCTGCGCAAAGGGCCGAGGCTCCCCTGCTTCAGCCGGTAATATTCGGCAAGGGCCTGATAGTTGGCCTCCGGTGCGCCGATCATGTCCTCGTCGAGGCCGAGCTCGTTTTGCATGTGCTCGATGAGCTTTTGCCAGGACGGTAAGCCGACGCTCATCGATACTCCGGCGCCAACGAACAAGACCGCTCGCCGCTCTTTCACCGATTGAGCCAGTTGCTCGACTGCAGACAGCATCCGACACAACTGCGAACAGCGCCCTCCGTTCCGGCCGAGCCCGGACCACCGCGGGAATAACTCCAATTTGCGGTTGAATGAGAACGCCCGGATCAACTATCCCGAGCGCCGGCCGCCGAGTTTGGCCGACGGAATCCGACATTTATTTCATTCCATTTGGCACTTCTGCGCCTCTCGCGCGTTGGGAGTGTTCAACAAAGACGGCGCAGCTAATGGATCGCCATCGGATTGTCTCAGTAGCATTATGTCTGTTCCTGCTTACAATCGGCGCCGTCCAGCAAAAGGCTTGGGCTCAAGCACCTTGCCCGGCCGACCATGACAAATTGCTGGCCGCCCTCAAGGCCAACGTCAAAGCCAGCGGCGGCCCCGGCAATGGCGGCTTCGATACCAATGAATGGGCGGCAATCGTGGCTCGCGACGGAACTGTCTGCGCCGTCGCCTTCAGCGGGCCTACCGCCGACGCCCAGTGGCCCGGCAGCCGACTGATCGCCGCCGAAAAAGCCAATACGGCCAACGGGCTCAGCCTCGCGCAGATGGCTTTGTCCACCGCGAACCTCTACGCGCCGGTGCAGCCCGGCGGTCCTCTATTCGGCCTCCTGGCCACCAATCCGGTCAATCAGGCGGCAGCCTATGCGGGCGATCCTTCTACGTATGGAAGCTCCAGCGATCCATTGCTGGGAAAGCCCATCGGCGGTGTCGTCGTGTTTGGCGGTGGCCTGGCTCTCTACGACGGCAAGGGGATCGTCGGGGCCCTCGGGATAAGCGGCGATTCCTCTTGTGCCGACCACAATGTCGCCTGGCGGGTGCGGGCCGCACTCGGGCTGGACAAGGTACCGGCCGGCGTCAACCCAAACCGCAAGGACGCTATCATTTTCGACCTCGATCCCGGCGGCAAGAGCGCTTCCGGCTGGGGCCATCCATTGTGTGCCGGAACCGAGGCGGACGTAGCCGCAGAGCTTGGCGCCGGTGTCGGCGGGTCGATACGCTAATGAGGCAAGTGCGACAGGTGGCAGCGAAAACCAGTGTGTCAGCCAAAAGGGGAGAAAGGCCAATGGCTGCGATGCTGGGATGGACGCTGCTGGCAGGCTTCGCGCTAGTTACCACGGCGGTTGCTCAGTCAACGTCAAGCTTTGCGATAAATCCGCCGTCCGCAGCTGCTCCGCCCGACGACGGCCAGTGGGCGATGCCGGCAAAGAACTACGCCTCGACCCGCTACAGCGAACTTGCGGAAATCACCGAGGACAACGTCAAGAACCTGCAGGTGGCCTTCACATTCTCCACTGGCGTCAACAAGGGCCAGGAGGCTGCGCCCCTGGTCGTTGGCAACACGATGTACATCGTGACGCCGTTTCCCAACATCCTCTACGCGCTTGACCTTACCAAGCCCGGCGCGCCGATGGAGTGGAAATTCGAGCCCAATCCCGAGCCTGCGGCGCAGGGCGTTGCCTGTTGCGACGTGGTCAACCGCGGTGCGGTCTTCTTCGACGGGCGCATCTATTTCAACACCCTCGACGGCCATACCATCGCCGTTGATGCAGCCACCGGCAAACCGGTCTGGAACACCCATATCGGCAACATCAATATCGGCGAGACCATCACCATGGCGCCGCTGGTGGTCAAGGGCAAGGTGCTGGTCGGCAATTCCGGCGGCGAAATGGGCGTGCGCGGCTGGATCAAGGCGCTCGACGCCGGCGACGGGCACGTCGTCTGGACGGCCTACAACACCGGCCCGGACGCCGAGGTGCTGATCGGCCCCGATTTCAAGCCGCATTACGACATGGACAAGGGCAAGGATCTCGGCGTGACGTCATGGCCGCCCGATGCGTGGAAGATCGGCGGCGGCAATGTGTGGGGCTGGATCTCCTATGATCCGGATCTGAACCTTATCTTCCACGGCACCGGAAATCCCGGCCCGTGGAATCCGGATCTGAGGCCCGGCGACAACAAATGGACCGCCGGCATCTTTGCCCGCGATCCCGACACCGGCGCAGCCAAATGGTTCTATCAATGGACCCCGCACGACCTCCATGATTACGACGGCATCAACGAGCAGGTGCTGCTCGACATGACTTGGCAGGGCAAGCTCCGCAAGGTCCTGGTCCGACCGGAACGCAACGGCTATGTCTATTTGCTGGACCGCACGACGGGGGAGGTATTGTCGGCGGTGCCGTTCGGGCCTGTCAATTCCAGCAAGGGCGTCGACCTAAAGACCGGCCGGCTGATTGTAAATCCCGACAAAAAAACCGGCACCGGTAAGGTCGTGCGCGACATCTGCCCCACCGCATCCGGGCTAAAGGACTGGCAGCCTTCGGCGTTCTCGCCAAAGACCGGCCTGCTCTACATTCCGCACAATAACATGTGCATGGACGAAGAAGGCGTCGAGGTGAATTACATCGCCGGGACGCCCTATGTCGGCATGAACGTGCGCATGATTCCGGGGCCGGGCGGCAATCGCGGCGCTTTCACCGCCTGGGATGTCGCCGCCGCCAAGCCGGCGTGGAGCCTGAAGGAGAACTTTCCGGTGTGGAGCGGCGCCGTCGCCACCGCCGGCAATGTCGTGTTCTATGGCACGATGGAAGGCTGGTTCAAGGCGGTCAGCGCCAGGACCGGCGCGCTGCTTTGGCAGTTCAAGACGTCGTCCGGCATCATCGGCCAGCCGATCACCTATCGCGGCCCAGACGGGCACCAATATGTCGCGGTCCTTTCGGGCGTCGGCGGCTGGGCTGGGGCGATCGTATCCGGCGATCTCGACCCGCGCGACGCCACCGCCGCGCTGGGCTTCGTCAACGTCATGAAGGATCTGAAGGATGTAACCACGCCGGGAGGTACGCTGTATGTGTTCCGGCTGCCTTGAGACGATCGGCCGAGTTGCGCGGCCACGGAGAACGCGACCGCGGCGGCTTGCCGCCGCGGTCGGTGCACTGGCGCTCTCGCTTGTTGCCCCCCTTGCCGATGCGCGCGAATTGAGAATCTGCGCCGATCCCAACAACATGCCGTTCTCCAATGCCGCCAGGGAGGGCTTTGAAAACAAGATTGCCGAACTCGTCGCCGAGGAGCTTGGTGCGACTGTTTCCTACACATGGTGGGCACAGCGGCGCGGCTTTGTGCGCAACACGCTGAAAGCCGGCCTGTGCGATCTGGTGCCCGGCACACCCGCCAATCTCGAAATGCTGCGCACCACCGCGCCCTACTACCGGTCTTCCTACGTCTTCGTGACACGAAAGGATGCGCCGGAAATCACGTCCTTCAACGATCCTCGCCTGCGCGATCTGCACATCGGCGTCCAGCTGATCGGCGACGACGGCGCCAACTCGCCACCCGTCCAGGCGCTCGGGCGCCGCGGCATCGTCGGCCATCTCATCGGCTTCCCGGTCTATGGCGACTATTCCGCGCCGAACCCGCCAGCGCGCATCATCGAGGCGGTGGCGAATGGCGACATCGATGTTGCCGTCGTCTGGGGACCGTTGGCCGGCTACTTCGCCGCCAGGCAAAAAGCTCCGTTACGAATTACGCCGGTTGCGCCGCGTATCGACGGTCCGCTGCTGCCGATGATCTACGACATCTCGATGGCCGTGCGCCGCGACGACGATGCACTGCGCGGTGAGGTAGACGCAGCTATTGCCAAACACCGCGCCGAGATCGATACGATCCTGGCGGAATATGGCGTGCCTCGCCTCGACGGCGCCGGGGCGGCAGTGCGATGAACCGCGGCCTTCCATGCTTGCTGTCGGCGATGCTCGTCCTTGCCGCTTGCCAGCGCGAGGAACGCGACACGCGTCCACAGTCGGTGCTCGGCTCGGGCAACCAACCGGCGGCTGTGACGGCCCTCGAGCCGGGCGGCCAACGGCCGGCCTCGTCCGACAACAAGGCCGGCGTGTTCGAGGCCAACGCCTTCCACCTCAGCGAGGGCAAGCGTCTGTTCAACTGGTTCAACTGTTCCGGCTGCCATGCCAATGGCGGCGGCGGCATGGGCCCGGCCCTCATGGACCAGAAGTGGCTCTATGGCAGCTCGATCGAAAGCATCCACGCCACGATCAGGGACGGCCGGCCGAACGGCATGCCGAGCTTCCGCGACAAGATCCCTGACGACCAGATCTGGGAGCTTGCCGCCTTCGTCCGCGCGCTGAGCGGCAACGCGCCAAAGTCCGCTGCGCCGAGCCGCGACGACGACATGATGCCCCATCCATCCGAAAATCGCCTGCCGGACGCCGCGACGCTGGGGAAGTCGCCGTGAACCGCCTTCTTTGCAGGGTGTGCTGCAGCACAGCCTGCATGCTGCTCCTTGCAGGATGCAGCGGCTGGCAATCCGCGCTCGACCCGAAAGGCCCGGCCGCGGGCGAGCTTGCATGGCTGATCTGGTTCTTCACCGCGCTGTGCACGGCGGTCTGGCTTCTGGTGATGGCCGTGCTGATTACGCCATTGGCCCGGCGCCCGGCGCCGCTCGGCGATCCGCTTGTCCTCGACGCTGCCGCCGAGCGCAGCAAGATGCGAATTGTCGTCGCCGCACTCGCCGCTACCGCCCTGATCCTGGTCGGCCTGACGCTGCTGAGCTACTTCGCTAACCGGACGCTCGCCGCCATCGGCTCGGATGCGGCGCTGACGATCCGGGTGACCGGGCATCAATGGTGGTGGGAGGTGCGCTACGAAAACGATCAGCCGAACCGCATCCTGACGACCGCCAATGAAATCCATATCCCGGCGGGGGAGCCGGTGCGGCTTGTCGTGACCTCGACCGACGTCATCCATTCCTTCTGGGTGCCGAACCTCTCGGGCAAGCTGGACCTCATTCCAGGCCACGAGAACGTTCTCGATCTGAAGGCGGACAAGCCCGGCGTCTATCGCGGCCAGTGCGCCGAGTTCTGCGGCGCGCAGCACGCCAATATGAGCACCTTCATCGTCGCCGAACCCCGGCCCGTCTTCGACGCGTGGCTGAACGATCAGCTGCGGCCGGCGGTCGCTCCTGCCTCTGGCGAGGCAAAAGCCGGCCATGACCTATTCCTCAAACGGCCTTGCGTGATGTGCCACAAGATCGGCGGCACCATCGCCGGCGGTACGGTCGCTCCCGACCTTACACATATCGCAAGCCGGCAGACGCTCGCTGCCGGAACGCTGGCGATGAGCCGCGGCAATCTCGCAGCCTGGATAGCCGATCCGCAAGGGATCAAGCCAGGTGCCCACATGCCCGTAGTGGGACTAAACGGGGACGAGCTGAATGCGATCGTAGCCTATCTCGAGGGCCTGAAATGAGCAGCGCCGACCTAGCCCATGAGCGTGACCTCGCCCAGCAACGCGCCGCAGCACAAAAGGGTGACCTAGCTCCCGAGCACGACGGTCCTCGCGATACCGGCCTCGACGACGCCAGCCTTGACCGCTGGCTGGCGCGGACATGGCAGACGGCACCGGGCATCATCGGTGCGCTCTCGAGCGTCGACCACAAAATTGTCGCGCGGCGCTACCTGATCACCGCCTTCTTCTTCCTGTGCCTCGGTGGCCTCAGCGCCGTTGCCATGCGCATCCAACTGTCGGGGCCGGAGCGCGGGCTGATCGGGCCCGACCGCTACAACCAGCTGTTCACCATGCATGGCGTAACCATGATGTTCTTGTTTGCAGTGCCGATCGTTCAGGCGACTGGCATCTACCTCGTGCCGCTGATGGTCGGCACCCGCAACATCGCCTTTCCGCGCCTCAATGCATTCAGCTTCTGGATTTATCTCTCCGGTGGCCTCTTCGCCTGGGTGTCGTTTGCACTCGACATGGCGCCCGACGTCGGCTGGTTCTCCTATGTGCCGCTGTCCGGCCCTGAATTCGGGCCAGGCAAGCGTTCCGACGTGTGGGCGCAGATGATCACCTATACCGAAGTGTCATCGTTGGCGGTCGCGGTTGCCACCATCGTCACCGTGCTGAAGCAACGCGCGCCGGGCATGTCGCTGGACAAGATTCCGCTCTACGTCTGGGCGATGCTGGTCACCTCCTTCGTGATCGTGTTCGCCATGCCGGCGGTCATGATCACGTCGACGTTCCTGATCCTCGACCGGCTGGTCGGCACCCATATCTTCAATCCCGCCGAGGGTGGCGACGTACTGCTCTTCCAGCACCTGTTCTGGTTCTTCGGCCACCCCGAAGTCTACATCATTTTCCTGCCGGCCACCGGCATGGTGTCCTCGATCATCGCCGCTTTCGCCCGGCGTCCGGTATTCGGCTATCTGTGCATGGTTCTGTCGCTGATTTCGGTCGGCTTTCTGTCGTTCGGCCTGTGGGTCCACCACATGTTCGCAACCGGCTTGCCGAAGCTCGGCGCGAGCTTCTTCACCGCGTCGAGCATGCTGATCGCCATCCCGAACGGGCTGCAGATCTTCTGCTGGCTGGCGACATTGTGGGACGGAAAGCCGATAGTCAGGACGCCGCTGCTGTTCGTGTTCGGCTTCTTCTTCACCTTCGTCGCAGGCGGCCTGACCGGCGTGATGCTGGCCTCGGTCCCATTGGACCTGCAAGTGCACGACACCTATTTCGTGGTCGCGCATTTCCATTACGTGCTGATCGGCGGGTCGGTGTTCCCGCTGCTCGGCGCGACCTATTTCTGGTTCCCCAAGATCACCGGCCGGATAATGAACGAGCGTCTCGGACGCTGGCACTTCTGGCTTGCCTTCATAGGCTTCAATGCGGCGTTCTTTCCGATGCACATTGTCGGGCTGTGGGGCATGCCGCGCCGGGTCTACACCTATCCGGCGGAGCTCGGCTGGGGCAACATCAACCTGTTCATCACAGCCGGCGCGGTCGTCCTGTTCCTGAGCTTCGTGCTGTTTACCATAAACCTGGTTCACAGCGCCTTGAGGGGCGCGCCGGCCGGGGACAATCCCTGGAATGCGGGCACTCTGGAATGGGCGACAATGTCTCCGCCGCCTAACTACAATTTCGCCCATATTCCGGTGGTTACACATGCCGAGCCGCTGTGGGCCGAACGCGATACGCTGCCGGTGGCGACTGGGCTTCGTGTCGACGTGCGCGAACTTGTTATTTCGACCGTGGCAGAGGCGCATCCCGATGTGCGCGAGAAGTCGGCGACGCCATCGATCTGGCCGTTATTCGCCGCCCTCGCCGTGGGCGCCACCTTTCTCTATTCGATCTTCAGCCCGTGGGCGGTGGTCTGGGGAGCCGGGCCGATCGCCATCACCTTGATCGGCTGGTTCTGGCCGAAAGGCGATCCGGAGGACGAGGAATGAAACAGCGCCCGGCCGCGGATCTTTCCGAACTCCCGACCTTCGGGCTCGGACCGCGCAGCCCGACCTGGTGGGGCACCCTCGCCTTCATGGCGCTTGAGGGCACTGGTTTCGCGCTCGCCGCAGGCGCCTATCTCTACCTTGCCTACCTGTCCCCCGAATGGCCGCTCGGCGTGCCGCCGCCCAACCATTGGCCGGGCACCATCGTCATGCTGTTGCTGCTCGCCAGCGTGGTGCCCAACCACATACTGAACCGCTACGCCGAAGCCTGTGCCATGGTGCCGGTGCGCATCGGCCTGCTGGTGATGTCGCTGCTCGGCATCGCACCGCTTGTCGTGCGCTGGTTCGAATTTCCGGCCCTCAACATTTATTGGGATACCAATGCGTATGGCTCGATGCTGTGGGTGCTGCTCGGCCTCCACACCACACATCTGATCACCGATGTCGGCGACACGCTGGTGCTGACGGTTCTGATGTTCACGCGCCATGGCTATAGCGGCCGGCGTTTCGGGGATGTGGGCGACAACGTCTTCTACTGGGATTTCGTGGTCGCGACCTGGATCCCGATCTATCTGTTTATTTACTGGACGCCGAGGCTGGGTTGAGATGCGTGCGGTTCGGTACGGAACTTCCTGGGGTGGGCTGTTGTCGGGGCCATTGGCCTGGGCGGTATCGACGCAACTGAACTACGCGGTTGTCGAGTGGCAGTGCGCTCACAGGATTGCGATCATCCCCGTCATTGCGTTGGTGTTGGCGGTGCTGGCCTTGCTCGGCGGCGCGCTTTCGTGGCGGGCGCGACAGCAAGGCGGCGCCGCCTTCAAACCGGAGCGTACGCGCGGCACCGAAGATTTCGTCGCCAATGTCAGTATTCTAAGCGCGGTGCTGTTTACGCTGGTAATCGTCATGCAGGGCGCTGCCTCGCTCATTCTTGACGGCTGCATACGATGAGCTTCGAGGCGCTCTTCTCGACCTCCATCTGCTACGGTGCCGGCGCCCCTCAGGCCGGTTGGACGCTGGCGCTGCCAATTACGCTGCCGTTGGCAGCGATCGCACTGCTTTACACCGCTGGAGCCGCTCGGTTGTGGCGGCGGAGTGCTCGCAGCCGCCCGTTGCGGCTGTGGCAAGCCCTGCTGTTCGCGGCCGGCTGGGTCATTCTGGCAGCAGCGCTGGTCAATCCGCTCCATGCATTGGGTGAGCGCGTTTTCACCGCCCATATGATCGAACATGAGCTGCTGATGGCGGTGGCGGCGCCCTTGCTGGTCGCCTCCTGTCCGGCCGCGGCGATGATGTGGGCATTGCCGATCAAGCTGCGGCAGGCGCTGGGCACAGCCGGGCACGCCAAGATGCTGCGAGCGGTTTGGGTCGCCATCAGCCGCCCTGCAGCCGCCACCGTCCTGCACGGCGTCGCGATATGGGCGTGGCACGTTCCGGCCCTGTTCGAGGCAGCGCTTGGACAGGGTGCCCTGCACTATGCGCAACATGCCAGCTTCCTCGGTAGCGGCCTGCTGTTCTGGTGGGTGCTGCTGCCGCGCCCCGGCCGCGAACAAGCCTATGGCAGCGCGGTCATGCACCTTTTCTTCACCTCGCTGCACACCGGCCTGCTCGGAGTGCTGCTGCTGGTCTCGCCAAGGCTGTGGTACCCGGAAAACGCCGCCGGCGCAGAATTGTGGAGCCTTAGTCCGCTCGAGGACCAGCAACTCGCCGGTTTGGTGATGTGGGTTCCGGCCGGCCTGATCTATGGCGGCGCGGCGTTGCTGCTGGCCGGCCTGTGGATCCGCTCGAGCAGCCGAAAGGAGGCGCCGCATGCGCTTCACGCTGTCTAAAGCCATAATCGGCGCTGCGGTAATTGTCGTGCTCGTTGCAGCCCTGGCCGGGATTGCGTTGTACTTCGAGCAAAGCCGTCGGGTCGAGCAGAAGGCCGACGATGCGACCGGCGGTGTCGGCGCCCGCGCCATACCGATCATGATGGCCAATGGCTGCGCCGGTTGCCACACCATCACCGGCGTTCCCGGAGCGCAAGGGCTGGTCGGCCCGCGCCTCGACGCCAGCTTGGCCAACCGGGTTTACGTCGGCGGCGTCTTGTACAACAAGCCGGAAAACTTGATCCGCTGGATCCGTGCGGCAAGGGAGATCAGCCCGCATACGGCAATGCCTTCGACCAGAATTTCCGAGCAGGAGGCGCGGGACGTGGCTGCCTACCTCTATTCGCTCAAATGAAAGTCATTGCTCGCCGCGTCGCGACCACAGGCCACGACCGGGATCATAAGCGGCCGCCGCGGCGAGGAAGAACACGACGAGGCAGGCCAGAACTACTTGGCATGAGACCGGCTCGAAGCGCAGATAGAGCGCGAAGCGGATCAGCTCGACTGCATGGCTGAACGGGTTCAGCGCTGCGACCGTCGCAAGCACCGGACCAGCCTCGGCAAGTCGCCACAGTGGATAGAGCGCGGTCGAGGCGAAGAACATCGGAAAGATGACGAAGTTCATCACCCCGGCGAAATTCTCCATCTGGGCCGATACTGACGAGACGAGCAGGCCGAAGGCGCCAAGCATCAGCCCGGACAGCACCAGCGCCGGCAGAACCGCGAGATAGCCGAGCATCGGTGGCCGCACGTCCCAGTAGCGCGCGATCAGCAAGAACAGGTACACGAGCGGCAGGCCGACGACCACACTGGCGAGCAGGCGAGCGCCGAGCAGATACCAGCGCGGCAGCGGCGCGGTCAGCAACAGACGCATGCTGCCCATTTCGCGGTCATAGACCATTGCCAGCGAACTGGCCATGGCGTGGAACAGCAGCATCATCGCGGCCAGCCCGGGCACCACATAGACTTCATACAGCACATAAGTCTGGTAAGGCGGCGTGATCGACAGGCCGAGCACGGAGCGGAAGCCGGCGGCGAAGATGGCCAGCCATACCAATGGCCGGGCAATCGCCGAGATCAGGCGGCCGCGCTGGCGCAGCGTGCGAAGCAGTTCTCGCTGCAAGATGCCGATGAGCGCCCGCAGCGCATGACGGGTTATCATGCCGACTCCGTCAAGCGAGCGAACGCGTCTGCCATGCTGCCGACGCCGAGTTCGGCGGTAATGCGATCGGCGCGGCCTGCCCATCGCACACGGCCGCCGTGAAGCACGACAACATCATCTTCGGCAGTCACCTCCTCAAGGAAATGCGTCGCCCACAATACCGCAATGCCGCGTTCGCGGCATAAGCCGCGAACATGCTGCGCCAGTGCCCGGCGCCCGGGCACGTCCAGTCCGGTGGTCGGCTCGTCGAGCAGGAGAAGGCGCGGCTGGTGCATGAGCGCACGGGCGATCTCGACACGCCGCCGCTGGCCGCCCGACAATGAGCGGATGGGATCGCCGAGCCTGTCGAGGACTTCGAGGCGGCCGAGTTCCTCGCGTGTTCGGACCTTGGTAACGTCGGCGGCAAGACCATGCAGGGCGGCGTGATAGCGTAGGTTCTCGCCCGCCGTGAGATCGAGATCGAGCGTCTGCTGCTGGAAGACGACGCCCATCTGGGCGAGCGCGGTCGCAGGGTCGGTGCGCATGGCGTGTCCGAACACTTGCACCGAGCCAGAACGAGCGTGATAGAGACCGGTAATCAGCGAGAACAAGGTGGTCTTGCCGGCGCCGTTGCGACCAAGCAGGATGCACATCCTGCCCTGCTCGACCGAGAAGGAGATAGCGTCGAGCACCCGCCGGTCCTTGAAACTGTGCCCCAGATTGTCGAGCGACAGCGCTTTCATGGCCCAACTACGACGCCCCACGGACCGCGCCCGACCGGCAGCGATTTGACCACCTCTTCATTCTCAAGGTCGATGACCGAGATATCGCCGGAATTGCCGTTGGCGCTGAATAGGCGTCTCTGATCGTCTGCCAGCGCGACGTGCCATGGCCGCTGGCCGACAAGATAAAGGCGGCGCACCGCCAGCGTGGCCGTGTCAATCTCGGCGATCCGGTTTGCGGGACCCAGCGCGACATACGCAGTGCCGCCGTCACGCGACATCTCGATGCCGACGGCCTGGACGCCTTCGCGGCGAATACCCGGCACCTCAAACTGGACCTTGCCGGTTTCAGCCCGTGTTAAGGTGTCGAAGACCGTCACCGTGCCGCGGATCTCGGAAGAGACCCAAAGCCGCTTTGCGTCCGGGGAGAACGCCGCGGCGCGCGGTCGCGTGTCGACCAGCAAATTATCCACGAGATCGAGCGTGCCGGCGTCGATGAGATGCAGCATGCTCGTCGTCTCCGAGGTGCAGGCGACGTAACGGCCGTCCGCGCTGACCGCCATTCCCTCGGGCTCGACACCGACATCGACGTTGCCGATGACCTTGGCCGAGGCGATTTCCACTACCGAGACCAGATTGTCGTTCTCATTGGCCACAAACAGCCGCTTGCCGTCGGGATGCACGACGAAGAATTCCGGATCGGCTCCCGAAGGCAGTTGGCCGACCACTCGTCTCTTGGCAAGGTCGACGACATCGATGCGATTGTCGTCGCCGACAGCGACAAAGAGGGTCTTCTTGTCAATGGAAAGCGCCAGTCCGCGCGGCCGCCGTCCGACGTCGATCGTTGCCGAGAGGCTCATACTTGCCCCGTCGACGACGGCAACCGCATTGTCCTGTTCGTTCGACACGTAGACGGTTTCGGCAGCAACAGGACCGACCGAGATAAGCACGGACACCACCAGGAGGATTGCGGTCAAAAGCGGCATGCGCTCTCCTCGAGATCGATGCCAAGCGTGTCGAGCGGCGTCCGCTGATGCAGGAAGCCGGGCTGCGGCGAGGCGGAGACCAGCAGGCGAGGCCCAGCAATCAGGATCGGCTGCCGCAGTTGCCCGTCCCATGGACGAAAACTGAGCCCTTGGCCTTTGAAACCGGGGAGAAGAAAATCGTCGCCGCGCATGTAGCCGGCGATGGCTGACGGATCGACGCTGCGCAGCCGCGTCGCGGCCTCGCCGACGCTGCGCACGGCGAGCCAGGCGGCATAGTCGCTCGGCGTCATCCATCGCCCCGCCTGCTTCCGGAAGCGGTCTTGCAACTGCGTCGCTCCCCATTCCTCGGTGACGGCGCTCCAACCGGCCGCAACCAGCCCTTGCGTGCCGGCGACCGGTCGCGGCAGTGCCGTGCGGTCATCGAGATAGGCGCCGAATTCGTCAGCCTCGTCGGCGACGACCAATACATCATAATCGGCGACCTGCGTGGCGGCCGGTATTTCTGACTGCAGCGTGACATGGCCGGTATCAGCGCGTCCGTTCGCCGGACGGAACGTCCATGGCTGGTCGACGGTGATTTCGGCCCCGAAACGTTGCGCCGCGCGGCGAAAAGCGGCGGCCATCGCCTGGTCGGCAGAATGCGTGCCGACAAGCAGGAACCAGCGCTGCCAGCGCTTCCACACCAGGTACTGCGCCAGGCCGTCGGCGAGCATGGCGCGGCTTGGAATGGTGTGTAGCAGGTTCTTCCTGCAGTCCTGCTGGCGCAGCGCATCGTCGGTAGCGCGGCTGTTGAACAGCAGCATCTTCTCGGCGCCAAGCGCCGCAAGCGCCTGCGTGAGCGGCACAGCGTCAAGATCGGCGACGACAAACGCAAGGCCGGCGCCAGCGAACTGGCCTATCGCGTCCGATGCCGCCTCGGCGGGCTTCAGCACTCGCTCCTCCAGCCGGAAATGCTGGCCGAGAAAGCGCCCGGTCGTATTGTCGTCGGCGATGCCAAGACGTGCGCCTTGCAGCCCGTCATCTGTCGCGAACTGGTCCAGCGGACCCAACTGTAAGGGCGGCTTGCGCGACTGGCCGAGATAGCCGATTACCACCGTCTGAGGCTCGGCAAGACCGGGAGCAGCGACGAAAAGCAACAGGGCAAGAACAGCAAGCGCCAGCCTCATTCCGCTGCAGCTCCCTCTCCCGCAGTGACTGACCGAGGCGGAGTTGGATTAATTCCCCGCCATTGAAAAGGTTCCACTCTGGATATTCACGGCCTTGTGGTGACGGCTGGTCAGATCTGGATCGGCCTCACCTCGACTGTTCCTTCCAGCCGCCGAGTGAGAACGAGGGTGGCCCCGGACTCTTGATCGAGATCATGTGCGGCCGATACGGCGAAAGGCAAAGGGCGGGATGAGGTCTCCGCCGGTCCTCGCATCGGACGGCGGAAGCGTCTCCTCGAGCAGCATCGCCATCCGGGCATGGAGGGGCGACCTGACGCATACGGGATCGGCCGCCGCAGCATCGCCGGCCAGCGCCAGCGCCTGGCAACGGCAGCCGCCCCAGTCGACATCACGGCGCTCGCAGCTGCGGCAGGGTTCCAGCATCCAGTCCGTCCCACGGAAGGCGTTGAATGCCGGCGAGTCCCGCCAAATGTCGGCCAGCGGCCGAGAGCCGAAGCGCTCGAATCGCAGCGATGGAATGGTCATCGCAGCATGACAGGGCAGCACCAAGCCGTCCGGTGCGATGACGAAAGCATCGCGCCCCCAGCCGCCCATGCAGGGCTTGGGATAGGTCGCAAAATGATCCGCCACCACGAAATCGATCTCCAGCACGCCGACAAGACGTGCCCGTGCGGCCTCCACGGTCGCGACCTGATGCTCTATCGAGGCGCCGTCGGGCAGCAGATAGCGACGATTGAGCAACGCCCAGCCGGCATATTGCACGTTGGCAATCTCCAGCCGCTCGGCGCCGAGCGAGAGCGCCAGGTCGATGTAATCGGGAATTTCCGCGATGTTGTGCCGATGGATCGGCGCATTGATCGTCAGCGCCAGTCCGAGGGCCCGCGCATGTCTGGCGGCAGCGAGCTTTTGCGCGTGGGCGCCGGAATGGCGTCCGATCCGCGCGGTGGTTTCGGCATTGGCACCCTGGAAGCTCACCTGAACATGGTCTAGCCCCGCGCTGGCAAGTGCTTCCAGACGGATGCCGGCAAGGCCGACGCCGGCCGTGATGAGGTTGGTGTAGACACCGGTTTGCGACAGCGTTGACACGAACTGTTCGAGGTCCCGGCGCAGCGTCGGCTCGCCGCCCGAAAGATGCACTTGAAGAACGCCCATAGCCGCCACTTGCTCGAACACGTCGAGCCAGCGTTCCGTCTCCATTTCACGGTCGGCTTTCAGCAAATCAATGGGATTGGAGCAGTAGGGGCACTGCAGAGGGCAGCGATGCGTCAGCTCAGCCAGCATCGCGATCGGAGGGAACGGCGCCTGCGTCACAGCCGCACCAACAGCCGGTCTGCCCATTCCTGCAGGAAGGCGCCGACGTCGGCGTCGATTTCCTGGCCCTGACCGTCATATTCGCAAGCAAGCTCCCTCACGATGGCACTGATTGACGTCTTGCCGTCACAGCGCCGGAGGATGTCCAGTCCGATTGCATCGGGCCACAGAACGCGCTCGGGTGCCAGCACCGCCCAGGCATTCCGGACGGGATCGAAACGCAGGCGTACATAGGGCGCGAGGCGCGGGCGAGATTGCGCCGATACAATCCCTCTCCGGCGGTCCGCTGTCATCCGTTGGTCTCCGGCCGGAAGCAGCCAGGGGGTATGACGCCGTCACGCCCATATGCGTAGTCGAGCGCGTCGAGCATCGCCCAGAGCACATCGCACTTGAAGACCAAGGCGTCGACAACCTTCTGCTGACGTTCCGGCGTATCGGCGTAGCGAAGCACGTAGCCCAGCGCGAAATCGGAATCGCGTGCGGCCTGATCGGGCCGCCGATCGAAATAGGCGAGCGTGTCGGCCCTGACGAAGTCGTATCGCGCCAGCATCGCTGGCACGCGTTCTGCGATAATATCGGGCGAGAAGAGTTCGGTGAGGGAGGAAGCAACTGCTTCGAGCAGCGTATGGGACGCGCAGAAATTGACATACGCCTGCACCGCGAAGCGTGTTGCCGGCAGCGCCAGCCTTTGGCTTTTCACCTCTTCCGACTCAAGGCCGAGCGACGTCGCGAGATGCAGCCAGCGCGCAATTCCGCCACTCCGGCCGTCCTCGCCGTCATGGTCCTCGATGCGCTTGCGCCATGCGGCCCTGAATGCCGGATCCTCGGCGTAGGACAGGATGGTGGCGTCCTTGCGCGGGATGGCCGCCTGATAGCAGTAGCGGTTGAGCGCCCAGGCCTGCAGCTCGGTCTTCGACATCGCTCCCTCCACCATTCTGCGATGGTAGGGGTGTCGGTTGTGATAACGCTCGCGGCCGACCTGCAGAAGGACTGTGCGCAAATCTTGTTCATTGAGGCCGCGGCCGACCACGTCGGAAAAATCGTTCACAGCATGAGCTCCATCCGGTCTTGCGCAATCTCCCATCCAGCTGCGCGCACCGCCGCGTGTTCGGGCGATTCCTCGTCCAGAACCGGATTTGTGTTGTTGATATGGATGAAAATCCGGCGGTCGACCGGCAGGTGGTTCAGACATGCGATCGCACCGTTCGGTCCGGACATGGCGATGTGTCCCATGCGCGCGCCGGTCTTCACGCCCACGCCGGCCGTGATCAGCTCGTCGTCCGTGAACACTGTGCCGTCGAGGAGAACCATGTCGGCGCCGGCAATCCGTTGCCGCAGCGATTCATCGACGGCTGTACAAGCGGGAATGAAGAGCAGCGAGCGGCTCCCCTCCATCAGACGAACCCCGATCGTGCCGCCATCGGCGGAACGGAGCTCCGGATCCTGTCGGCCGCCATCTTCAAGAAAGAGCGCCACCTTGCCAGGAACGGAAAACACCTCGATGCGGATGCCGATTTCCGCGCCCTCGGCATCGCAAAGATCGATGAAGCCTTCAGGAGGAAGGCAGCGGCGCGAAACAATCTGAGCATCGAGGACATCGAAGATCGAATTGGAGGCGATAACCGCCAGAACCTGCTCCGTTGCATAAAGAGCGAAGGGTTGCCGCTCACGCAAGCTGAGGAGCCCCGAAATCTGGTCGATCTCGGCGCCGGTCAGGACGACGGCTGCCAGCGGTGTGGCGCGTGCCGACATCTCCGGATGCGGTTGGAGTTCAGGGTTTTCAGCAATCTGCTGGCGGATATCGGGAGAGGCATTGAAAAGCACCCAGTGTCGCCCGTCTGGAGATGCCGCAACACTCGTCTGAAGACGCGGGCGGACCCCAGGATTACCCGCCCGCGCGGCCCTGTTCAGCCTGTCGTTGGCGTTCCACTGAGGAAAACCGCCACCCGCGGCGGACCCGATGATCCTAATCCACACGCCGTGACAAACTCCGCGTTTCTCTATTCCAGCAATGTCGCGAACCGGTCGAGCACAGCCGATGCCGTACCCGCCGGTTGCGTAATGTCATTTCTTTGTGGTGATTTCGGCAGGCAAATAGCGCGATATCTCCATTCCCGCCGCGACTTCGCACATGACGGGCTTCTTCCAAGTCTTCTTCTTCATGTCTTTCTCCGATCTGGCTGCCTTGGAAATACCGCAGCCAATCCCATAAGCACGCAGCCCAAGCTTTGTTCCCGACAGGGTATGCGAGGGGTGCTCTTTCGGATTGGGCGTCGGACGCTCGCGTCAAAGAAAAGACAGATCAACCGAAAGCGGAACCGGGGTGGCGGATGTTCGCGCGAAGCTTACAGCATCGGCCGGCCACCTGTGACCAGAAGCAAGCCCCGGTGAAACAACCGGCTTCTGACGAAGCCAGGAGGATGTAAGCCGGCGCAACGCAACTCTTGAGGAAATCGCCCTGCTGGCGCTAAGCTCGTTCTCCTGCATCTTGTATCGGGCACAATGATGAACGGTGAGGCGAAAAGCAGCCTGTCCGGGCGCGCCATGCGCTGGGCCATCGCATTGACCGAGCAGAAGAGCGTCACCGGGACCGGCGGCGAAGCCTCGTTCGGCCCGTGGCTGGCAGACGAGTTACGCCGCGAAGCCGCGTTTCGCCACGCGGAACCTGGACCATAGAGGTCGAGCCGGAAGATGGCCGCCATTGCGTGGCGATGCTGGTCCGCGGTACTGGCCGCGCCACCATCGTGCTGACCGGTCACTACGACACCGTCACGACGCGCGACTATGGCGATCTGGAGGATCTGGCCACCCAGCCGCAACAACTCACCCAAGCGCTAAGAAAAACTTTGGCCATGGCCGAGGCGCCTGCCGTGAGGCGGGCGCGGGACGACTTCGCCTCGGGGGAGTTTCTCGCCGGCCGCGGGCTGCTCGACATGAAGGCCGGTTTGGCCGCCGGGCTGGCGGTTTGCGCCGCATTCGCCGAAAGCACCAACGCGGCGGGAAACTTTCTGTTTATCGCGGTTCCCGACGAAGAGAACAATTCTGCCGGTGCGCGCAAAGCGGCACAGGTTCTCACCGAGATAGCCGGCGAGCACGAGTTGGACATTTTCGCGGCGATCAATCTCGATGCGATCGCCGACGACGGGGACGGCAGCAAGGGTCGCGTCATCGCGCTTGGAACGGTCGGCAAGCTGCTTCCGACGGCCCATGTCGTCGGCGTTCCCGCGCATAGCGGCTTTCCGTTGAGTGGCCTGAATGCGGCGACCATTGCCGCGGCCATAGCCGCCCGGGTGGAATGGGCATCGGAGCTGACCGACGACTCCCGGTCGCTTCCGGGTACACCGCCGAGTCTGCTCAGCATTCGCGACGGCAAGTCCGGCTATGACGTGACCACGCCGGCTGCGGCGTTCGCCACCTTCAACGTGCTGAGCTATCGCCGGACGCCGGATGAGGTGCTCGAACGCTTCGACCGGCTTTGCGCCGATGCTGCTTCGGCCTGCCTGGCGGAGTTGAAGCGGCGGCGGCACTTCCAGCACGGCAGCGCCGCGATCGATCTCCTCGAAACAATCCCCCTGCATCGTTACGAGGCAGTGCTGGACCGTCTCGACGCGGAGGCAAGATCGAGGCTTGGCGCCGTTGGGGCTTCGCTTGCCGCCCGCGATCTTCCACTGCCGGAGCAATGCCGGCTGGTCACCGACTAGGCATGGCGATTGAGCCGCTTGCCGGGACCGGCAATCGTCACCGGCTTCGGCTCGATACCTTACTTGCCGACGAACCTTTCGGACCGGCCGGCAGCGGCGCGGCTGCGGGCGATCGCTTCGGACGTCGCGGCCGACGCAAGCGCCCGCTATGGCTCGGCAATCGGCTGTGCGGATTATTTCGCCGGCATCTCGGATATGAGCTTCTTTGGCGAGGCGGCCGAGTCCGGTCTCAAGGTCGTCGCCCGCAACACGCCGATGTGGCGGGACGGCATTCGCTGGCCGAAGTCAGGTGGGCTAGCCAACATTCCCACCATCAATATCGGTCCGTGGGGACGAGACTACCACACGCCGCCTGAGCGGCTTCACATCGGCTATGCTTTCGACGTCCTGCCGCAGGTCGTGAGCGATGTTTGTGCAGCGCTGCTTAAAGACCAAGAATAGGTACGAGTCCATCAAATCTCGCCAGGAACAAATCGGCGAAGCCGAGGTTTGGTTCTACAAATCAAATCGCGAGGAAATCCTATGGACACTGACGTCAACTCCGAAACCCGTTCGATCTTCATTGTTGGGCTGCGCAACGCCCACGCCATGGAGAACCAGGCACTTTCGATCATGAAGCCTCAGGTCAAGCGGATCGAGAACTATCCGCAGGTCGCCGATCGCCTGCAGCAGCATATCACGGAGACCGAAGGGCAGATCGCCCGGCTGGAATCCATTCTGGATGGCCTCGGCGAGGACCATTCCACATTGAAAGACACGGCCATGTCGATGGTCGGCAGCATGGCGGCGATGGGACATTCCGTAGCCGGCGACGAAATCCTCAAGAACAGCTTCGCCAACTTTGCATTCGAAAATTACGAGATCGCCGCCTACAACTCATTGCTCGTACTCGCCGAAGCCGGAGGGTTTAGTCAGGCAACCAACTCTCTTCAGCAGAATCTCAGCGAAGAAGAAAAAATGGCCGACTGGTTGAAGCAGAACCTTCGCGCCGTCACCTTGCAATACGCCAGGCTGCGTGAGGCGGGAGAGACCGCCAAGAGTTAGGCCGCCCCGCTGGGGAAGGGGAATTCCTGACAACCACCCCAGCCGAATTGACGGGGTTGTCTAATCGCCGCTGGGACGTCAAGCATGTAATTGCGTCGAGACGGACGCTGCCGGGTGCATGGTTGTCTTCGCGGTCGAC